>JAURZO010000098.1 GCA_030653405.1 Zwartia sp. | reverse complement strand
TAGACATCCCCTCGTTATTCTCGCCTCCCGCATGCCTTGGCAAGAGATTGAAGCGTCACTTGCGCATCAGTTCGCGCGTCAAGTTAAAGCCGGTAAGAGCGTTCAGGATATAGGGCTCTTTGGTGCCCAGACGTTGAGAGTGGGCGGCGGTGTCTCAAACGCCGGTCGTCCCAGGTTGCCAATACGCCTGATGGTGTCGTTGCTGTATCTGAAGCATGCCTTCAACGAAAGTGACGAAGGCGTGGTTGAGCGTTGGGCAGAGATGCCCACGTGGCAGTATTTCTCCGGCATGGACTACTTTGAACATCGGTTTCCCTGTGATGCAACTCTGATCGGCAAGTTTCGTAAGTTGATTGGTGAAGACGGTGTAGAAGAATTGCTGTCACAAACCATTTCTGTCGCGCTTAATCTGAAGGCCATACCGAAGAAAGCTCTGGAGACGGTCGTGGTGGATTCCACTGTTCAGCCCAAGGCGATTGCCCACCCCACGGATAGCCGTCTCCTCGAGGTGGCGCGGCGCAAACTCGTGGACATCGCCAAATCCGTTGGGATTGATCTGAAGCAGACCTTCGCCAAGGAAGGTAAACAGCTGACAAGAAAGGCCGGTGGCTATGCACACGCTCGCCAGTTCCGTCGAATGAGAAAGCCCATCAATCGGCAACGCACCATTGTCGGCAGACTGGCGCGCGAGATTGAGCGTCAACTCGCAACAATCGCCCAAGATTTAAAGCAATCTGTTCTGGATGCCTTGCATAAGGCGAAACAGCTGATGACGCAGACCAAGCATCGCAAGACCAAAGGCGTACCCAAGCTCTATAGCTGGCATGCACCCGAGGTTGAGGTGATCGCCAAGGGCAAAGCCCGGACACCGTACGAGTTTGGTGTCAAAGTTGGGATCACCAGCACACTCAAAGGCAATTTGATCCTTGGTGCGAGAAGCTTCCCGAATAACCCCTACGATGGTCACACATTGAACGAGCAGCTTGAACAAGCCAGTATCTTGTCAAACAGCGTGATCAAAGATGTGTACGTTGACCTCGGCTATCGGGGTGTCGATCAACAAAACCCAGACGTCAGTATTAAACATCGAGGCAAATACAAGAGTCTCACAGCGCAAGAGCGACGCCTTCTTAAACGACGACAAGCCATCGAGCCGATCATCGGTCACCTGAAATCAGATCATCGAATGGGAAGATGTCACCTCAAGGGCGCAGAAGGGGATGCGATTCATGCGGTACTGTGCGCAGCGGGCTATAACATCCGTTGGTTAATGCGGATGATCCGCAAAAAAGGCATCCGCCTTTTATTGCGCCTGATTGGGATGCTGGGTTTAGTCGGCTTATTGACGCAAAGCCGAATATCAAATCGCTATGCAGCACTCAGGCGCGGTCAGCTGACTGCGTCAATGGCTTGAAATGAATATTTCTGGGACGACTAAAACAACTCGTTTTTCAGTCGACCAAAGAAGCCTTCACAGGCTGAGTTATCGGGTGAGCACCCTTTGCGTGACATCGACCGAATGAGTTTGGCATCACCCATCCGAGTTA
>JAURZO010000028.1 GCA_030653405.1 Zwartia sp. | reverse complement strand
GAGCAGGAAACACGAGTGGCCAATCTTGCGCCGGACACTGCAGAGCATAATCAGGCGAAAGAACTTCTGGCTCTGTTCAATGAAAGAGCCGCCATACACGACAGACTTGAACTGGCTGCGAACCGCTTTGAACGGCAGTTGGTCAGGTGGAACGATGACACTAATCAGGCCACAAACGCCTCGATTAGCCTTAAAGCCAACCAAGTGGTCGAGAGTATTTTTTCGGCAATAACACGCTTTTGGCAATTCGAATTATTCGCAGTAGATGATGTATCCGAAATTGATGGTCGGAAGGTCACTGTCAGTTATGGCGTGACCCTTGGCAAGAGTATCGGAGCGATACTGCTGTTTGTCTTTGGGTATTGGCTATTCTCCAAGGTATTACAAGGCATGCAGATATTTCTAGTGCGTCGCTTTGGGATTGGCTATCAATTAGCATCTGTCATCCGCCGCTGGGTGATGATTCTGCTGGCAATCGGTCTAATCATATTCGTGCTGAATCTGGCGCGCATTCCATTGACGGTATTCGCCTTCATGGGCGGAGCGCTTGCCATTGGTATCGGCTTCGGTACACAAACTATCATTAAAAACTTTATCAGCGGCATCATCATCTTGTTCGAGCGAAAGATACGCGTCGGTGACATCATAGAACTGGGTGGCACAATCGGACACGTCACAGCAGTGGATATGCGAGCCACCACTGTTCGGGGATTCGATGGGGTCGAAGCCTTGGTGCCAAATTCCAGTTTTCTGGAAACTCAAGTGATTAACTGGACATATTCCAATCAGCATATTCGTCGAGAAATACGGATCGGTGTTGCTTACGGTTCCGATACAAGAGCAACTGAGCAATTACTATTAACCGCTGCAACTGACCATCCAAGCCCCCTGAAAACACCTGCCCCAGAAGTCTTCTTTGAAGATTTTGCCGACAGCGCTCTAATCATGGTCCTTGTTTATTGGGTTGAACTCGGCCCAAAACTCGTGGCACGCAACGTCGACAGTGATTTACGCCATACTATTTATCAGCAACTTTCCGAAGCGGGCATAGCCATCCCCTATCCACAGCGCGATGTCCATCTCAATCTAACTTCGCCGTTACCAGTTAGCGTTGTCGAAAAAGGTACTTCAGTGTGAAGTTGATAAGTACTCCGTTGGCTGACATCGACACTATCCTCACCGACCATCGCGCTGTTGAAAATGAATTGCGTCATGTGCGTGCACTGATGCAACTTGAGCAAAAGGAAGACCATGCTCAATTCAAACTCAGAAATACCAGTGCCAGCATCAAGGAACGTCGGCGGCGCGGCTTCACCTGGTACCCCATTACCATCACCAAAGAGGACATTGGTTTTGGTGGCAAAGTAGTGTTGGAGATTGAGCGCCCTGCTAGTCGGCAGGAACTCCACTTGTTTCAGGTGGGTAAGAATGCGTCTCTGTTCAGTGATGCCCCAGCCCACTCGGCATCAGAGCGGCCTACACTCAACGGCGTTATTACGAGTGTTCGGCGCAATAAGTTGCTGCTGGTAACCACCAAAGAAGAGCTTCCCGACTGGGTCTTTGAAGGAGGTAAGCTGGGCATAGACCTCACCTTTGATGAGGTGAGTTACCGCGAAATGAACAACGCCCTCAGTGAAGTCATGGGCGCATACGGAAACCGGTTAGCCGAATTACGTGACATTTTGCTAGGAGCCCGACAGGCTAACTTTCGCGCGCAAAAGACCGACGATATCCTGTACCCCAACCGGCTTAACGACTCGCAGCTCATAGCCCTGCACCACGTGATCAGTGCGAAGGACGTCGCCATCATCCACGGACCGCCCGGCACTGGTAAAACCACAACGCTTGTGCATGCCATCCTAGAAACTGTTCGACGTGAGCGGCGTGTGCTGGTGTGTGCTCCCTCGAATACGGCCGTGGACCTACTGACCGAAAAGTTAGCGGAGCGCGGTGTCAACGTCATCCGAATGGGCAACCCAAGCCGCGTGTCTGACTTGCTGCTTAAGCACACGCTAGATGCCCGCTTGATGGCGCATCCCAGCTACAGCAAGATGCGTGCGATGCGTCAAACCGCAGACCAGTATCGTGAAACCGCCAACCAGCGCACTCGGCGCATTGGCTACGAGGAACAGCAGCAGCGCCAGCTGCTGAAGGAAGAAGCGCGAATGCTGTTTCAGGCAGCCGACGAGTTAGAGCGCGTGATGACCGAAGACGTCATCGAATCGGTACAGATCATCACCTGCACGCTGGTCGGTGCGAGCAACCGCAACATTCGACACCTTAGCTTTGAAACCGTTTTTATCGATGAAGCCGCTCAGGCCCTGGAGCCGGGTTGTTGGATTCCGATTGCCAAGGGCAAGCGGATTATTTTGACGGGCGATCACCACCAACTGCCGCCTACAGTGAAAAGCGAGCAAGCCGCCCGCGAAGGCCTGCGCGAAACCCTGTTCGAAAAGTGCATCAAGCGGCAGCCTGATACGGCCCGTATGCTTACCGTGCAGTACCGCATGCACGAACAAATCATGGGTTTCAGTTCAGAGAGGTTCTACCATGGCCAATTGGTGGCGCACCAAAGTGTGCGCCACGCTGGCCTGGATGCTTATGACCCGCGATTTGCACCCGACCTACCCGTGGAGTTTCTAGACACAGCCGGTTGCGGCTTTCTTGAAGTGACCATTCCCGAAAGTCGTTCAACGGCAAACCCCGAAGAAGCGAACTTACTGCTCGCGCGACTCACTCAACTCCTCGCCTCTTACGACCATGCCGAGCACGAACACAAATCGCTCAGCATTGGCGTGATTGCACCCTACCGCGCCCAAATTAACTACTTGATGGATGCCATCGAGGAAAACGAGGATCTCAACGATTTACTCCTGCAACGGATGCTGAGCGTGGGTACCGTTGATTCGTTTCAAGGTCAGGAGCGAGACATCATTGCTATTTCATTGACTCGTAGTAACCCACATGGCGACATCGGTTTTCTCTCCGACATCCGCCGTATGAACGTTGGCATGACCCGTGCCCGCCGAAAGTTGTTACTGGTCGGCGACTCTTCTACGCTCAGTTTCAACCCTTTTTTCGTGGATTTGCTGAACTATGTTAAGCGAATGGGTGGCTATCGCAGGGCTAGGGAAAGTGCTGACGCATCATCACCTTGAGATCATCGTCACCGCCTTGAGCCCGATGTTGGCAACCCTACCCTCCTAAGTGTGGAGCTTTGAAAAAGAACTTTTCTGTTTGGGTAAGTGAAAACTGGCAAGTGAGATTTGGCTGGGTTTTAGCAAACAGGATATTTCTATCAAGTTGTATCTAGTCCACATTCACGCAGAATGTTGGTACAAGTTTGTCTAAAAATGCTGTAACTTTATATTTAATGGGGGTACAATATATACGTGCGGATTGAATTCGACCCTGAAAAACGATCAGTGACTTTTGAAGAGCGCGGATTAGATTTCGAACGTGCCATTGAAATATTCGAAGGCCTACATTTCACGGCTCAAGATACGAGATTTGAATACGAAGAGGAGAGATTCATCACAGCAGGATTGCTAGACACGCGATTAGTCGTTTTAGTCTGGACACCACGCGGCGAGGCTCGCCGTATTATTAGCATGAGGAAAGGTAATGACCGCGAAAAAGCGCTCTACACCCGCCACCTGGAAGGATCCTGATGATGCGCCGGAGTTAACAGAAGCATTCTTCAATTCTGCCGATTTGTATAAAGGCTCGCGTTTAAAAACACGTGGCAGACCTAAGTCTGCATCGCCTAAAGAGCCGGTGAAAATTCGCTTGGATGCTGATGTACTCGCTGCACTACGGGCAAGTGGTGAAGGATGGCAAACACGTATCAATGAGACATTACGTGCATCATTAAAATTAGCGGGACAGCTAAAAACGGATTGTTGATCGATTCATTCATCGCTACAGATAGCTGCGATTCAGATCACACCACCACCCAAAATGGCGCGATGCGGAGTCATTAGGCTCATCGACTTTCGAGAATGCTTGCAAGACTTCACGAGTCAACCGATGCCAATGGAATGAACCTACCGGGCTGGAAGCTTCACCCACTTAAGGGTGGAGCATTGAAAAAGCACTTTTCTGTATGGGTAAGCGGAAACTGGCGAATGACATTTGTCTTTGATGGCATGGATGCCGTGCTGGTTGATTACCAAGACTACCATTAGGAATAATAAATTAAGCGCATGCACAACCCGCCGCACCCAGGACTCACAATACGAGACGATGTGTTGCCTGCGCTAGGTCTTAACGTCACCCAGGCTGCTCAACAGTTAGGGGTATCGCGTGTGGCCTTCTCTCGCATGATCAACGGTCATGCAGCTATTTCGCCCGATATGGCATTACGTATCGAAGCATGGCTTGGAATCGAACGAGGCGGTGAAGCGCGAGTTTGGCTCGCGCAGCAATCGGCTTACGACCTTTGGCAAGCCGATCTCCGATTTAAAAGTAAACCAATGCGCGTGACACCCGCTCCAATCGCAAACTAATCATCACTGCATGAAGATTCAATGGTCGCGGTAGGGACAGAAGTTACCTCCTGCCCCCCGCACAGATCCGTACTTGCAGAATTACCGCATACGGCTCCTACCTCGGGTGTGACGCATAAAAGCGCGCCTCTGGATATGGGTGCATATTCCGGGGTCGCGGAACA
>JAURZO010000078.1 GCA_030653405.1 Zwartia sp. | reverse complement strand
CAACGGATTGAACCCACGTTGTCGTTGATGTTACTGACACTGGTCCTCGCGGTCGGTATCGCTGTGCCAATCGGAGTGCTGGCTGCTTGGAAGTCAGGCACTTGGATTGACCGCTGCGTGATGGCGATTTCAGTGATTGGTTTTTCAGTTCCAGTTTTTGTCGTTGGCTATTTATTAAGTTTCTTTCTCTCTCTCGAACTCGATTGGTTCCCGGTGCAAGGCTATGTCTCCTATACCAAGGGGTTTGGCGTGTGGTTTGAGCATCTGGTGTTGCCCGCGATTGCCCTGGGTTTTGTCTATATCGCGCTGATTGCACGCATCACGCGTGCCACGATGCTTGAGGTGTTGTCGCAGGATTACATCCGTACGGCCAAGGCAAAGGGAATGGGACAGGTCGGTATTTTGTTCATTCATGCGCTCAAAAACGCGGCTGTGCCTGTTGTGACTGTGATCGGTATTGGTATCGCTTTGCTGATCGGCGGGGCGGTCGTCACAGAAAGCGTGTTTGCGATTCCCGGCTTAGGACGTTTGACGATTGATGCGATTGTGCGCCGCGACTATCCGCTGATTCAGGGATTGGTTGTCGTGTTCAGCTTTGTTTATGTGCTGGTCAATCTCGCCGTTGATGTGGTCTACACAATCGTTGATCCCAGGATTCGTTACTAATGACTCAATTCGCTGCTGCCCCCACCTTACCGGATTTGTTAAAACCTCGGCGCCAACGCAAAGGCTTCTTTGGTTTTCTGCTCAATAATCCGACGATCGCTTTTGGCGCAGGCCTGTTGCTTGTGATGTTGATCATTGCGGTGTTTGCGCCGTGGCTCGGCACGGTGGATCCGACCGAGCTAGCGCCGCGTAACCGTAACCTTGAACCGTCCGCCAAACATTGGTTTGGCACGGATGCCTTTGGACGAGATATCTACTCGCGTGTGATGTATGGTGCCCGTGTATCTTTGACGATTGGTTTTGCTGTGGCTATTTTGGCCTCGGTGATTGGTCTGGCGATTGGTTTGATCTCAGGCACTTTCCGTCGCGCCGATGCCGTCATCATGCGTGTGATGGACGGACTGATGTCCATTCCTCCGATCTTGCTGGCCATTGCATTGATGGCGTTGACGCGTGCCAGTGTGGAAAATGTGGTGATCGCGATCACCATCGCAGAGATTCCGCGCGTCTCGCGACTGGTTCGCGGTGTGGTGTTGTCGCTCCGTGAGCAAGCCTATGTCGATGCGGCGATTACGTGCGGCTGTCGCATGCCGATGCTGATTTGGCGACATATTTTGCCTAACACCTTGGCTCCACTCACTGTACAGGCAACCTATATCTGCGCATCCGCCATGATTACTGAGTCTATCTTGTCGTTTATCGGAGCGGGTGTCCCGCCGATCATCCCTTCTTGGGGCAACATCATGGCCGATGGTCGTACGCTATTTCAAATCTTGCCGTACATCATATTTTTCCCTGCGGTATTCCTGTCAGCGACTGTGCTGGCCGTGAACCTGCTTGGAGACGGTTTCCGTGACGTGCTTGATCCTCGCAAGTCGAAAACGAGCTGATTGGAGAGATGTCTTGGCTTTATTAGAAGTAGAAAATCTGCAGACGCACTTTCGCACTCCGGACGGCATCAACCGCGCGGTCGATGGCGTGAGTTTTGTCGTGAACGAGGGCGAAACACTTGCCATCGTAGGCGAGTCTGGTTGCGGCAAATCCGTGACTGCGATGTCGATCTTGAGATTGATTCCTGAGCCTCCGGGTAAGATTGCCGGCTCGATTAAATTCTTGGGTAAAGATTTGCTCAAAATGACTGACAAAGAAATGCGCGCCATTCGTGGCGATGCGATTTCAATGATCTTTCAAGAGCCGATGACCAGTCTGAATCCCGTGTTGCAGATCAGACGTCAGTTGTGCGAGACGCTGCGCCTACATCAGAAAATCTCCAAAGAGCAAGCGAGCGCACGTGCGCTGGAGTTGATGAATCTGGTGGGGATCGCTGAAGCTGAGCGTCGTCTGAACGAGTATCCGCATCAGCTTTCCGGCGGTATGCGTCAACGCGTGATGATTGCGATGGCACTTGCTTGCAATCCAAAACTATTGATTGCCGACGAGCCCACGACTGCACTGGATGTGACGATTCAGGCGCAAATCCTGGATTTGATGGCTGATCTTAAAAATAAGATCGGTGCAGCGATTGTTCTGATTACGCATGATCTGGGCGTGGTGGCCGAGGTTGCCGAGCGCGTGATGGTGATGTATGCCGGGCGCAAGGTTGAAGAGGCACCAGTCAAAGAATTGTTCGCCAGACCATTGCATCCTTACACCCAGGGTTTGCTGGGTGCAGTGCCGAAATTGGGTGCCTCGCTTGATGGGCATTCCACGCGTTTGAAAGAGATTCCGGGTCTTGTGCCGAGTTTGAAGCAAAAAATTCAAGGCTGCGTGTTTGCTTCACGCTGTCCACTGGCAAAGGATCCCTGTCGAGAAATCGCGCCCGCCATGCAAGTGAGAGAGGGAGGCCATCAGGTTGCCTGCCATTTCGCCGGCGAAATCGCCTTCGCTAACGCTTAATACGAATCAGGTTGCCCGCATGTCTACGTCCGTCAACACGCCTTTATTAGAAGTTCGTCAACTGCAAAAGTTTTTCCCAATTAAAACCGGCTTGTTCGGCAAGGTAACGGGAAATGTACATGCGGTGGACGGCGTATCTTTTTCGATCAAAAAGGGAGAGACGCTTGCGTTGGTAGGCGAGTCTGGCTGTGGCAAATCAACAGTCGGAAGATCAATTCTTCGTTTATTTGATTTGACCTCCGGCGAAGTCTTGCTCGATGGTGTGAGAATCGACTCGTTACGTGCGAGTGAGTTGCGACCCTTGCGCAAGCGTGTGCAGGTTATTTTTCAAGATCCATTTTCTAGTCTCAATCCTCGCATGCGTGTGCATGACATCATTGCCGAGCCTATTCGTAATTTTGGTATGGCAAGCACAGAAGCGCAGATTCACGAGCGTGTTGTGGCGCTGCTTGAAAAAGTGCGATTACCAAAGGATGCCGGTTTGCGATGGCCACACGAGTTTTCTGGTGGACAGCGACAGCGTATCTGCATCGCGCGCGCTTTAGCCGCGGAACCCGATCTGATCATTTGCGATGAAGCTGTCTCCGCACTTGATGTGTCTGTCAAGGCGCAGATCGTGAATTTATTACAGGATTTGCAAAAAGAGCTTGGCCTGGCGTTGTTATTTATTAGCCATGACTTGGCGATTGTCGAGCATATGACGCATCGCGTCGCGGTCATGTATCTTGGCAAAATTGTTGAACTCGCGGATCGTTCACAGTTATTTTCTGATCCTCAGCATCCCTACACAGTCGCGCTCTTGTCCGCAGTGCCGGTACCAGATCCGGAGCGCAAAGCGACACGCATCGTTTTGCAAGGGGATGTCCCCAGTCCAGTCAATCGACCAAAGGGATGTCATTTTCATACGCGCTGCCCAGAGGCCTTTGACCGTTGCAGGACGCAGGAACCCAAGCAAACGATGCTGGGAGGCGGGCGCATGGTTGCGTGTCATTTACGAGAGTCGCAGGCGCAATGAAAATTCTTGTCGCACGTCTGAATCACGAAACTAATACTTTTTCTCCGATCGCAACACCCTTAGCCTCGTTTGGTCAGCAAGGACCACTTTTTGGATCAGAGGCTTATGCTGATTCAAAAGGCAGCCGAACGGGCATTGCAGCCTTTATCGACATCATCGAGCAGGCTGGTCACGAGGCGGTTGTTGCTTGTAGTGCCATGGCCAATCCGAGTGGCACAGTCAGCGCTCAAGCGTATGACGCACTCTGCGATGCGATTCTCAATGCAGCGGTTGGATGTGATGCGGTTGCGCTTGATTTGCATGGCGCAATGGTGTGTGAAAACACGGATGATGGCGAAGGCGATCTGCTTGAGCGGGTGCGTGCAGCGCTCCCGCACGCACCGATCGCGGTTGCGTTCGATTTGCATGGAAAGATGACCGACAAGATCGTTGATCACAGCGACATCATCGTGAGCTTTAAGACTTATCCTCATGTGGATATGTATGAGACGGGCGCACATGCCGGACGCTTGTTGATGGACATGATCAATCAACGCATTCGGCCTACGATTGCGTGGCGGCGACTGCCGCTGATTTCAAATACGCTTTGCAGTCGAACGGATATCGGGCCGATGCACGAAGCGGTTCAGTTGGCGCGTGCGGCTGAACAAAAAGGCATGCTGGGTGTCTCGGTGCTTGCGGGCTTTGGACTGGCGGATATTGCGGCACCTTGCGTCAGTGTCGTTGTGGTCAGTGATGACGATCAGCACAGTGCAGAACAGGTTGCCCAAGAAATCGCGGATTTTATCTGGCGTGAACGCAAAGGCTTCACCTATACGAATGAATCGCTCTCTGATTCGATTGCACGCGCAAAGATCCTGGCAGATGGGCCTGGCGAAGGACCTGTGTTGCTACTCGATCATGGCGATAACTGTATGTCGGGCGGTACCTGTGACGATATGAATGTGTTGCACGAGGCCTTGCGTCAGGGGTTGCAGGATATCGTGGTGGGTCCAGTATGCGATCCTGAGGCGGTCGCTCAAATGATTGAGGCGGGTATTGGTGCGACTGTGACTTTACCGGTCGGTGACAAAGTGCCGTTGACTCAACTTGGCGTGATCAACGCACCGCGTCCATTAACCGGCGTTGTATCCCGTATCTCTGATGGACAGTATGTCGTAGCGGGGCCGACCTACACTGGGCAGCGCATTCATATGGGTCGGACAGTTTGTTTAGAGTTGCCGCAGGCTCAGGTGATGGTGACAGAAACACCCCAGGAACATTGGGATCTGGGCATTTTCAGTCATATGGGGATTGATGCCACTCAGCATCGATTCGTATTACTCAAATCGAGGATGTACTGCCGTCCAGTGTTTGTGCCCATTTCAAAAGCACTCGTCGAGTGTGACGGTGGCGGTGTGACGGGTGCGGATTATTCGCGCTTTCCCTACAAAAAACTCGCGCGACCCGTCTATCCCATGGACCCCGACACGCAATGGTCAGGGTCCAGATCTAGCGGATCAGGCGACTGAAATCACCGCATCGAGCGCGACTACGCCAGACGTTTGTACAAGAAGCGGATTGATATCGACACTCTGAATCTCAGGGTATTTGCATGCCATTTCACTGACATTGCATAGGACTGTCGCCAGTGCATCGCAATCTAGCGCGGGACGTCCACGCCAACCTTTCAATAGCACCGAGCTTTTCACGCTTTCAATCAGTCTGTGCGCAGCAGGGAGATCGAGCGGAGCACTTGCCATGGCGACATCCTTGAAAAGCTCGACCATGATTCCGCCCATGCCAAACATCACCATGGGTCCAAATACTGGATCGCGATGCATACCGACGAGTGTTTCCACACCTGAGGACACCATACGGGAGATGAGCACACCCTCGATTTTTGCATTGGGCAGGGCTGCACGCGTGCGTTGAATGAGTGTTTCAAAACTCTTCTTCAGTTCTTCATCGTTTGAGATGTTTAGTATGACACCACCGATCTCGGTCTTGTGCTGCACATCGGGGGATAAGATTTTCGCTACGACTGGATAGCCAAAGTCTTTGGCAGCCTGCAGGGCTTGCTCAGTGGTGCTGCAGGCTCGCTCTTCGATGACAGAGATCCCTTCTTGCCTGAGGAGGCGTTTGGCTTTTGCTTCATCGTTTGGATTTTCAGCCAGGCGTTGCGCTGTCCGCTTAGGCGGCAGTGTCCTCACGACTTCGCGACGCTGCCTCAGTTGGCAAGCGGCACTGATGGCTGTGATGGCGCGTGTGGGATCTTCGAACACGGGGATACCGGCCGCCTCGAGCTCGGCTCGGACACCGGCTTCGCTCGGCATGATCGTGACGATCAATCGATCTTGAAAGTTTGACTTCAATGCGAGTAAGGCATTGAGTGTGTCTTTAAAGACAAGAGGGGCGAGTGCGTTGTTAGCAAGATAGAAAATCAAGGCATCATCGGTTGTGTGTTCCAAAATAGACCGACCAACCTCCACAACCAGTTGAGGCGTTGTCGCGACTTGTGCCGTTGTGTCGTAGGGATTGCGGCCGGCGCCGTAGGGCAAAACGACAGCAAGTTCGTCGATCAGTGGTTGAGAAAACGGTTGGATCTCGAGGCCCATTCGCGCACCGTCGTCAGCCATCAGAATGCCAATGCCACCGGAGACCGTGACAAGCGACAGACGATTGTTGACAGGCAAGCGACCATTGACGAGCAGATAGGCGATGTCCACCATCTCCTCAATCGAGCGTGCACGCCAGGCGCCAGTCTCGCGCAAGATCGTGTCGTAGACGCGATCATCTCCCGCCAACGAGCCGGTATGCGTCGCGGCAGCGGCGGCACCTGCTTCGGAAGTGCCGACCTTCATGATGATGACGGCTTTACCTGCGCGAGACGCTTTATTGATCGCGGCGCGCAAGTGTTCACCGTTTTTACAGCTTTCCATCGAAGCGCAGATCACCTCGGTCAAAGGGTCTTGGGCCAAATAGTCGATGCAGTGCGCGACATCCACATCCGCCTCGTTACCGGTCGCCAGGGTTCGGCTCATGCCGATGCCTCTCAGGTCGGCCATGACATAGGTGCAGGAACCGAAGGCGCCGCTTTGAGTCACGAAGGCGACTTTGCCGGGCTTGGGCGCTGCGCCACGCGCAAACGAGGTTGAAAAGGTCGCGAACAATCCATTGGCAGGACTCAGGGCGCCTAGGGAGTTGGGGCCGACCATCCGCATGCCCGCCGCACGGGCGATTTCGACTAATTCATCTTGCGCCGCTTTGCCCTCTGGTCCCATTTCACCAAAACCAGAGCTTAAAACCTGAACAACTTTCACTCCTTTTTTCGCGCAATCGTTGAGTGAGTCTTTGACGCGTGAGGAGGGCACGATAATGACGGCTTGATCGACGGCGCCCGGGATTGCTGAGACCGAAGGATATGAAGTCAGTCCCTGAATTTCTGGAGCGGATGGGTTGACAGGGTAGAGCTTTCCCTGGAATCCATAAGTTTTCATGTAATGAATCGCGCGTCCACTGAGTTTTTTAGGGTCGCTAGAGGCACCGACAATCGCAATCGACTGAGGGTTAAAAAGTGCGTCGAGGTCATGCATGTTGTTCTTCTGCCTTTGTCAGTGTGTAGGCGCGTTCGGTGTGGTACTGACCATCACCATATTCAAGGTTTGTCATGAGGATGCGTTTGTTCAGACGGGTGGCCCAAAGCTCTTCAGTCATGCCCATGCCACCATGTGTCTGGATGACGGTATGTGCGAGCTTGGGTCCGACTTGAGACAGGTAGATCTTTAGTAAAGAAATATCTCGAGCCGACAAGCGTCCGGAGGCGCTCGCCTGTCGTGTCTGCGCGCTCACTAAGGCGCGAAAACAATCGTACTTGGTGTAGATATCCGCGAGATAGTGACGGAGCACTTGAAATGTCGAGAGTGTCACATCAAACTGCTTGCGTTCGCTGAGATAGCGGATGGTCTGCTCAAGTGCCGCACCCATACTTGAGACAGCCTCGACGCATGCGAACAGCGCACCATAATCGCGCATTTGATCAAAAGCGCTGGCAAAAACGTCACCACTCGAAAGACGCCATTGAAGGTGTAATGATTGATGCGCAAACGAGATGGAGATGCTGTCGCGCGAATCAATTCGAATTTCATGACTGACGGATGCATTGACATCATCCGTAGCGAGCAGCCAGAGCGATGGTGATCCATCTGCTTGCGCGCAGCAGAGCAAATAGTGTGTGGCATCAGGCACAAGCTCGAGACCCGAGACTTTTCCGTTGAGGGAGAGGCCCTGGGGGGATGCCTGAATGCTCAGCGTCATGTCGCGGGACATTTGCTGCATAAAAGGATCAAGTGGCTGGAAGATCGGCTGAAGCCTGACTGTGCCATCGGCGATTGCGCCAAGCAGTGCCTGCTTTCCCTCAAAATTAAGTGAGGAAAGGAGAAGTGCAGGCAAGCCCAAGCCTGTGCTGACGGGAAGAGGGAGCGCATACTGGGCGGTGCCCTCCAATAACGCGCAAAAATCCAATAAAGTGCCGCCGAGACCGCCATCCGCCTCGGAAATGAGGCACGCCGCCCAACCGAGGTCAATCGCTTCTTTCCATTTTTTTTCGCGAAATGATCGTTTGCCCGAGGCTTCATGTATCGCGCTACTGGCGAGATCAGCATCTTTGGCAAAGCGCGCCGCAGACTCCTGGAATTCGGAGCCAAATAGTGGTTTAACAGTAAACGTCATAAGAGTCAGTGTCCAAAGATTTCGCGGGCGATCATATTTTTTTGAACCTCATTACTGCCCCCATAAATCGTGCGGACTCTCGAGTAGAAATAATTCTGTAGCCAGAGTGCGGCATCTTGGTTGCCATCGTAGAGACTATGCTCGTCAATAGGCATGCTCGGGGCATACTCCGGACCCATCACTTCCATGCCGATTTCTGTAAGCGTTTGAAATAGACCGGCGCTGGTGATTTTGAGTACGGAAGGCTGAATCCGGATAGGTTGCTTGGTCATCACCGCATCAATGGCTTCGAGTCCAAGCTCTTGTATGGCTCTGAGTTCAGCTTCGACACTCAGCAAACGAAATTCAAGCATTTGTCTGCGGTGCCGATGGATCACGTCGGGTAGTCGTTGCGCAATCAAGGCGCGTGTTCGTTTAAGGTATTGAAACAGTGGCGCTGTATTTGCCGAGTTTAAACGTTCGCGCGCGAGAAGAAACTTGCCATATTTCCAGCCATCACCGATCTGTCCAATACAGTCCTCGACTGGGACCTCGACATTGTCGAGAAACACTTCGTTGACATGATGCCAGCCATCGATGGTGCGGATCGGCCGCACTGAGATACCTTTGGAGCGCACTGGAATAATGAGCAGACTGATGCCTTCTTGTTTGCGTGTCTCGCTCGAGGTTCGCACAAGCGTATACATCAGATCTGATTCTTGCGCGTGTGAGGTCCATGTTTTCTGGCCATTAACAATGAAGACATCGCCCTCCAGTCGAGCATGTGTTTTCAGTGATGCAAGATCTGATCCGGCATTGGGCTCTGAGTAGCCTTGACACCACCATTCCGAGCCATCGAGTATCGGCGGGAGGTAGCGCGCTTTTTGACTCTCTGACCCGTACTCGATGAGAACAGGTCCGATGTGTCTGAGGCCATGATGGTATTGCGGGGGGCAATCATTTTCCGCTAATACTTCACCGAAAATAGCTTGCTGACGAGGATTCCATCCCGTACCGCCATACTCGACGGGCCAGTTGGGCGCACCCCAGCACTGTTCAAATAAAATCTTTTGCCAGCGGTGCCATGGCTCGCGCGATAGTTTTCGATTCAGTGCCATGATTTCTTTGATGTCATCAGGGCAGTTTTTGCTGACAAACTCTTGTATCTCCGACCGGAATGCGTCGTAGTCAATTTCTTCGTTCAAAGCAATTTTCATTGTTCTTCCGTTCTGGACGCGACTAGCGACCTTTGTAGACTGGTTTGCGTTTTTCTTTAAAGGCGAGCAGGGCTTCTTTGGTGTCTTCGGTTTTGCCCAAGGCAACGGTCATATTCTGTTCAAAGCGGTAGCCTTCTCGGCGGGGCATGACGGCAGTGACTTGCGCGGCTTGTTTCGCGTAGCTCAGCGCGATGGGTGCTTTGCTGGCGATATCGGTCGCGATCTCCATGACGTAAGGCATCAGTTCTTCGGGCGGCAGACTCGCTTCGATCAAACCGAGACGATACATTTCATCGGCATCGATTTTCATGCCTGTAAAAAACATTCTTCTCGCGCGTGATTTTCCAAAAATGCTTTGCAGCATTGCGGTGCCGCCCGCTAAGCCGACATTGATTTCAGGCATGGAAAAAACAGCGGTATTTGAGGCGACCCAGATGTCACACTGTGTCATCAGGCCAAAGCCTGCACCCATGGCGGGGCCGTTGACCGCAGCAATTACCGGCTTGCTGCACTCGATGATCGAGTTGCCAGCCTCTCGCACTAAGCGGTTGTGATGCCAGTAGGCACCGGGTTTGTTATTGAGCCCGGTACGTTCGTTTAAATCAGCGCCAGCACAGAATATTTTTCCTTTGCCAGTGACGACAGCGACTTTCACATCGGGTTCGTCATTGAAATAATCAAACACTTGAATTAACTCGCTTCGCATTTGTGCGTTCTGCGCGTTGTGCGGCGGGCGATTGAGCGTCACGGTGGCGATGCCGTTTGAAATGTCGAGCTCCAGGGTCTGCAAATCCATGCTGTATTCCTTTGATTAAATGTTGAATGCTTTAGATCAAGTATGTTGATTTATTCAACGGCGATACTGACGCCTTCTACCTTGAGCAGATTTCTAAGCCGCTGCTCTTCGTTGGCTAGAAACGTTGCGAACTCTGCAGGCTTGAGCGCATCGATAAATAAGCCGGTATTTCCAATCGCGGTTTGAACACTTTCTGTTTTGAGTGCGGTTTCGATCCCTTTGATCAGGTCGTTCTGAATCGCGACGGGTGTCCCATTTGGAATCAGGAAACCAAACCAGCTGCCAAAAACCAGATCCACGCCAAGCTCTCTAAACGTGGGCACATTTGGTGCGCTGGGGTGACGCTTTTCGGCTGCGATCGCGATCGCGTTGAGTGAGCCAGAGTTCACCCGCGGCATGGCTGATGGACCATCAAAAATCCCCATGATTTGGCCGCCGAGCAGATCGTTCATCGCGGGGCCTGTCCCTTTGTAGGGTACGTGCGTAATACGCACTTTGGCCTCTGCTGCGAAAAGTTCAGCCGAAATGTGGGGGCTGGATGCGTTGCCTGAGGAACCGAAGAGCAGTCCACCTGGTTTGCTCTTTCCAAAGGCAATCATTTCCTTGACGTTTTTAAAGGGCACATTTGGATTAACGACAAGAAGACTCGTCGAGCGACCTAACAGGAACAAAGGGCTGAGGCTTTTAGGATCATAGGTCAAGGTCTTTTTGAGGACGGGGTTGGAGGTGAACCCATAGCTCGTCAGCAGCAGTGTGTACCCGTTGGCGGCCGCGCGCGACACATACTGTGTGCCAATCACGGTGCCACCACCGGGACGGTTATCGACCACGACGGGCTGTCCCCATTGTTTGGAGAGCTCCGCGGCAATGGCGCGTCCATAAATATCGGTTACGCCTCCGGGCGGATAGGGCACCACGATCGTGACTTGCTTATCTGGAAATGTCGCATGAGCCGACACTGCGCAAAGTGAAAGCAGACTGGCAAGCAGTGAATGTTTTAGCAATGATTTAAAAATAGTCATGTTGAGATCTCCACGGCGATCAGATTCCTGCGGATGACGTGACCGTCAGCCGAGGGTGTTGGTTTTTCAAAAAAGGGGTCTGTTTATTTCGTAGTGCTGGCGGCTTTGGATTGTTCGATGACTTTTTTCCACTTGGCCGACTCACTACGAACCACTTCGTCCATGTGTTGAGGCGTCCCGCCCTTGACGTCTAAGCCGGTGGCGATCAGGCGTTCGCGCACACCTGGCATGTTGAGGACTTCATTGAGTTCTTTGTTGAGTTTGGCGATGATCGCAGGTGAGGTGCCAGCAGGCACGGTGATGTAGTTGATCGGTGAGGCCGAGTATCCCTTCAAGGTGTCTGCGATCGGTGGGAGTTCAGGCATTGCCGGATTGCGTCCAAGTGTCGAGACACCAAGCGCTTTGACATTGCCGGCCTTGATATGTGCTTGATAGACTGACAACGAGTCGATGGACATCTGAACTGAGCCACCGACGACTTCGGTCACCGCTGCGCCAGAGCCTTTGTAAGGCACGTGCGTAATGTTGATGCCCGCCATGCTCTTGAAGAGCTCTCCTGCGAGATGACTCGATGATCCTATGCCAGAGCTCGCGAAATTCACTTTCTCTGGATTCGCTTTTGCGTAGGCAATCAGCTCTTTGACCGAGTTGACGGGGAGATCTTTGTTGACAACAAGAACATTACTGCCCTCGATCAGTTCGATGACTGAGGAAAATGCCGTGGCGGCGTCGTAAGGCATCTTGTCCATCAGATAGGGTGCGGTCATCTGTTGACCAGGTGTCGCATAGAGCAGTGTGTAGCCATCTTTGGGTGCGGCCGCTACAAAAGCGGCGCCAATCACACCGCCGGCACCCGGTTTGTATTCGATGATGACTGGCTGTCCCAGTCTTTTGGAAAGAGGATCACTAATGATGCGAGCAGTGTTGTCCGCTCCACCCCCTGGCGCGAAAGGCACAATGAGCTTGATGGGCTTACTTGGATAGTCTTGGGCAATCACCGCACTGGTACTGAGGGCTGAAATGATCGCGGCAGCGCCGATTAAGAGCTTTTGTAGCTTCATGGGTTGTCTCCGTTGGGATATGTATTTCTTTTTTTTATCCTAAGGCAGAAATCGCTATAGCCACTAATACTTGTTTGGCATACCGCTATATCATTCAGATATAGTCGATGTGTCTTTGTCTTAGGGAGAAGGCTCCATGAAATTGCAACAGCTCAGGTACCTGATCACGGTCGTGAAGACGAATTTCAATATTTCCGAAACGGCCCGCTTACTGCATACTTCTCAGCCGGGAGTGAGCAAACAGCTCATGCTGCTCGAGCAGGAGTTAGGCATTACTTTGCTGCGCCGCACTAAAAATAGTGTGACAGGATTGACTGAGGATGCACAGCCTATCGTTGAGCTCGCCGCGAGGATCATCGCAGATGCAGACGGGATTAAGAAAATCGCCCAAAGTCTGCAAAAGAGCGATCCCAAGTCGGTAACGGTCGTGACAACGCACAGTTTTGCCCGTCACATGGTGGCAGAACCTCTCTCAAAGCTGAGCGGGACGCAGCCTTTGGTGCGTGTCACGATTAATCAAAGTTCCTCAGAGGGCGCTCTGCAACAAGTGCTCTCAGGTGAGGCTGATGTCGCCCTGAACACCAAGCGATCGGACAGTCTCGAGCTCTCTTCTGTGCCAGTGTTCAGGTTACCCAGGCAACTCGTGGCACCCAAGGGACACCCAATTGCCGAGATGCATGATGTGTCCCTGGAGGAGCTGACGCGTCACCCCCATGTCGCGTATCCGCAAACCTTTGCGGCACGACGTTCGCTTGATGAAGTCTTCGCCACAAATCAACTCAAGTGCAATGTGGTCATCACCGCGACGGATGCAGATATGGTGATGGCGTGTGTGTCAAACGGGTTGGGGATCGCTATCCTGACGACATTGACCACGCGGGAGGTCGATTTACGCAAGGTCAGTCTCACACCGCTCGATCATTTGTTCGAGCCGGTTGTGGTGTATGTGACGATCCGCAGAGAAAGTGTTCACAATCCGGCAGTCATGGAGTTTTTGCAGTCTTTGGTGCCTTGGTTGCGTCACACCGATCCAAGACGATTGTTTCTGCAAGAGATTGGGGCGCCAAACCCGGAGGTTTGGCCGGACTGTTTAATGACAGCGTAGGGATGAGCGGGCAGGGTCCTGATTCGCTGTGGAATATGGGACTTTCACAATCTGGACAAAACTAATAGGCAATTTAAAAAAATGTTGGCGGCAAGATGTATCCTTTAGGGAAAAGGGCGGGCGCGATGCCTCAACTGCCTGGCCGCACGATGCCCTTGATGCAGACACTTGTTGACAAGATTGGAGACGCTATTTAATGAACTTTTCATTCACGCCTGAAGAGGAACAGTTGCGCGCGGAAGTCCGTGCGTTTCTTGTTGAGCATTTCACTGAGCATGTACGCGCTGAAAACGCCGCCGGTAAGCGCGGCGAGGGCTGGGGAGAAGCAATCCGCGATTTCTTTGAAAAGGTTAATCAGCGCCGCTGGTTTGCCTGGAGTTGGCCGACTGAGTTTGGCGGCGGCGGCGGTGACAGAACGGCTCAATTTGTGATCGAAGAAGAGTTTTATCGCTACACCGGCATTACGCTTGGTGGCGGTACAGGCGCACCATCGATCTTGATGTTTGGGACAGCGGCTCAGAAAGAGGAGTTCGTCCCACGCTCGATCAAGCGTGAAATCATTTTCTGTCAGGGTTACAGCGAGCCTGGCTGTGGCACCGACCTCGCCGGTATTCGTTGTCGTGCCAAACGCGTCGGCGATAAATACATCATCACAGGTCAGAAAATCTACACCACCAACGCACAGAACGCGACTCATATCTATTTGATGGTGCGTACGGATCCTGATTCGGTTCGTCATCGTGGGTTGTCGATTTTGTTGGTACCGATGGGCATGCCGGGTATGACGGTTCGGCCGCTGTGGACAGTTCAAAATGATCCGCCGGCTCCTTTCGGCACGACCTATGGTGAAGAGCGCACCAACGAGGTGTTCTTTGACGATGTCGAAGTGCCTGCATCCTGTTTGCTCGGCGAAGAGGGCGGCGGCTGGGAAGTAGCCAGACGCGGTTTGAACCTCGATCGTGTGGGCGCGTGGCGCTATTTGATCTCTGTCATGCGCGACGAGGATATTGTGAACTGGTTGCATGGGGATGGTGAATTGCAACAATCGTTGCGTGAGGATCCTCAAGTACGCGACAAGGTCGCAGAGATGTGGACAGAGGCGGAGGTATGCCGATTGATGACCATGCGCAGCATCAGTATCGAACAGAACGGCGGTAAATTCACTTACGAGGGCTCGGCTGAAAAGGTTTTTGCACCCGAGCATAGTGTGCGCGCCACTGAGGCGTATAGCCAGATTCTTGGGCCTTTTGCCCAATTGATGCAGGGCTCGCCAGAAGCGATCGAGAAAGGCATTTTTGCCCACAATATTCTCGGTGCCTATCAGTCGACCATCAACCACGGCAGTGTGCAAGTGATGCGTGATCAAGTGGCCCGTATCGGCCTGGGTCTGCCACGTGCTGCAAAATAAAAAATAAGAGACAGGTGATTCAATAATGGATATTTTGCTTGACGATCAGGAAGTACAAATCCGTGAGGCTGCTGCAGAGTTTTTAGCTGGCGAATGCACGCCAGCGCTTGTGCGTAAAGTCGAGACTGATGCACTTCAGTATTCGCCAGAGCTCTGGCACAAGTTTGCCGAAAACGGTTGGCTGCAACTCTGTCTGTCGACCAAGGCGGGTGGGGAAGAGTTGCCACTGCCTTATCTTGGATTGTTATTTGAAGTCGCGGGCTATCACATCGCGCCGATTCCTCTCCATTCCACGATGGTCCCCGCATTGATTCTTGATCGACATGGCAGTCCGGAGCAGGTCGCGTTGTTGCAGCAGGTGATCAGTGGTGAGTTGATTTTGAGTCATGCCGTGACGGAGCATACCGGCCGCTGGTCGGTCGACGCCATTGCTCTTGAGGGTCGTATCGAAGGCAGTGATCTCGTGTTGAATGGCTCAAAGAGCTTTGTCGGTAGCTTCCGTGCTTCGCAGCAGTGCATGGTGGTCTATCGTGATGCACAGGCTCCACACTCGCTGGGCGTGGTGCTGGTGCCGACGCAGGCGCAAGGACTAAGCAGTGAGGCACTTGTCTCAATGGCTAAAGATGGTGAAGCGCTTGTGCACTTTAAAAATGTCCGCGTGCCGTTGACGGCCCGTGTAGGCAATGCACAGTCTGGTGCCGTCATTGCCAGAGAGTTGATGGATGTATCCTCGGTTTTGTATGCCTCGCTGATGGCGGGTGCCGCACGCAGAACACTGGATATGGCAGTTACTCATGCCAAACAGCGCGAAGCCTTCGGTCAGCCGATCGGTGCTTTTCAGGCGATCCAGCATATGTGCGCCAATATGGTCAATGCGGTGGATGGCACGACCATGCTTTCCAGAGAGGCGCTCTGGCGCATGCAAGAAAATCTACCCTATCAGGTGAACGTCGCCCAGGCGAAGTCTTTTGGTAACGAGCAGTGCATGATGGTGGTACGTTCCGCTCAGCAAATCCATGGTGGTATGGGTTTTATCCGGGATTTTGATTTAAATCTCTGGTATCGCCGCGTCAGTTCCTGGAGCTTGCGAGGCGGTACTGCCGCTGAACATCGCCGAACCATCGCTTCGGCTTTGATCGATCAGCCTGCAAAAGTACGGATTGGAGTCATACCTCAATAATCCTGTTTCTTTTTTAAGAGACTCACTGAAGATGGGTATTCAGTGAGTCTTTTGATTTTTACGAAGAAATCTTGGAACTATTGTAATCTGTGCTGGTCTCAGTACGACATGAGGAGCGTTTGATCTCATAGGATCATGATTTTCAACTGCTTTGTCATACATCTGAGAGGCAAAAGATGTTGAATATGCTGAAATTACCGCTCATCGCGATGATTTTATTGGCAAGTGGTTGTGTGGCTGTTGCACCCGGTCAACCAGCCTATGTTTACGGCTCAGGAAGTTACTACGGTGGTTCGTATTACTCCGGTGGTCCGTATTACTCTGGTGGTTCGTATTATTCTCCACCTGTTCGTTATTACAACGCTCCCCCCATTTATGTGCCTCCTTCTCGCGTGGTCGTCATACGTGAACGAACACGGTGGTCAAATCCAGATCGACGCAGGCGCGATCATGGCCAACGCCCGCATTAATGTGCTGCAGCTAGCGATATGAATACTGGGTGTTGAACTCATGTCAGTGCAAATTGATTCTTGCCAGCATGTTTAGCTTTGTAGAGCGCCTTGTCTGCACGAGACAAAACGGATTCGACGGTGTCTGTTTCATCGACGAGGGCTGCCAACCCAACACTAACGGTAAAAGCGCTTATGGAGTTTTGCGCAGCAGTTTCGATAATACGCTCCGCTATTTTTTGAGCTGTTGTTATTTTTGTTTCAGGCAAAATTACGACAAACTCATCGCCGCCGAAACGCGAGACCATATCAGTGATCCGCAGTGATTGCTTGATTTGATCCGCAACATGTTTCAGGATTTTGTCGCCCTGAATGTGTCCAAGCTTATCATTGATCGATTTGAAATTATCGATATCAATCATCAGAAAAGAGGTGGGATGCTGGTAGCGAATGGCCCGACTGATTTCTCGTTGGGTTTCCTCATAAAATGCCCTTTTATTGAGACAGTCTGTCAGCTCATCGAGCCGTAATAAGGTGTTCAGACGCAGCGTCAAACGTTCGTAAGCCAATACGACAAAAGCAATCGTGGCAATCGGTATCGCAAAATGCGGTGCAACTAATGACACCATATGCCAAAGACTATCGTCAAACAACATCGTAGGTTTGTCTGCATTAAGAATAAGGGAAAGCATACGGATCAACCGACCCACGACTAGCAAGCTAATCGCCAGTGCCAGAATAATGACACCAGGACTCTGACGAACATGCTTGAGTGTGATCCAGAGTCCGTCCAGTAAAACAAGGAGTCCTCCCGTCGCGAATAGTATGCCCCGAGCATGCAAACTATCGTCCACGTAGGTGAACCATAAAAAACCAAGCAGGAATACGCTTATAAAGGCAGCGAGGAAGGTTTTGGAGTAGGTAAGAGGGACTGCAAAGAAATTTCTGAGGCCTTTGCTGATCAACATAAAGCTGATCAAAACTAGGAAATTAGCGATAACAATACTGAAAAAATCAGGAATTATGTTTCGCAAAAGGAAAAGGGGAATAGCTTCGGACAGAGTCAATAAACCATAGGTCCACTGAGGTAAGCCGTCGACATGCTGAGTATTTTTTTTCGTTAAGATCAACAGCAATATACCCATCACCGCACTGGTTAAGCCCGAAAGAATGGCGATGAATTGCGAGGTTGTTGACATTGTCTTTTGGAAGATGATTCTTAATTTACTTAGTACGTTATCACAACGCACTCGCAATATTAAAAGAAATCTTTAGTAATCCTCACTGATTCTCACAATTTTATTAAAGGCTGTTGGGCACCGCTTTAATCATCAGAATACATTTCGGCAATTTGTTGAAACTCCTCCTGAATCAAGAGGAAGCATTCAGTCATATCGGGGTCAAAATGCTGACCCATGCCAGCACGAATAATTTGAACTGCTTGTTCGTGCGACATTGCTTTCTTGTAATAGCGCTCACTGATGAGTGCATCGTAGACGTCCGCGATCGCCATGAGACGAGCCGAAATAGGAATCGCATCTTGGGCAAGTCCTTCTGGATAGCCTGAGCCGTCCCATTTTTCCTGATGAGACAGTGCAATCTCCATGGCACAGGATAAAAAGGACTGTTTCATGCCAAGTGCACGTTCAGCCGCAGCGATAGCTTGATAACCGAGCGTTGTATGCGTTTTCATGATTTCGAACTCTTGCGCATCGAGTTTCCCTGGCTTCATCAAAATGTGATCCGGGATGCCGACCTTGCCAATATCGTGTAGTGGCGCAGACCGGTAAAGCACCTCTATTTGCTGATCCGTGAGATATGCAGAAAATTTTGGATGCGATTTGAGCGCAGTTGCCAGTGCTTTGACGTAAAACTGCGTGCGACGGATGTGGTTGCCGGTCTCGTTGTCTCTTGTTTCAGCAAGGGATGCCAGAGCCAGAATCGTCACATCTTGAATCGCTTCAATTTGACGTGTTCGTTTTTCGACTTCGGAATGCAGGAAGGCGTTGTTATCCCTGAGAAAGTCTTCGGCTAATTTCAAACGAAGATGTGTCGCCACGCGGGCGAGCAATATAGGCGGACTGATAGGCTTGGTAATGTAGTCAATCGCGCCTAACTCAAGACCGCGCTGCTCGTCTTCAATTTCAGCTTTTGCCGTAAGAAAAATCACAGGAATATGGCTGATCTCTGGATCGCTCTTGATATGCTTGCAGACATCCCAGCCGCTGATACCTGGCATCATCACATCAAGCAATATCAGATCCGGCTTGACTGGCGCGGAGAGGATTCGAAGCGCACGCTCACCATTTGGCGCGACTTTTACGCTGTAAAGCTCAGAGAGAAGACCTCCCAAAATTTCGAGATTTTCGGGAGTGTCGTCCACACACAAAATAGTTGGTTTTAAATTTTTTGAATTCAGCACGTTAGTCTTTTGATCGATTAGAAAATAGGGATGTTTGGGCTGAAGTGGTATTAAGATTTATGTGCTAACAATGCGTGTGCTTGCTCAAAATCGTAGGATTTAATCGCGAGCTCTAACTTTTGATACGTAGCTGGATATGCAGATTTCAATAGCTGGGCGTTTTTTTCAAAAAGGGCAGCTGAGGCGATGTCGTCTTCAGCGAGCAACGCAAGCAGTTTTTCTCGAATGTTCTCTGCGGCGGCAGCATCGAAATCACGCGTGATTCGACAATCACCAGAATCGATTGCAGGCAGTTTTTCTCTCAGTTCGGTCAAGATACTGTCCAAAAGTGGTCTCACTGCGTCAGTAGATATTTGAATCTCTTGTCGTGTGTGTTTTTTTCGTAGGGCACTTTCGAGCGTTGCGGCATGTTCGGCCAGTTGGATTGCACCGATACTTGCCGCTGTTCCTCTGAGTGTGTGCGCGCAGCGCTCTGCGCTTTCCCAGTCGTCACGATCGAGTGCTTCGCTTAGCACTTCAACAAATTTGGACTGGGAGTTTAGAAATTTCCGAAGCACAGAAAGGTACAACTCAGGTTTTCCAATTGTTTGCTTTAGACCGAGCTTTGTATCAATGAAAATAAAATCTGGAATATCCCCAGACTGTTTATCGAACGAGGAGGTCGCTGCTAATGGGGTCAAATGAGCAGCTTCTGTATGCTCTTGTGGTTTGATCCATTTAGAAAGGACTGCCCAGAGTTTTTCAGGATCGATGGGTTTGGTGACATGATCATTCATCCCTGCGACTTCGCAGCGTGTGCGGTCTTCCTGCAAGGCATTGGCAGTCAGAGACACGATCGGGATGTCTGCGTAAACCGGATTCTTTCTAATCTCGGTTGTGGCCGTGACCCCATCCATCACAGGCATATGCATATCCATCAGGATCAAATCCCAAGATTCGTCTGCCATCATTTCGAGGGCGATTTGTCCGTTCGCAGCGATTTTAGGAGTGATACCGACCTCTTGCAGCAGACCTATCGCGACTTCTTGATTGATTTCGTTATCTTCGACGACTAACACCTTGGCGCCACGAACCTGGGCCAGGGTCGTGCTTGCGTTCGAGCTTGTCAGAGGTGTAGCGACCTTTTTGAGCGTCGGCGCATTGCGCATCACTTGTATGACAGCGTTAAAGAGTGCCGAAGAGTTCAGAGGCTTTGCGACCATCGCATCAAACAAAGAAGTCGTCTGTGTGTCGCCCAGCAGTTCTCTTCCGTGGGCAGTCGCCAAAATGAATTTTGGGATGATTTTTGTGGGTAATTCGCGAATCGCAAGCATGGTATCTCTGCCATTCATGCCTCCGGGCATGTGCCAGTCGACAAAAATTAATTCAAAGACGCGACGTGTGCTCTCAACCTCGGTCATGCGTTGCACGGCTTGCTCTCCGGAGCAAACTGCTTCGGTCTCGATCCCCATTAACTCAAGCATGCCTTGCATCACGAGACGGGCGCTTTCGTTGTCGTCGATCACGAGCGCACGTAAGCCTTTCAAGCTTGTATTCAGAAGGGGAGTAAATGCCGACTTGTTCGATGCGACTAATTTGGCAGTAAACCAAAACGTGGATCCCTTGTTGGGCGTGCTGTGGACACCCACTTCACCACCCATCAACTCTGCTAGTCTTTTAGAGATCGCTAAGCCAAGCCCTGTTCCGCCAAATTTTCGCGTGGTGGATGCATCGGCTTGTTGAAAGCTTTGAAACAGGGATTTCTGATTTTCTTCTGAGATGCCAATGCCGGTGTCTTCGACTGCAAAACGTATGACAGCTGAGTCTAGATCCCTGCTTGCTACGCTCACCCGAATCCTGACCTCGCCTGACTCGGTGAATTTGATGGCGTTGTTGGCGTAATTGATCAGTACCTGGCTGATCCGCAATGCATCCCCCTGAAGTGTCATTGGGACATCGGGATCGACTTGGAAGATCAACTCCAATCCTTTCGAATTGCATTTTTCCGCAATGATCGTTAAGACGTTATCCAGCATTTTTTCGAGTTCAAAATCGCTCGACTCGACGGCAAGCTTCCCAGCTTCAATTTTTGAAAAATCAAGGATGTCATTAATGACGCCAAGCAGGTGATTCGAGGAACTTTGAATTCTTTCTGTATAGCCTCGTTGCTTATCTGACAGATTGGTAGAAACAAGCAAGTGTGTCATACCGATAATTGCATTCATCGGCGTTCGAATTTCGTGACTCATGTTAGCCAGGAAGTCCGACTTGATTTGCGCGACTTTCAATGCTTCGCTAGTCGCGACTTTCAGCTCATCGTTTTTATGATTCAAGTCTTCGAAAAGTTCGTCGCGTGACTTTTCTGAAAGGATCTGCTTGATTCGATCCAGCGAAGGTAGGGTCCGTGGATCAACATTAAACTGATGTGTGCGCTCAAGCCATAAGCCAGTGGAGCTTTGTTGGATTCCGAATCTTTGCAGCTGATTAAGTTTGGTGTGATCAGGGTCTTGCTCGCTGGAGATCTGACCGCAACTGAATGTCAGTTGAATCAAAAACCGTTTATCTTGCTGCTCGACATCAATTTTGCACGATGCTGAGTCGGTGCAAGATAGCATCAGTCGAGCCACATCAGAAAACTCTCCTGCGAGGCGTGCTCCCCGTTGGGGATCTTGAGAAACCAGAGTTGCGAGAGCGTAGAGCTTGCGACGCTCGTGAAATAATCGCTCGTGGTTTGTGAAAACGATGTCAGCAACACGTATCAATTGAGCCACCTAAAAATCAGGCACCCGGCGTCATCGAAAGGCTTGCCGGTCTCATTCACGATCCGACTCGCCAGTGCTTGCGCAGGGAGATAAGCATTTTCCTCTACATATTTTTTTGCGATACGCTCAGAAATTCCGTCGGTCCACATGAGGATGAGGTCCGAGTTTGTCAGAGTTGTTTTTTGATCAATGGGTGTTGGCAGACGTAACCCAAGCACACCGTCCTTGGAAATAGGACGCCATGGTTGACCTGTGAGTCGTGCAGCCCCCGTATTCCCAACCCCCAAATAGCTTGCTGTGCCAAGCTTTGTATCGATAAACATCAAGCTGAGTGCGGCACCCTGTGAGCCTTTTAAAAACTCATGAATTTGAGGCATCAGTATTTTTAAATTTTGGCTTGCATGGGTCTTGATAAACTCAAGCAAACGCAGAGCCAGTTGTTCAGCTTTGTCGCCGTGACCTGTCACATCAATCAGGACTAAAAGGAGCCCATCAGGGATGATGATGTAGGTCGCTAAATCACCACAAACAAACTCACCCGGTTTGGGTCTGACGGCGGTGGCGATGTCCCAGAGGATTTGATCCTTGGTAGTGCTTTGATAAGACGTACTGTGCTCAGTGCGATAGGGGCTGTTCTTAACGTCTTTGTTATGCCATTGACCTTTGATTCTTTTTCTGGCGCGAATGATTGTGCCTTGTGTAGACGCTGACTCGATTGAAAAACTGTCTGCCATCCTTTTAACAGCCGGCAATCCAAGTCCGAGAGTATTACCTGTTGAATAGCTGTCTTGCATGGCCAGTCCGACATTGCTGATGCCAGGCCCTGAGTCAGAGGCCGCGATGTCGATGTCGATATTGCCGGCGTTCTCAAGTCGGCTGATGATGATTTCACCGCGCACGCCGTACTTGATGATGTTTGTTCCGAGCTCTGAGATGATTGTTCTAATGAGTGCGTGATCAAACTCGGAAGCTTGTGCCATGACCCCGGAGCGGTTGAGTTGCATCAACGCCAGATTGAGGTCTGCTGTTTCCCGAATAGGGAGCCTGACTGTCTGGACGGGTTTATCAGTCATCGCGCACATGTTGTAGGGTTGCAAGATGCTCTAGTGCTTCATCCAGGCCGTAACAGGCCCGAATGCCATTGAGATCCACATTGCTTTCGATGAGATACATCACGATGGCTGGTTTGAAACCAGTGAAAATAGCCGCTGCTCCGAGAACCTCGACCATCTTGACGATATTTTTAAGTTCATTAAATTCATATGTATCAATGAACTGTAAAGCGGAGACTTCAAAAATGACAGCCTGCGCACGATGGCGATGAATGTCCTGAAGAGCAACCCTTTTGACTTCGGCCAAAACATCCCCCGATAGGTCGTTACCTAGCGTGACGATAATGTTCTGTCCGATCCGGGTACTGATCACATTCAAATCGTGTGTCGTCATTTATTTTTGTGCGGATCGCAACGTTGGATCTAGCCCAATGGCTTTCAGTGCAAGCTCGAAAGAGTCTCTCAGCGTAGCTGTTGTGCGCACTTCTCCGACGTTGATGCCGAGTTCTACCAATGTCCTGGCGATCGCAGGTGAGACACCTGACACAATCGTTTCACAACCCATGAGTTGAGTCGCTTTTGTGATTTTGATTAGTTGATTTGCAACCGCAGTATCCATGGAACCCACACCGCTGATATCCATGACAAAAACTTTTGCGCGCGTCTCCGAAATCTTATTCAACGTCTTGTTCATGATGTCTTGTGCGCGTTCTGAGTCCAAAATACCCAATAACGGCAGTAGCAAAATACCCTCCCAGATAGGCGTCACTGGTGTGGACATATCCATTAGTGCTTTAGTGCTGGCTGTGATTTTCTCTTTAGCGATACGCGAAATCTCATCGATCACTAGAAAGGCATCCAGGAAGATTAATTTGGTGATGGAGTTGGCCGTTTCGGTCGCATCCGCGATGGGCGGTTGTGCGCGGCGAACGCGATCGACGAGCGATTTTCCCGACACCGACATACCTGCAAAATAAATATCATTTGGCAGATTAATATGCGCGTGCACCGCACCGACATGTTTTCGGGCCGCAAACCAGTTGGCGTCGAGCTTGGCATCCAGAAAAGTTATCCAGTGATCATGCTGCATTTCCATGACGCGCTCAAGGCGTTTTGGGTTCGAAGCAAAGTAGATTTGATATTCCTTGTGCTTGGCCATCCATTCGTAAAAATCAGCGATGTGATGATCCAACTCGGCTTTGAGCATCGGGCCGACTGCGCGAATTCTATTCAAGTCTTCTTGCGTAATCTCGAATTTTTCTAAAATCTCATCAATGTTGTTTTGATTCAATTTTTATTCCTTGTTTGTCGTCAACCCAGCCTTATGGCTTATGTTGACCGAGAGATTAATAAATTATTTGGCAGAGAATAACATTTCGAATGGCATTTATGTTCTTTATTTATTGATCTATTTATACTAAATTAAATGGTATATAAATGGTATTTAAATTCCATTAGGTCGCAAATTCATATATTCATTTTTCTACAGTGGATGATGTGTTTTAAATCTTTCAAAGCTGCTAAATTTCATTCGAGCAATTTGCCTTTTGGTGGATTTGCTTCATTCGGCCGTTAATTTTCCCAATACACGCGCATAGGAACATGCCATGATCGCCAGACGTTTATTTCTCAGTGTCGTTATCGCGAGTGCCTCAACGCTCATGTTTTCGCCCGTTTGGGCTCAGGCTGCTGCCAATTTGGGTGCTCCCACACTGCCTGCTCCTGGTTTCAAGAAATTGAAAGTTGGTTCGATGGAAGTCATTGCGCTCAATGATGGCGTTGCACGCCGTCCCTTAGCAGCCGAATTTGTAAAAAACGCACCGCTTGACGAAGTCAAAGCATTACTCGCCTCGCAAAATTTGCCAACGGATTACATTGATATTCCGTACACGCCTTTTTTAATCGTGGATGGTAATCAGCGATATTTGATGGACACCGGTTTTGCTGACAATGGTTCTGGCGCGACGGGCAAGCTGATTTCTAATTTGGCTGCTGCGGGTTATAAGCCTGAGGATATTAATAATGTGGTGATTAGTCATTTTCATGGCGATCACATTAACGGTATTCGTTATAAAAACGGTTCGTTGGTTTATCCAAATGCCAAAATCCATGTGCCAAGCGCCGAGTATGCGTTCTGGATGGATAAAGAGCGAATGGAAAAGGCGCCTGCTGGCCTGAAAGGCGCTTTCGCCAATGTGCAGCGCATCTTCGGCGATTTGCCAGCGGATCGCTTGGTGAAATTTGAGTCGGGTTCACAGGTCGCGCCTGGCATTACGTCAGTCGCCGCCTTTGGTCATACGCCAGGTCATACTTTGTTTACGGTTAAATCTGGTGATCAGTCGTTTGTGTATGTTGCTGACTTGACGAACGTACCTGCGCTGTTTGCGCGCAACCCGGATTGGGCTGTCGCGTTTGATATGGATCCAGAAATGGCCCGTCAAACACGTCGCAAAATTTTTGACATGATCGTGAAAGAAAAGATGATGGCGGGTGGATTTCACTTCCCCTTCCCAGCGATGGGTACCATCACACCTTCCGGCAACGGCTACCAGTTCACGCCAGTTCAGTAAACGTGGGCGTTAGGGCTAATTCCTAGATCCTCCGGATGTTGATTTATATTTTTGACGAAGGTATGGGCCACCCCAATGGCTCATACAATCGCTTAAAGCGAATAAAACTTCTGGTTGGATTTTGAATATGTCCTGTGTAAATTTTAAGTTTTCAAAAAACGTGTTCGGACACCTCGCGCAAGGATTGTTGGGCTTAGCATTTGGTGTGCTGAGCTTTGCGGCCTCCGCTCAAACGAACAGTTTTGACTCCTGTGTCAGAGGCTTGAAACAGTCCGTCCTCGCC
>JAURZO010000071.1 GCA_030653405.1 Zwartia sp. | reverse complement strand
TCGACACGGCTCATCGCATTGAGTGTCATGTTCAGCACGCTATCGGCAGGGATGACAATCGGACGATTGGAGAGGGTCTGGGGTGCGACCGGTACCAGCAATATGGCGCTGACCGCAGGGTGCAGGATCGGACCTGCTGCCGAGAGGGCATATGCCGTTGAGCCCGTCGGTGTGGCCACAATCAGACCATCCGCCCGCTGGGTATACATGAAGGCATCGTTGACCTCGACGCGGACTTCGATCATCCCGCCACGACCAGCGCGATTAAGCACCACGTCGTTGAGGGCCGTTGCCGCGTACATTTGTTCTTTGCCGCGCCAGACTGTGGCGCTAAGCAGCATGCGCTCCTCGGTCTCGTAACGGCCCTGGAGCAAATCCGTCAGCGCGGTTGTCGCGTCGTGCACGGGAATGTCAGTAATAAAGCCCAGACGGCCGTGGTTGATCCCCACCACCGGGACGTTAAAGGGGGCGAGGTGTCGCGCAGCGCCAAGCATCGTGCCATCGCCACCCATCACGATGGCGAGATCGGCACGCGCTCCGATATCGCTGAAGTCGGCGGAGGTATATTCGGAGACCCCAGTGTGTCGCGCTGTCTCGGCCTCGATCAACACTTGACGGCCGGCCTGAGTCAGCAGGGTCGCGAGCGCGCGTAAAGGGGCATGCAAGCCCGAATCTTGGTAGCGACCAACTAAAGCGATAGTGGGAAAATGCATGCAACGCTCAATCGACGAAAAACTGTTCGATTATAGAGGTGGGGAAGGTAAAATAGGGCAATGATGGATGATCGTGCGCGTGCGCTTCTCAAAGCGCTTATAGAAAGATATATCGACGACGGACAACCCGTCGGTTCCCGCACGCTCTCAAAATTGTTTGATCTGTCACCCGCGACGATTCGTAATGTGATGTCCGATCTGGAGGAGCTCGGGCTGATTCATAGCCCACACACCTCGGCTGGGCGCGTGCCGACCCCTAAGGGCTACCGACTGTTCGTGGACACCATGCTCACGGCAAAACCCTTTGAGTTGGCGTCTACCTCGAATGTGCGAGACCTTCAGTCTGCCTCGGATCCCTCCCGGGCGGTCAATGCCGCGGCCTCCATGCTCTCCAGCCTGACCCAGTTCGCCGGTGTTGTGTTGTCACCCCGGCGTGCGCAGGTGTTTCGCCAGATTGAGTTCATCCGCTTATCGGAAAAGCGGATTTTGCTGATTATCGTCACGCCCGACGGCGATGTGCAGAACCGGATTTTGCAAACGCCTCGTGATTACAGCAGCACGGCCCTGATTGAAGCCGCCAATTTCTTCAACCATAACTTTGCAGGCAAGTCGTTTGCCGAAGTCCGCCAGACCCTGTCGCATGACTTGGCCAGACTCCAGGAGGATATGTCCCGCCTGATGCAAGCCGCTGTCGAAGCAGGTGCCCAGGCCGCCGACGAGGTTGAAACGATGGTGATTTCGGGTGAGCGACGGCTGCTCGATGTGAACGAGCTGGCCTCCGACATGGACCGGCTTCGCAAAACGTTTTCTTTGTTTGAGAAAAAAACAGACTTGATGCAGTTGCTCGAGGTGTCGAGCCGCGCGCAAGGTGTACAGATTTACATCGGGGGCGACTCTGATCTCGTGCCGACTTCAGATTTGTCGGTGATTACCGCCCCCTACAGCATCGACGGCCACGTCATCGGAACGTTGGGGGTGATCGGCCCCACCCGTATGTCCTATGAACGCGTGATTCCGATCGTCGACATTACCGCGCGCTTGCTGTCCAACGCGCTTAGCCACAATTCTTCCGAGCGTTCCTAATATGCGATTCTGGCCAGAACCCAAGCGCGCGAGCGCGCCTGCCCCCCGTTTTGTCTCTTGGCCAAAGCCTTTCACCACGGCCCGCGTGGGTGTGATCCTTGTCAATCTGGGTACGCCCGATGCACCGACCGCGCCTGCGATTCGGCGGTATTTGCGCGAATTCCTCTCCGATCCGCGTGTCATCGAGATTCCCAAGCTGTTGTGGTGGCCGATCTTGAATGGCCCGATTTTGCTGGCGCGTCCGCGCAAACTCGCTCCCCGATATCAGAGCATCTGGATGGAGGGCGGCTCGCCATTACTGGTGTACACGCAACGCCAAACCGAAGGTTTGCGACAAATTTTTGCTGAGCGAGGCCTGGAGGTTGAGGTCGAGACGGGCATGCGCTATGGCAATCCCTCTATCCAAGACGCTATGCTCGCTTTGCGCGATCGGGGCTGTGAAAACATTCTCGTCGTGCCGTTATACCCGCAGTACGCTTCGAGTACGACTGCGACAGTTGTGGACGCGGCCACGAGTGTGGCGGCGAAGATGCGTAACCAACCCGCCATGCGCTTCATTAAACGGTTTCATATTGACCCGGCTTTTATTAAACCGCTTGGCGACAAAATAGCGGCTTTTTGGCAAGCACATGGTCGTCCGCAGAAGCTGATCATGAGTTTTCATGGTTTACCGCAGCAATGCGTGCAGATGGGTGATCCGTATTGCAAAGATAGCTATGAGACAGCGCGTGCCCTGGCTGCACATCTTGGTCTGACTGACGATCAATACTTGGTCACGTTCCAGAGTCGTTTTGGTCCAGCCAAATGGCTCGAGCCCTACACGGAACCGACCGTGAAACGGTTGGCCGAGGAAGGCGTGACTGAGCTGGACGTCGTTTGTCCAGGTTTCCTGGCGGATTGCCTCGAAACCCTCGAAGAGATCTCCATTGAGGTCGGTGAGGTATTCAAACACGCAGGAGGCAAGCAGTTTCGCTATATTCCCGCGCTGAATGATGACCCTGCCTGGATTGATGGCCTGGCAGATCTGGTGCAGTCGCACCTTCAAGGCTGGCCGATTCGACCCGAATAAGAAATCTTCTGTTTTTCTCTTGAATCTGGGGATATTGACCCCAAATGCTTACTCATTGATGCATTTTTTCTGGAGAAGGTTCATGACAGCTCAAAACGGTTCGGCTGATTCCAAGTCCGACGCTGCCCATACGGATAACCACCCCTCGGGTCCTGAGTCAACGCCTGAGGCAGAGTCGGCCGCGATGGATCCGATTGCCTTGCTTGAGTCTGAGTTGGCAACAGCGCTGACGCAACTCGCCGAGCAAAAAGATCAGGTGTTGCGTGCCCATGCCGAGATGGAAAATGTTCGTCGTCGTGCCCAGGATGAGGTTTCCAAGGCTCGCAAGTTCGGTATTGAGTCTTTCGCCGAGAGCATGGTGCCTGTCAAGGATAGTTTAGAGGCCGCGCTCGCGCAGTCCGAGCAGACCCAAGAAGATATGCGTGCTGGTATTGAGGTGACGCTCAAGCAACTCGTGAGTGGCTTTGAACGCAATCATCTCAAGGAAATTGCACCTGAGGCAGGAGCCAAGTTTGATCCGCATCAGCATCAGGCGATCGCCACGGTGCCCGCCGAGCAGGAAGCCAATACTGTTGTTCAGACTCTTCAAAAGGGCTATTTGATTGCAGACCGCGTGCTGCGTCCCGCTCTGGTAACAGTTGCGGCTTAATAGATATTTCAATAAAAATTACTTAGTCAGTCGAATATTGCATTTTTGAGGTGAAACCCGTTGATTTGGGCTTGAAATCAAAGATTTATGCCCCATCTTCTGTTCATCCAATTATTTCATCCAATTCTGATTCTTTAAAGGTACTTTCACCATGAGCAAGATTATCGGTATCGACCTTGGCACCACCAACAGTTGCGTGGCCGTCATGGATGGCGGTCAGGTCAAAATTCTCGAAAACGCCGAAGGCACCCGTACGACCCCCTCGATCGTCGCCTATATGGAAGACGGCGAGACGTTGGTGGGTGCGCCTGCCAAGCGTCAGGCAGTGACCAATCCCACCAATACCCTTTATGCCGTGAAGCGTCTGATCGGTCGCAAGTTCGCCGAAGATGCGGTGCAAAAAGACATCAAACTGATGCCTTACAAAATCATTAAGGCTGATAACGGCGATGCATGGGTTGAAGCGCAAAACAAAAAGCTCGCACCTTCGCAGGTCGCAGCTGACGTATTGCGCAAAATGAAAAAGACCGCTGAGGACTTTCTCGGCGAAGAAGTGACGGAGGCCGTGATTACCGTGCCTGCGTACTTTAACGACAGCCAGCGTCAGGCAACCAAAGACGCCGGCCGTATCGCGGGTCTGGACGTTAAACGCATCATCAACGAGCCAACGGCCGCGGCACTCGCGTTCGGCATGGACAAGATGGAAAAGGGCGATCGTAAGATCGCGGTGTTCGACTTGGGTGGCGGTACGTTCGATATTTCGATTATTGAAATTGCCGATGTGGATGGCGAGAAGCAGTTCGAAGTGTTGTCCACCAACGGCGACACCTTCCTCGGTGGCGAGGACTTTGACCAGCGCATCATCGAATACGTGATTGGCGAGTTCAAGAAAGAGCAGGGCGTCGATCTCTCCAAAGACGTGCTCGCGCTGCAGCGCCTCAAAGAAGCTGCTGAAAAAGCCAAGATCGAGTTGTCCTCCAGTCAGCAGACTGAGATCAATTTGCCCTACATCACGGCAGATGCCTCAGGTCCCAAGCACTTGAACCTGAAGATGACGCGCGCCAAGCTCGAGTCACTGGTTGAGGAGCTGATTGCCCGTACGATGGACCCTTGCCGCATTGCAATCAAAGATGCGGGTGTCAAGGTCGGCGACATCGACGACGTGATTTTGGTGGGTGGCATGACGCGCATGCCAAAAGTGCAGGAAAAAGTAAAAGAGTTCTTCGGTCGCGAGCCACGTAAAGACGTGAACCCAGACGAAGCCGTGGCTGCAGGTGCCGCGATTCAGGGTTCGGTGTTGTCGGGTGATCGTAAAGATGTGTTGTTGCTGGACGTGACACCTTTGTCACTTGGTATCGAAACGCTTGGTGGCGTGATGACCAAGATGATTACAAAGAACACCACGATTCCGACTCGCCACTCACAGGTGTTTTCGACTGCGGATGACAATCAGCCAGCCGTGACCATCAAGGTGTTCCAAGGCGAGCGCGAAATCGCTGCCGGCAATAAAACGCTGGGAGAGTTCAACCTCGAAGGCATTCCGCCTTCACCACGTGGCACGCCACAGATCGAGGTGACGTTTGATATCGATGCCAACGGTATTGTGCACGTGTCTGCCAAGGACAAAGGCACTGGCAAAGAAAACAAGATCACAATCAAGGCGAACTCTGGTCTGACCGAAGAAGAGATTCAGCGGATGGTCAAGGATGCCGAGGCCAATGCCGAGGAAGATCATCGCATGGCTGAGTTGGCGATGGCGCGTAACAGCGCGGATGCGTTGGTTCACGCCACACGCAAGTCATTGACTGAGTATGGCGACAAGCTCGATGCGGATGAAAAGACCGCCATCGAAACGGCGATTACCGAAGTCGAAGACGCGCTGAAGAATGGCGCGGATAAGACAGCGATTGACGCCAAGGTCGAAGCACTCTCGACAGCGTCGCAAAAGCTGGGTGAGAAGATGTATGCCGATGCCCAGGCCGCCCAAGCGGCAGCGCAAGGCGGCGCAGGTGCAGAGGGTGGCGCCAAGCCAGCCGATGACAACGTCGTCGACGCTGAGTTCAAAGAAGTCAAGCGCGATCAGAAGTGATTGCTTAGACTTCTAAGTGATCCGCCCGGGACTCTTTCAGAGCTTCCCGGGCGCATTTTTTTGCATTCGTTCATTCTGTTTTACTTTACGAGCCTGAGATCATGGCAAAACGCGATTTTTACGAGACTCTTGGCGTTGCCAAAAACGCATCGGATGATGACCTGAAAAAGGCCTATCGCAAATTAGCGATGAAATATCATCCGGACCGCAATCCAGACAGCAAAGAAGCTGAAGAAAAATTCAAGCAAGCCAAAGAGGCGTACGAAATTCTCTCTGACGAGAATAAACGCGCCGCTTACGACCGATATGGACACGCAGGCGTCGATCCCAACGCCGCGGGCATGGGCGGAGCTGGGGGGGCGGGGTTTGGCGACGCCTTTGGCGATATATTTGGTGAGATTTTCGGTGGCGGCCGTCGCGGCGGCGGCGGCGGACCGCAGGTGTATCGCGGTGCCGACCTCAAGTACGCGATGGAGATCACCCTTGAGCAGGCCGCCAACGGGTTCGATACCGAAATCCGTGTGCCGAGCTGGGAAAACTGCGAGATATGTAAAGGTAGTGGCGCCAAAGTGGGCACGACCCCAAAAACATGTCGCACCTGCGGCGGTTCGGGTGCGGTGCGCATGCAGCAAGGTTTTTTCAGCGTTCAGCAAACGTGCCCAACCTGCCATGGCAGCGGCAAGGAGATCACCGATCCTTGCGTTTCCTGCGATGGCGTAGGACGCACGCGTAAGAACAAGACCTTGCAAGTCAAAATCCCTGCCGGTATTGATGACGGCATGCGTATTCGCTCTTCGGGCAATGGTGAGCCTGGTATTAATGGCGGACCTCCGGGGGATCTTTTTGTTGAAATCCACATCAAGGAACACAAGATCTTCCAGCGTGAAAATGATGACCTGCACTGTGAGCTCACCATTCCATTCACCACGGCGGCGCTCGGTGGAGATATTCAGGTGCCTACGTTGAATGGCAAAGCTGAGATCACGATTCCTGATGGCACGCAGTCAGGTAAGACTTTCCGCCTGCGTGGCAAGGGTATCAAAGGCGTGCGTGGCGCCTATCCAGGCGATTTGTATTGTCACGTCGTGGTTGAGACACCAGTCAAGCTGACCGAGGAGCAGAAGTCAATCCTGCGTCAGTTTGAGGCTTCGCTCGGTGACGGTGGTGAGCGTCATTCACCGCAGAGCAAATCCTGGACTGATCGGGTCAAGGACTTTTTCTCGTAAGTGACTGTGTGTTGAGAGACTTTGTGCCAAGTGATGAAGTTCCAGGTCAGGGGTGATAAGCCCCGGTGACTTGGCCCTCTTAACCTGGTAGTTTTTTCAGACAAAAAATACCGGTGCATGTTTAAAAGCACCGGTATTTTTTCGTCTATCTTTTTTACGCTGCGCATTGACAAACCGAACCTACAAACTGCATCTGTAACGCGCACCTGTAAAGCGTTTTAAAAAATTACTTTTTCTTTTCAAAATCTCCTGCCGCAACGCTACTGTATGCGCTTGGCTTGAGATACTTACGAACGACCGCGTTCACTTGCTCGGAACTCAGGGCGGCTACTTTGCGATCAAGCTCGGCAGCCCAGGCGAAGGTACGGTCCGTGTCCAGATAGTTTACCCAGGCTCCCGTTAGACTGCCGTCTTGTGCGCGGCCAAGTTTGCGATAGTTCAACAACGCTTTAATACCATCCTGAACTTCGGTTTGTGTAAAACCATCTTTGAGTACACGCTCAAACTCTTCGCGAATAGCACTCTCGACTTTGTTACGATTCTCTGGTGAGAAAATCGCGTAAACACCCCACGAACCGCTTGGCTCAAAGGCCGAAACACTCAGGCGCGTACGCACGTTGTAAGACAGCCCATCTTGCTCGCGAACACGCAGCCACAGGCGCGAGGTTTCTGAGGTGCCCAGCAGGAAATTCGCCAGCGACAGCGCAGCATAGTCGGGGTCAGTATCTTGCATCTTTAACGGCATTGCGGCGATATATACGGCATTCGCTTTGTCAGGTGTCAGTGCCTGCATCTGCTCAGGCTTGACCTCGCGGAAGGGGTTCGGAACACGCGTAAAGGCCATGCCTCGTTGCCATGCACCCAGTGCCTGCGTGAGGGTACTTTCAAGTGTTGACGCTTCAAAGCTCCCGACAGCAGCGGCTGTCACATGCACGACACCGTAGAACTTCTTATGAAAGGCGACGACGTCATCACGACTCAGTGCACTGACTGCGGCGATCGACTCTTCGAAGGTCGGTTGGTAACGGATATCGTCTTTCGACCAAGGATTATCATGACGACTCAACATGCGCGAAGCGATGGCATTGGGTTCGGTCATTGAGCTCTTGATAGACGTCAGCAACTTGCCTTTGTACTCATCAAGCTGATCTTGGGGAAAGTTCGCCTGGCGGACGACATCGAGCACAAAGCTCGCAAGTGGTTCGATATTGGGACGGGTTGTGGACAGACTAATGTTGACGGTTGTGCCCGAGCCTGAAATGCCGACTTGGCCGCCAAGAGCATCAATACGATCCTTGATTTGCTGACGTGTGAGTTGCGGGGTGCCACTGAGCAGCAGATCAGGCGTCGCAATCGAGCTCATCCGCAGACCTTTCAAAGAGTCTACATCCCCGAACTGAAACTGAATAACGGTTTGAACGCGCTCGCCGCGTGACTCCTTGGGCAATAAGGCCAGCTTGAGACTGCCGTTTGGTAGCTTGACAGTCTTGCGCTGCGTGCGTTGATCGATATTGTTTGGATCCGGATCAAAGGCTTCCGCTTGTTTGAGCTGGGCATCACCGACATAGTCTTTCAGCTCGGCAGCCAGATCTGGCTTGGTAAAGAGTGGAGCCCGTACTGGTTTTTCAGTCGGGATGTATTGGCCTTCAGTGCGATTCGATTGAGTCAAATATTGTGTCGCAGCCTGTTGGACTTGAGCCAATGTGGCGTGACGAATACGGTCTCGCGAGAGAAACCACAGGCGCCAGTCACCCACTGCAACCGCCTCAGAAAGACCTGAGCTGACTTTTTGCGCATCGCTAAACATTTGATCCCAGGACTTGAGCCACTGGTTACGCACGCGATCGAGTTCTTCCTGTGTAAATGGGTGCTCAGCGATGGATTCGAGTGTCTTTGTCAGCGTCTGGAGTGATGCAGCCTGATCCATGCCAGGCTGCAAGCTCGCGCCGAACATCACTGTGCCAGGCGCAGTACGATCCATCGTGAAACCGAACACGCTGGCGGCTTGTTTGTTGGGTACCATCGCCTTGTAGAGTCGGCCCGAGGGTGTATCGGACAGGATCATGCTGGCCAGATCAAGCGCCGCAAAATCTTTGTGTGCAGCGGAGGGCACGTGATACATGGCGGCGACCAAGGGTGCGCCACCCACGCGTCGCAACATGATGCTGCGCTCACCGTCCTGAACGGGATCTACGGTGTACTCGGGCGGTAACGTGCGGGTCGGTTTGGGGATCTGACCAAAGGACTTCACGACGTCTTCGAGTGCTGCAGTCGTGTCGAACTTACCCGTGATGATTAGCACTGCGTTATCGGGCTGATAGTAGGTGCGATAGAACGCGCGTAATTGGGCGATATCGACGTTTTCAACATCCGAGCGGGCGCCGATTGGCGTTTTGCCATAGTTGTGCCACTCATAGGCGATGCTGAGCATCTTCTGCCACAAAATGCGGAAAGGATTATTTTCGCCGCTTTCCATCTCGTTACGCACCACCGTCATTTCGGTGTCGAGATCCTCGCGTTTGATGCTGGCGTTGATCATGGCATCCGCTTGCCAGTTCAAATACCAGGCCAAGGTATCGGGGTTGGCGGCAAAGCTTGCGTAATAGTTGGTGCGATCGACGGAGGTCGTGCCATTGGCCTGCAAGCCGCGTTTGGAAAACTCACCCAGTGCATTGGGCATATTGGGGGTGCCTTTGAACAACATGTGTTCAAGCAGGTGGGCCATGCCCGTTTCCCCATAGTTCTCATGACGTGAGCCCACCAGATAGGTCATGTTGACGGTTGTGGTGGGCTTGGACTCGTCGGGCGCAAGCAAAATTCGTAAGCCGTTGGCGTCGAGTCGGTATTCGGTAATGCCTTCTACGCTTGTTATTTTTGTCATACCAGTGGGGATCGAGGCGGCAAGTGTTTGGCTTGCAATAAAGGCGAATGCGGCGCCGACGAAGGCGCGCTTCAAGGCGTCAGTGAACAGCGGCATGAGGGAATCCTGAAAAATACATCGAACCTGTTGGAGCACAGAGACTCCAATTGGTTCATTTTGAAAGCAGTCGCATGGCTTGTTCGATGCCGGAAACGGTCACCGGAAACATCTTGTTTTGAACAATATTACGAATAATGGAGATCGACTGTCGGTATTGCCACGAGGCTTGAGGCTCTGGATTGAGCCAGACGGCTTTGGGCCAGGCATTAATCATCCGTTGCAACCATTCCGCACCGGGCTCTTTGTTGTAGTGTTCGACGGAGCCGCCTGGCTGGAGAATCTCATAGGGACTCATGGTTGCATCGCCGACAAAAATCAGTCGCCAGTCCGCATTGAATTTGCGCAGCACGTCCCACGTTTCAAAACGTTCCATCTGGCGTCTTCTGTTGGATTTCCAGAGGTGCTCGTAGGGGCAATTATGAAAATAATAGACTTCCAGATTCCTGAACTCACTGCTGGCCGCGGAAAAAAGCTCCTCTACACGGGAAATGTGGTCATCCATGCTGCCGCCGACATCAAGCAACATCAACACTTTTACGTTGTTGTGGCGCTCGGGCACCATTTTGATATCGAGGTAACCCGCATTGCGCGCAGTGCTGGTGATCGTGTCGCCCAGATCGAGTTCGAGCTCTGAGCCTTCACGCGCAAACCGTCTCAGTCGTCTGAGCGCGACTTTGAAGTTGCGTGTGCCCAGCTCAAGCGAGTCGTCATAATCTCTAAAATTACGCTCATCCCATACCTTGACGGCGGAGCGATTGCCGCCCGAACCGCCTACGCGTATCCCTTCAGGGTGCGCGCCGCCATTGCCAAAGGGTGAGGTGCCGCCTGTGCCAATCCATTTGTTGCCGCCCTGGTGCCGCCCCTTTTGCTCCTCGAGACGCTCTTTGAACATTTCCATGAGCTTGTCCCAGCCGTGCTTTTCGAGCTCGGCTTTCTGTTCGGGCGTCAGGCGCTTTTCCAGCTCTGCTACCAGCCAGTCAAGTGGGATTTTTTTGCCCGGGGGGAGTTTTTGTTCGAGGCTGCGGTAATAGCTGGCAAAGGCCCGATCGAAACGATCAAAAAGCGTTTCATCCTTGACTAAAGTCGTGCGCGCCAGAAAATAAAAATCCTCGAGCGTGGGAGGCATGATCGGACTCGATAATGCCTCGAGCAAAGTCAGATACTCCTTGACTGAAACAAGCAGCTTTTGCGCGCGCAGATGATAGAAAAAGTCAACGAGCATGATGTTTAAGTTGATAGGTCAAGTGGTCACGCACTTCTGGCCATTCTCCCGCGATCACGCTATACATCACGGTATCGCGGACTGTACCGTCGCGGCGCAGTGCGTGATGCCGAAGCACGCCATCGCGTTTCGCGCCGAGCCGTTCAATCGCGCGCTGAGAGGCGAAGTTGAAATTATCCGTACGCCAGCCTACGACGGCCGCGCCCAATGTGTCAAAAGCGTGTGTGAGCAGCAACAGCTTGCAAGCAGTATTGACGTGGCTGCGTTGGCGACTTTTCGCATACCAGGTGTAGCCGATTTCAAGTCGGGCAACTGGGGCGATGATGTCGTGATAGCGCGTGCTGCCAATGACAGTGTCAGTCGCGGCGTCGATGACCACAAAGGGCAACATGTGCCCTGCGGTATGGCCATCAAGTGCCGTTTGGATATAAGCGCTTGTCTGCTCCGGCTCGGGCACGGATGTGACACGCAGATTCCAGAGCTCGCCATCTTTTGCGGCCTCAGCGAGTGACTGAGAATGGCTCATTGCGAGAGGTTCGAGACGCACACCATACCCAACCAGCGTGCATGGTTGAGGTTTTTGTTTGAAACCTTGATCAGGAACCATTGGCGGGACCTGTTGGACGGCGTGTGCTCGAGCGGGTCACCGCAGCGAGGCGCTCGAGAAGTTGCAGGTCTTGCTCGTTTTTAAGTAAAGCACCGGCGAGCATCGGAATCGAGGTGGCCGCGTGGGCATCGATTTGCTCGGCCGAGACATCCTCTGCGATCAGCAGTCTTAGCCAGTCCAGAAACTCTGAAGTAGAGGGTTTTTTCTTGAGTCCAGGGGCTTCGCGCAAGGCGAAAAACGTATCGAGTGCGGCGCGCAGGACATCGGCATGCAAATTGGCAAAGTGCACCGCGACAATACTGCGCAGCGTGTCGCGATCCGGAAAACGGATGTAATGAAAGAAGCAACGACGCAAAAACGCGTCGGGCAGATCTTTTTCATTATTCGAGGTGATGATCACCAGCGGGCGATGGCGCGCCTTGATCGTGGAGCGCGTTTCATAGACGTGAAACTCCATTTGATCGAGTTCGCGCAACAAGTCATTTGGAAACTCGATATCGGCCTTATCGATTTCATCGATCAAAAGCACAACGGGCTCGGGAGACTCGAAGGCCTGCCATAACACGCCTTGCATGATGTAGTTGCGAATGTCTTTGACCTTTTCATCCCCGAGCTGGGAGTCGCGCAAGCGGGACACTGCATCGTATTCGTAGAGACCCTGATGCGCCTTGGTGGTCGATTTGATGTGCCATTGCAGCAGAGGCCGTCCAAGTGCGAGGGCGACTTCCTCGGCGAGCATGGTTTTGCCGGTGCCAGGCTCACCCTTGATGAGCAAGGGGCGCTGCAGAGTGAGGGCGGCGTTGACGGCTAGTTTTAGATCATCGGTGGCGACGTAGCGTTCGGTGCCGTCAAAGCGTGCGGTTGATGCTGAAGAGGGGATCGTAGAGGTCATTGTTTGCCAAAATGTAAGTAATCAAAGTCTGGTGCGATACATATTTCAGGTCTAATTTTCCCAATTATCGTACAATCTCAACGTTTTGCGGCCGGGAGTACATCCCGGGACTTTTCCTTGCCAGACCAAGAGTCCATTATGAAGTTTCCGAACAATTCGCAGTCTCTGTTTATGGATGCTACTTCGAAGCGCGATCTTAAACGCGTCTCAGTGGCTCGCACGATCGTCAATTTGGCTCTAGCAGCTTCCTGTGCCATCGCTTTTCCAGCTCTGGCCGCAGACCCGCCAAAAGGCAATATCGAAGCTGCCAAGGCCAAAGTTTCCATGTGTATCGGTTGCCATGGCATTCCCGGTTACCGTGCTAGTTTCCCTGTGGTGTATTCAGTCCCCATGATTGCCGGCCAGAATGACAAATACATTCAGGCGGCGTTGCGCGCCTATGCCTCTGGTGAGCGTACCCATCCTACGATGGATGCGATTTCCAAAAGCTTGTCGGATCAGGATATTGCTGATCTCGGCGCCTACTACTCCAATCTGAAATAACCGGGGGCTTACATGAAACACTTAACGCTCGCTCTGACCGGGGCGCTTCTCCTGGGATCTGCCAGTCTGGTGCAGGCTGCCGACTTGGCGGCTGGTAAAGCTGTTTGGGAAAAACTGAACTGTGCATCGTGCCATGGCGCTGATGCGGTCAAGTCTGTTGATCCCTCTTATCCGATTCTGGCGGGTCAGCATGCTGACTTTCTGGTTCAGGCACTGACGGCCTATCAGCGCGGCGCAAACGGTGCACCGGCTACGGCCAACGTACGTAAAAACGCGATCATGGGTACATTTGCAAAACAGTTGTCACGCCAAGACATTCAAAATGTCTCCGCGTGGCTGGCTGCACAGCCAGGTCCTCTGAGCGTGCGTCGCTAGATCGTTAGGTTTCAACTGCTGAGTTGCCAACCAAGTGCTTGGCAACTCAGCAGTCGCATCGGGTCAGTCGCGGCTGACCCTTTGTCTGATGAGCTCGATATAGGCTTCGCTGTCCAGCGCTGTACCGAGACGTTGTGATTCCCAGACTACCTGTCCCAGACACTCCATGATCTCGTGAGCGGCGTGGTGCGTATCAGTACGCGAGGCGAGCTTGTCGTAGGCGTGCCGGATACCGCGAGGATGATCGATTGAAAGCTGCTCCGCGATCGCCAAATGCATAGACAGGTGGAGAAATGGATTGGTTTTTCCCTCTTCAACGTTGAATTCGCGCGTCATCGCATCTGGCTGCTGGAGCACCTCGTGATATTCGGGATGCTGCTCGATCCAGTCCAGAGCAATGCTTTCCAGAGGCGTCAACAGTTGTAATGCTTTGTGTTTTTGCCATGTTTCAATAAAAAACTGACGGACCTGGTCGCGGGAGGGATTGAACATGTTTGGAGCCTGAAACGTCCGAAAGTGATAGAAAGTAATAAGAAAATGATGCTTTTATCCCTAAATTAGGGCATTCCCTGATGTGGTGTGCTGATCTCTGGTGCAGAATCCAATACATGCAGTGGGGAGACAAAGCTCAAAAAGGGCACGCCAGCATCATCGGCATTATAAAAATAAGCAGTGTTAAAAATTAAAAAGAAAAGCACAACGGCTGGCACTTATTGTGTCGGCCGTTGTCGCGTTCGGGTCACTACAGATTTTTTCGAGAATCATGACCACTTCGACTGACTCAGGCAGGCCTGAACGATATTGGCGTAAAAACTTACGTCTGATTGGCATTTTGCTTGCGATCTGGGGCATTGTCACGTTTATCCCGGCTTATTTCGCTAGTGAACTCGCAGATGTGACTTTATTTGGCTGGCCATTTCCCTTCTGGGTTGCTGCCTTTGGCGGCCCGACCGCTTTTCTGATGATTGTGGGTGTCTATGCCTGGCGCATGGAGTATCTGGATCGGCAGCTTCGAGCCGAGCGTATCGTTGACCAAGATAGAAGTCAGATTTGAACTCCCCTCATCAAACGCCTGCCGAGCAACAGCAGCAAGCCTTTGGCATGCGTTTGTTTCGTGGATACACCGCATACACGCTGGGTTTCGTCACGCTGGTTTTGTTGTTAGCTTTGCTGGAGGTTTTCGGGCTGGAGCGACAATGGATCGGTTACGCCTTTTTATTGTCGACCGTCGCGTTGTATGCCGGTATTGGCATCATGTGTCGTACGTCCGATCCGATTGAGTACTACGTCGCGGGACGACGTGTCCCCGCTGTATTTAACGGCATGGCTACCGCGGCGGACTGGATGTCGGTGGCTTCCTTTATCGGTATTGCAGGGACGTTGTATCTCTCGGGTTACAACGGACTGGCTTATATTTTGGGTTGGACGGGCGGCTATGTTTTAGTAGCCCTTTTTTTGGCACCCTATCTTCGCAAGTTTGGAGGCTATACGATCCCCGAGTTTTTGGGGGCGCGTTTCGGCGGTAATTTACCCAGGTTTGTCGGCGTCGTGTGTGCAGTCCTGTGCTCTTTTACTTACCTCGTCGCGCAGATTTATGGGGTTGGCATCATCACGACCCGCATGACGGGCATTTCCTTTGAGTTGGGCATTTTTATCGGGCTCGGGGGCGTATTGGTCTGCTCGTTTCTTGGCGGCATGCGGGCCGTCACATGGACACAAGTGGGTCAATACATCATTTTGGTGATCGCCTATCTTGTGCCGGTTGTTTGGCTCGCTGTAAAGCAGACGGATAATCCGCTCCCGCAACTTGCCGCAAGTGCGGTGTTACAACAGGTGGTCGAACGTGAGCGCGTGCTGACCCGTGACGATGCCGAACTGGAGGTCCGCAATATCTGGCAAAGTCGGGCTGATTTAATGCAGTCACGTATTTCAAAATTACCAGAGTCTTGGGAGACCGAGAAGCAAGCATTAAGTGTGAGGCTGTTGAGGGCGCGTGCGATTGATGCTCCGATGGTCGAGATTCGTTCCTTGGAGAGGGAGTTTGCCGCCTACCCGCGTTCGGTCGAGGCCGCGAGGACGATGTGGTCTAAGGCCCGCGACGATTTCGCCGCACGTGCGGCGCCGCCTATTCCGCATGCAGAACCATTTGCCACCAAAACAGACGAGTCGCCCAGCGCGGTGCGCAATAACTTCTTGGCGATTGTGTTGTGTCTGATGCTCGGTACTGCAGGGCTGCCACATATTTTGATGCGTTCACTGACAACACCCTCGGTCGGCCATGCCAGGCAGTCAGTATTCTGGTCGCTCTTGTTCATCTTGTTGCTATATCTGACGGCACCAGCGTTGGCAATCCTCGTCAAGTACGAGATTTACACCAACCTTGTCGGTTTGCCGTTTGTGGATCTACCCTCTTGGGTCAGCGCATGGTCGGCGGTAGATCGCTCACTCATCAGCATTTTGGACTTGAATCAGGATGGAATTGTTCAATTGTCCGAAGTTCAGCTTGGCGGTGATGTTGTGGTGCTAGCGGCACCGGAAATTGGTGGTTTGCCTTATGTGGTGTCGGGACTTGTTGCCGCGGGCGCACTCGCGGCCGCGCTATCAACGGCCGATGGATTGCTTTTGACGCTTTCAAACGCCTTGTCTCACGATACGCTCTTGCGTTCGGTGTCCTCTCGCATGGGGGCGGGGAGGCAGGTGATTTTGTCAAAGGTGCTGCTGCTTGTGGTCGCTTTTACCGCAGCGTGGGCCGCGACGCGGACACCCGCGGATATTTTATTTTTGGTGGGTGCTGCATTCTCATTTGCGGCTTCGACATTTTTTCCTGTGCTTGTGATGGGCATCTTTTGGAAGCGCGCAAACAAATGGGGTGCAACGGCAGGTATGTTGGCGGGACTCGCGACTACGGTTTTTTACATGGTGCAGACCCAACCATGGCTGCGTGAAATGGTGCTGGGTATTCCGCGCAGCATTCCACTGGAGTTGTGGTGGGGCATTCAGCCAATTGCCGCCGGTGTCTTCGGAGCTGCCGTTGCTTTTGTCGTGATTGTGTTGGTGTCGTGGCTGACCCCACAGCCTGATGAGGTCACTGGACAAATGGTGGACTATTTGCGTGAGCCAGACTGATGGCTAGAGACGCAACAGTGCGAGCAAAGCACCACGCCCACCGTGAGCCTGAGGCGCTGAAGCAAAGGCGCTGATGGTGCTGAGTTGCGTGAGCCATTGCGCGACGCGGGACTTGAGGACAGACTGACCGTCCGTGGAGCCATAACCTTGGCCATGGACAATCCGCACGCATCTTGTGCCATGGGTTTTGCTTGTTTCTATGAATTGGGCAAGGGCAATTTTGGCCGCATCACTATTCATGCCATGCAAATCAAGATGGGCACCAACCGGCCAGAAGGCACGGCGTAATTGTCTGAGCACCTCGGGACCTATGCCGGGTGCCAGCCAGGCGAGGTCTGCGTCTTCAGCCGAAAAGGGAGAAAAGGTGTCTGAGAGTGCAGGGGCTGTTGTTGGCTCTTGACCGAGCGCGCGCAACCGTCTTTGCGCCATGACCTCGGCTCGAGCATGCTCGGAAGGCCGATGCACAGCACGGGCAGCTGCCTTGATCGGTGTCACAGACTGCGTTGCACGCGCAAACAGTTTGATCTCCTCATCTGAGGCGACGCTGGCCGGACCCTTGGCTTGGGGTGATGGTCTTGCTTTTTGGGCAGCCTGTTCGCGCATGGTGCGGGCGCGCTGTTCCTCAAGTGCCGTCTGATGCAAACGCTTGAGGTCAGCGAGGCCCGCTTTATTGCTCTGCATTCTCCAGCCAGCGCTGTGCATCCAAGGCGGCCATGCAGCCGGTGCCAGCGCTCGTGATCGCTTGACGGTAAACGTGGTCTTGTACATCACCGGCGGCAAAAACGCCAGGCACAGAGGTCATGGTCGCCAGTCCCGATAATCCACTACGTGTCACGATATATCCGTTAGCCATATCGAGCTTGCCCTCAAAAATAGAGGTGTTTGGCTGGTGGCCAATGGCGATAAATACCCCAGTGACGGAAAGCTCTTCGGTTTTGTCTGAATCCGTCGCACGCAAACGAACCCCAGTCACACCAGAGTCGTCGCCGAGGACCTCGTCAAGCTGACGAAATGTGGCAAGCTTCATATTACCGTTGGCGACTTTGTCCATCATTTTGTCGATCATGATGGGCTCGGCACGAAACTTGTCACGGCGGTGCACCACTGTGACTGAGCGACAGATATTCGACAGGTACAACGCTTCCTCGACAGCAGTATTGCCGCCACCCACGACGATGACATCTTGGTTTTTGTAAAAAAATCCGTCGCATGTCGCGCAGCCCGACACGCCGCGACCCATGAAGGCTTCTTCGGAGGGCAGGCCCAGGTATTTGGCTGAGGCGCCGGTCGCGATGATGAGGGCGTCGCAGGTGTATTGCGCGCCACCGTCACCCGTTAGACGAAAAGGGCGGGATGAAACGTCGACACTCGCGATATGATCAAAGATCATTTCTGTATTGAAACGCTCCGCATGTGCGGCAAAGCGCTGCATGAGCTCCGGACCCTGAACACCTCCGGCATCTGCGGGCCAATTGTCCACGTCGGTCGTTGTCATCAGTTGACCGCCTTGGGCGAGTCCTGTGATCATGACGGGGTTGAGGTTGGCGCGGGCGGCGTAGACTGCGGCGGTATAGCCTGCAGGACCCGATCCGAGAATAAGAACTTTGGCGTGTTTAGTCGTTGACATCAGATTTACCCTCTATATTCAGTAGCAAATTATAATGCTCACCATGCCTAGACTTTCCCCAGCTACAACGCGGACTTCGCGAACGACCCGAAATACCCGGAATGGGCCCTCGGCCATGCAAACGCGATTGCTTTCGATATTGCGAGAGGCGCGCTGGATCGCCTTTGCTGCCCTCGCGGCGTGGCTGACATTGGTATTGGCGACTTGGGACTCAGGTGACCCAGGTTGGTCGCATTCCTTTGGACGGGATGGCGCAGCGCCGCACAATCGCGCCGGGTTGATGGGTGCATACATCGCAGATATCTTATTGTATTTATTCGGCTTTTCAGCCTGGTGGTGGGTCGTATTACTACTGCATCGGGTGCGGGCAGGCTATCTCAGGCTTGCGACACAGATTCGCACGCGCGGTGAGCCGGAAACGCTTGCCAGAGTCCGCTGGGAACAGGGGATTGGCTTTTTCATGGCGCTATTAGGATCCGTTGGGCTTGAGTCCTACCGCCTGAGCTCTTGGGGGATGCAGCTGCCTGGACGCACGGACTTCACGAGTGGTGCGGGAGGGGTGATTGGCCAGGCTTGGTCGGGTTTTCTTTCGTCGTCTGTGGGTTTTGCGGGTAGCACTCTGATATTGCTGGCATTGATCATTTTTGGGTGCAGCTTGTTCTTTGGCTTTTCCTGGCTTTCGGTGGCAGAAAAAATCGGTGCCGCATTCGAGTGGGTGTGGTTCAAAATAAGAGACGGGCGCACGGCCAGACAGGACCGGCGCGCGGGTCAGGTGGCTCAGGCGGTCAGGCATGAGCAGGTTGAGGCCAAACACGAGAAAATCGTCCATGAACAGCCGGTTCGGATCGAGCCCGCGATTGTGGCGGTCCAGGCGTCCGAACGGGTTCAAAAGGAAAAACAGCAATCTCTTTTCGTTGAGCCTGCCGTGAGAGGGGATTTGCCCGCGCTGAGCTTACTTGATCAGCCTGGTGTGGCCTTTGAAACGGTCTCCGACGAAACCATCGAGTACACCTCTCGCCTGATTGAAAAAAAGCTCGCCGATTTTGGGGTAGAAGTGCAAGTGGTTGCCGCTCAGGCCGGCCCTGTGATCACCCGGTACGAAATCGAGCCGGCAACAGGCGTCAAAGGCAGTCAGATCGTCAATCTAGCCAAGGATCTTGCCCGGGCACTGAGTCTCGTGAGTATCCGGGTCGTAGAGACCATTCCAGGCAAGAATTTGATGGGCTTCGAGCTCCCAAATCCACGCCGTCAGATGGTCAAGCTGTCTGAAATTCTTGGTTCACAGATCTACCATTCGAGCGCTTCTGTCGTGACCATGGCTCTTGGTAAGGACATCGCCGGCAATCCGGTTGTTGCTGACCTCGCCAAAATGCCCCACCTGCTTGTGGCAGGCACAACCGGCTCTGGTAAGTCGGTCGGCATCAACGCCATGATT
>JAURZO010000063.1 GCA_030653405.1 Zwartia sp. | reverse complement strand
GGCGAGTATGCGGTGTGTTTTAAAAAAGTAGCGATAGGGGAATTTTTTCCAAAGGGCCAACACGGCGAGCAGGAGCAGGGCGTAGAGAGCCCATTCACCGAGATCTTTTGCCAGATCTTCAACGGGGTTGAAAAAGTTACTGTGCTGGAAAAAATCGACAATTCCTGAGGGAGTCTTGAATGTTTGGACATCATAAACACCCAGCTCAATCAGCCATTTGTATTTTTTGCTGAGCCAGTGCCCCAGCGCAAATAAGGCCGCTGTGATCCCCAACCATTTATGCAGACGATAGTGCTTGTCCAAGCCACCTACCAAAGTCTCGACGGCCCTCAGCCGCATGGCAAGAATCACGCCCACTGTCATGGCGACAAAGGACATGATCCCTGTGTAATACAGAACTGATTTGCGTAGCGCCCAAGGTTCGAGCAAGCGCTCAGTGTCTGTCAGACTCACCCAATACAGCACAGTCGATAAAACGAGTATCGCAAAGAAAATCCATTTAATTCTTTTCATAACCACCGGAGGATGTTGTTACTCGGCACTGAGGTTGTTCTCTTCAATAATACGACCATAACGCTGACGGTCGCTTTTGATACGGGCGGAAAATTGCTCCGGCGTCATAGGCCAAGGTGTCGCACCCTGCGTGATCAGTGTTTTCTGCGTGTCGGGGAGTGCGAGCACTTCACGCAAGTCCGCCGATATTTTTTCTACGATCGCGGTGGGCGTCCCAGCAGGCGCAAGCATGCCGATCCATGAACCTGTGTCAAATCCTGCATAGCCGCTTTCTGCAATTGTGGGCAGTTCAGGCAAGGCAGGTGAGCGACTTGCACTGGTCACACCAAGACCTTTGAGTTTGCCTGATTTGACATGACCGACTGACTCAAGCACGGTCCCAAAGTAAATATTCACATGACCCGCCATCAAATCAAGGGCGGCGGGACCACCGCCCTTGTAGGCAACATGCAGCATTTTGGCGCCAGAAGCTTGTTGAAAAATTTCGCCGGCAAGATGGGGTGCGCCACCAGCCCCTGAGCTTGCAAATGTAATTTTCCCGGGTTCCTTTTTAGCGGAATCGACAACGTCTTTAACGTTTTTCCATGGCAAAGAGGGTGTGACCAGCATCACCAAAGGGAGCTCCGCGATCATACCAATCGGCGCAAAGGCCTTGTCTGGATCGTAGGGCATCTTTTTATATAACGCTGGATTGACGGATTGGGTCCCTACGTTTCCGACGAGCAGTGTGTAGCCATCTGGTTTGGCCTTGGCAACGAGTTCGGCGCCGACACGGCCTGCAGCGCCACCGCGATTTTCCACGATGACAGGCTGACCCCATTTCAGAGAAAGTTTTTGCGCGACAAGTCGGGCTCCGACATCCGTCCCACCTCCCGGCGGGAATGGCACAACAACCGTCACCGGGCGACTCGGGTAGGGTGCTGGCGATTGTGCTTGAGCCGTCAGTGCGCTGAGCACTGTCAGGGAGGAAAAAAGAATTACTGACGAACGAAGGCCGATTGTCATGTTGTCTCCAGAGCGTTCTGATGATGACGACTTTTATATTTGTTGAGCAACCTTGCAAGTCTTGCAAGGCTGCCAGATCCTAGTATATTAGGGAAGCATTGGCAGCACTATATAAAAACCATAATTAAAAAACATCACTCGTGTCCGTGGAGACAACCATGATTCGTCGCAAGCTTTTAGCAACCATGTTGGCCGTATTGGGTACCGCATCTGTCAACGTCGCTTTTGCGCAGGGTAGTGTCAGTTTTACTAAACCGATCAAGCTCGTTGTGCCGTTCGCCCCAGGCGGGACCTCTGATATTTTGGCCCGCATGATCGCGCCCAAACTTTCGGCCACGCTCAAGCAGACCGTGGTGGTGGAAAATCGCCCAGGTGCGGCTGGTAATCTCGGGGCTTCGATTGTGGCGAAATCCGACCCTGATGGCCACACACTTTTACTCATGGATCTGTCCTCGTTAGCGGTGGCGCCTCACTTGTACACGACTCTGACCTACAACCCGGTCAAGGACTTAGCGCCAGTTTCGATGATCAGTTTTTCGCCTTATTTGTTGGCAGTGAATCCAAAGCTAGGCGTCAAAACAGTCGCGGAGTTGTTGGCGTTTGGCAAGAAAAATCCGGATAAACTGGTTTTTGCACACGCCGGTGTTGGCTCGGGTAACCAGATTGTTGGGCTTGAACTTGCAAAACACTGGGGCATTCAGTGGGTCACAGTCCCCTACAAAGGAGGCTCCGCGGCAATCAATGCTGTGTTGGCAGGCGAGGCGAATGTGATTGTGAACGGCTCGACCGCGACGCTGCCCTATGTCAAAAACGGTCAGTTAGTGGCGTTGGCTGTGAGCGGAGAAAAGCGCTTTGAGTCGTTGCCTGACGTGCCGACCTATCGCGAGTTGAAATTACCCGCAGCAGACAGTGGCAGCTGGCAGGGCGTACTGGTCGCCTCAGGAACACCCGCGCCGGTTGTGGCTAAGCTTAACGCTGAGATCAACACGATTCTGCGTGATCCCGAGGTGGTCGCAAGAATTGCCTCGCAAGGTGCCACTCCCGTGCCGATGACGCCTCAGGCGCTTGCCAAATGGATGCAAGAATCTTCGGTTAATTTTGGCAAGGTCATTCGGGAAAACAACTTGAAGATCGAATAAAACAGTGCACAATCGAGGGTTTTAAGGAGCGATTCATGATGTCGTTGGTAAAGCCCATTCGAACCTGGCTGTTTGCACCCGGTATGGATGCACGAAAGTGCGAAAAGGCCGTGCAGTCCGCGGCCGACGCCTTGATCCTTGATCTTGAAGACGCGGTGGCCGTGTCGGAAAAGCCAAAGGCGCGTTTGATGCTAAACGAGCTGGTCAAGTCCGTAGCGCCGGATCGTCAGGTGTATGTGCGTGTCAACGATCTCATGACAGGGATGACGGCGGAGGATCTGCGAGCCGTTTGCGTGGGTGGCATCGCCGGCATCGTATTGCCCAAGGCCGAGTCAGCAGAGATGGTGCGCATCACGAGTGCCATGATTGATGAGTTGTCTCGCGCTGCGGGTTTGCCACAAAACCAAATCACGATTTGTGGGATCCTTGAAACCGCACGCGGCGTATTGCGGGCGGAGGAGATCGCCGCTGCAGGAGGTCGTTTGTCGACTTTGATGTTCGGTGCGGGCGACTTCACGGGTGATCTCGGGATTCCGACTTCTAATGTTGGTCCGCACTTGGTCAATGGCAAAATCCAGACCGCCTTGGCTTGCCGCGCAGCCGGTATCCGTCCTCCTGTCGATACCGTGTTTTTTGATGTCACAGATGCCGCGGGTTTCGAGGCGGACTGCATGCAGGCCAAAGGCTTGGGTTTCCAGGGCAAGGCCGTGATTCATCCTAATCAGATTGCTGCAGCCAACGCCGTTTTTTCTCCGACAGCAGAGGAAATCGCCTACGCCAAACTCGTGGTCGAGAGCTTTGCCAAGGCAGAGGCTGAGGGTGTTGGCGCCATTCGTGTAGAAGGCAAGCTGATCGACTATGCCATGGTGAAAAATTCCCAAAAGCTTCTGGATATCGCCCGCGCGTTGGGGCTTTGATCCTGACAGCACGCCAAAGAACTTGTTTAAAAGAAGGGCTGAATTGGGGCGTAGTTAGCACTAAATTAGTGCGTATATGACGAATTTCGTATAATTTCTTGTTTTTCGTCAAGTATTTTGGTCGATTTTAGTGCCAGATATAAATTGTTTGCACTATATTCACGCGTTGCCAAAATTTCCTACGCTAACCATTGGAGTGCTGAATGAAAGCCCAGAGTCAAGAAGACTTTCTCAAACAAGTCGAAAATCGTGACCCCCATCAGCCTGAATATATGCAGGCTGTTCGTGAGGTCATGGGTAGTCTCTGGCCTTTTGTTAAGAAAAATCCCAAGTATGCACAATACGGCTTATTGCAGCGCTTGGTCGAGCCTGAGCGCTTGATTCAGTTTCGCGTGTCATGGGTCGATGACAAGGGTGTCGTGCAAGTCAACCGTGCATTTCGTGTCCAGCACAACTCCGCGATTGGGCCTTATAAGGGCGGGATGCGTTTCCATCCTTCGGTGAACCTGTCGATTTTAAAATTCCTGGCGCTTGAGCAGACACTGAAAAACTCGCTCACCACGCTGCCGATGGGTGGCGGCAAAGGCGGCTCTGACTTTGATCCTAAGGGCAAGTCAGACATGGAGGTCATGCGTTTTTGTCAGGCGCTGATTACGGAGCTCTATCGTCATTTGGGCCCGGATACTGACGTGCCTGCAGGTGATATGGGTGTGGGTGCGCGCGAGGTCGGCTTCATGGCCGGCATGATGAAAAAGCTTTCAAACTCGAACGATTCTGTTTTTACAGGTAAAGGGCTCGCATTTGGTGGCAGCTTGGTGCGTCCCGAGGCCACGGGCTACGGTACGGTTTACTTTGCGCAGGAAATGTTGGCACGTCAAGCCAAAGGGTTTGAGGGCATGCGCGTTTCAGTGTCCGGTAGCGGTAATGTTGCCCAATACGCGGTTCAAAAGGCCATGCAGCTCGGCGCCAAGGTTGTGACAGTGTCCGATTCGACCGGTACGGTGGTCGATGAGGCCGGTTTCAACCAGGCAAAGTTCGAGGCACTCCTCCATCTCAAGAACGTCGAGCGCGGCAGCTTGAAATCCTATGCCGCGCAATTTAAGTTGAAATTCGAAGCCGGTAAGCGCCCTTGGCATGTGCCAGTCGATATCGCGTTGCCGTGCGCGACGCAAAATGAGTTGGACATCAAAGACGCCAAGTTGCTGATCAAAAATGGTGTGCAATGCGTCGCCGAAGGCGCGAATATGCCTGCGACACTCGAAGCCGCGCATGCCTTTATCGCGGCGGGTGTGTTGTATGCGCCAGGCAAGGCCAGTAATGCGGGCGGCGTCGCGGTCTCAGGTCTCGAGATGAGTCAAAATGCGCTGCGGCTGTCTTGGGATCGCGAAGAGGTTGATCGTCGTCTGCATACGATCATGCGCAATATTCACGAGAATTGCGTGCGATATGGCCGAGGTCGAGACAAACAGATTAACTATCTGGATGGAGCCAACATCGCGGGCTTTGTCAAAGTCGCCGATGCCATGCTCGAGCAAGGTGTTTACTAAACGTACATTTTGTTGCGTGTTTGAACATAATGAGTGAAAAGCGGGTGTGCAGAGGCGTGGCACACCCGCTTTTTATTGATTCGGTTGAACCAGTCTTTTGAACCAGAGGTTGGAGACCCAGCCGCTCAGCATGACCATCGCAGCGATCAGGAATGCGGACAGCAGGCAGACGAAATGAAAACCTGTCAAAAACGCTTCACTGTCCGACAAACCATCTTCGATTGCGGACGCCTGCAATTGCTCGAGTGTCCAGAGCCACAGCAGCGCCGCACTCACCACGCCGATCGTTCGCGTAAAGACAGTGAGACCGCCCGCCACGCCACGTGCATGGATCGGCAAGGTTCTGACGACCCAGTCTGAATATGAAACTTGAAAAAGACCCAAGCCCGCACCATGCACAAAAACGGTGCTGAAAATCAGTGGGAGTGAAATATCGATCGACCAAAAGCTCGCGAGCGAGAGTCCTAGTATGCATAAACAGCAGGCGACGAATGCAGCGATATTTGTACCGAATCGTTGTGCGAACTTCGCCGCGAGTGCTGAGCCGATGAGTGTGCCTGATGCCCAGACGGCCAAGACACTCCCTGACTCGGTGGGACCCCACTGAGCGACGCGTGCGAGATAGTAGGGGGCGAGTAGTGGGATCGTGAAGCTCGCCATTTGTACCGCGACACTGGTGATGTTGATCCAGATAAATGACCGCGAAGATTTGAACACTTCAAACAGAAGAAAGAGCGTGGAAGCGCCTGATTTTGTCGTCACAGAGGGTGGGGGGCGGTGGTGCAGTTTTGCCTGAATCAGGGGTAAGCAGGCCAGCGCCAGGAGCGCGAGCGGCACCCTAAACCAGTAGACCCCGGGCCAATCCAACAACACGATGCTCAATCCGCCGGCGAGTGGCGCGATCAGGCTCGCGATAGAGGTCATGCTGCCATACATGGAAAGCGCGCGCGTGCGTTCATTTTCCTTGTACAAAAAGGTGACCAATGCGGGTGCGCATGAAAGCGTGAGCCCCATGCTGATTCCCTGCAGCACGCGGGCGCTCACAAGCCAGAAGTAGGTGGGTGCGGTCGCACAAAGTGTCAGCGCCACAACGGCGAGAATCAAACCAAATCTAAAAACCCGCAGATGGCCAATCCGATCGCCGAGCGCGCCAAAGCCGATGACGAGCAACCCGTACGTCAGCACGTAGCTCAGCGGTATCCAGCGGATCGCTTGCGTATCGAGATCAAAGGCCCGCGTGATCGAAGGAAAGGCGACGTTGACGGCAAAGTCCAGCGGCGCGATGGAGGCGCCAAGCCCAATGATGAGAAGTGCGAGAATATTCAAAAAGAATCGACGCTTTAAAAGGCAGTCATAGTTGACGCGAGAGTAAAATAATAGCTCCCGCCTTTCGAGTTTGGTGCAGGTACGAATAAAAAAACATGATGATGAAAACTGAT
>JAURZO010000062.1 GCA_030653405.1 Zwartia sp. | reverse complement strand
GGTCAAAGACTCTGTTTCCGGTCCTACGCCAAAATCAGCATGCGTCGTAATCTGAACCTCAAGGTCTGTCGCGATAAATGAAACGCGTTCTGCTTCTTTACGCAATAAGATATTAGCCAGAATTGGCAGTGTATGTCGCCGCTCAACAATACCGGCAACGGTCGACAACGGCTTAAGCAGCGCGTCACGTGGTGTCTGTACAAGTTGCATGAATTATCCCTTTAGAGTTTGTTCGAGCACATGCAGCGTATGGTTAAGGTCTGCCTGTTTTGTGCGCAAGTCTGAAATTTTTCTAACGGCGTGCAAAACAGTTGTGTGATCACGCCCGCCAAACATATCGCCAATGTCCGGTAAGCTTTTTTGCGTCAGTTCTTTTGCAAGGTACATAGCAACCTGACGCGGCATTGCTATGTTGGCAGGTCGTCGTTTCGAATACATGTCGGCGACCTTAATTTTGTAAAAATCTGCAACCGTCTTCTGTATGTTTTCTACAGTGACTTGTCCACTCGATACAGATAACAGATCCTTAAGAGCATCTTTGCAAATATCCACGTTCGCCACGTCTCGACCATGGAATCTCGCGTATGCCACCACTTTCTTGAGAGCACCTTCTAGTTCGCGAACATTGCTGCGTAAATGTTTTGCGATAAAAAAAGCTACCTCATCAGGCATGACGAGACCTTCTTGTTCTGCTTTGCTTTGCAAGATCGCAACGCGCATCTCAAGCTCGGGCGGCTCTATCGCCACGGTCAGCCCTGAATCAAACCTAGAAATTAATCTGCTATCAATACCAGCTAATTCTTTTGGGTAAGTATCACTCGTAATAATGATTTGTTTGCGTTGCGCAACCATTGCTTCAAACGCATAGAAAAACTCCTCTTGCGTTCGATTTTTCCCCGAGAAAAACTGTATATCGTCTATTAAGAGCAAATCGAGAGAATGGTAGTACCTCTTAAAATCATCAAATGCCTTTCTTTGATAGGCCTTAACAACATCGGACACATACTGATCTGCATGGACATAGCGAACACGCACACCATGTCCAGCCGCCACCATGGCATTACCGATCGCGTGTATCAAATGAGTTTTGCCAAGACCCACTCCGCCATATAAAAACAGAGGGTTGTAGGAGGTCCCCGGATTTTCTGCGACTTGTAATGCTGCCGCCCGAGCAAGTTGGTTTGCTTTACCTGTTACAAAATTATCGAAGGTCAAATCAACGTTTAACCTAGACCGGTCATCCACTGGTGTGGGAACTAAATTACCCCTTGTCCGCTCTACGTCTTGTGTGGCATGTCCTGAAGCGTTGTTTGAGGTAGACCCAGTGGCATTGTTCGTCTGTGAATTAATCGTTGGATTGATCGCTGGATTAGGCGCTGAGTTGTATGGTGCTGTTGGACTAGAACCGATTCCGTTTACCTGAGTTGCCTTGGATCGATCATTGTTCACCGCAGCCAGTTCGAGTAATACCTGTACCGGTTTATCAAACCACTGTGTCGCGAATATTTCTATTTTTTGCGCGAAATTTTTCTTAACCCAGTCAAGCTTAAATCGATTTGGTGCGGACAGTCTTAGCTGCGCCTTCGTTTCATCGAAAGCGAGCGGTACCAGCGGACGAATCCATGCGCTGATTTGCTGTGGGGGAAACTCCTGCTCCAGATGAGTGACGCAGGATTGCCAAAACTCGTTCATGTGACTCACTGATCAAACTTCGATTCTACCCTGTCAGTGCATAGGTTATCCACAGGTGCACCACGTATTTGTCCGCCTAGACACATGTAAGCATTTGACTTGTTTCGTAATTTTTGATGAAATGGAGGGCTTTTCGAGATATTCCTAAACTTTTTCGCTCTTTGTTGGGCCCTTAATCATGAAACGTACCTACCAACCTTCCGTAACCCGCCGCAAGCGCACGCACGGTTTTCGCGTTCGGATGAAAACACGTGGTGGCCGTGCTGTCATCAACGCTCGCCGCGCCAAAGGCCGCAAGCGTCTAGCCGTCTAATACGGCTGGATGCGAGTCATCAGGCTTTTAGTCTGACTCTCGCACCTTCGCTTTGTTATGTCTCGCGCCACGTTCCCCGCGGCGGCGCGCTTGCACCGCCCCACCGAATTTGCAGCGGCCCTTTCAGGTCGTCGTATCGCCCGTGGGGCGTTTTTCGTAGTAACTGCTCACTTACCTTCGCAGATTTCCGAAATGGTTGAGTACGACGCAGGAGCGCATGCAGCTACTGCACGACTTGGTCTCATTATTGCGAAACGATTTGCACATCACGCAAGTACCCGAAACGCCTTAAAGAGAGTCCTACGAGAAGCTTTTCGAGCTAAACGCCTTGAGCTACTCCCCTCTGATTATGTGGTGCGCTTGCATAAGCCTGTTGGGACGATGTCATTAACACAACTCAAGCGAGTTGCTCGTATCGAGGCTGACGCTCATTTTTTGCGAGCATTCCGATGATTCGCCTTATTAAATCACTCTTAATTGCGCCAATTAGGATTTATCAGTTTTTACTTAGCCCTTGGCTTGGACATTGGTGTCGATTTACTCCGAGTTGTTCCAACTATGCCATTGAAGCAATTCAGACCTGTGGCCCCTTATTAGGTGTGTATTACGCTACCAGGCGAGTTTTGCGTTGTCATCCTTGGTGCAAGGGCGGACATGATCCTGTGCCGTGCGGATCCTCAATAACAAAACCCCACAACCACCTCCCGATTAACAGCCAACCACGCAATCACTCTGATTAACGCTAAACTGCGAGCCTTCTCTGGTGAGCTTTTTTTATTTGGGCAAGAATGGATATCCGACGCACCATCCTACTGATGATTTTCTCGTTTTCCCTGCTAATGCTGTGGAATAACTGGCAAGTTCACCAAGGCAATCCTCCTCTATTGGGTGGAACAACACAGCCTGTAACACCCTCGACAACAACAACGCCTGGGTCGACGCCTGACGCTGCTACTACTGTTGCGGCTGGCGTACCAACGGCTCCTGCAGTGACGAGCCCTGCCTCATCAGCTAATGCAAATGTGCCTGGTCTAACGACAGCAGCTACAAGCCAATCTCAATCTGTTGAGTTTAAAACTGATGTTTTACAACTTACATTTGATTTGCAAGGTGCTCAACTTGTGCGCGCCGAATTACTTAATTTTCCGAGCCGAGAAAACAAAGGGCAGCCGTTTGTTTTGCTCAACAAAAGTGCGGCACAAACGTACATTGTTCAGTCAGGCTTGACGGGGGCACCCGCTGGCAGTTTGTATCCAACACATCTGGCAAATTTTACGCTTGCAACTGAACAACGTGAGTTAGTTGATGATCAATTGATTATTAAGTTTGTCTCAGAATCAGGGGGTGTCAAACTTACCAAAACGTTCACTTTAGAGCGTGGTAGCTACGCTATCCACGTAGACCACCAGATTGAGAATTTGTCTGCTCAACCAGTAAGCCCTTCTGTTTATTTGCAAATTACGCGTGACGGCAAAGATCCAGAAAGTGAAAATTCAACGCCTAGTTTTATGTCAGGCCCAGTTAGTTTTTCAGGTCCTGCTATCTACTCCGAACAAGACAAATTTCAAAAAGTTTCTTTTTCTGAAATTGAAAAGCGCAAAGCGACTTACATCAAAGAAACTGACAATGGTTGGTTTGCAATGGTTCAACACTATTTCGTAACTGCTTGGGTACCGCCGCAAGGCAAATCTCGTAGTTATGAAATGACTGAACTTCAAAAGAATTTATTTGCGGTTCGCAGCATAGAGCCTGTAGGAACAATTCCTGTTGGCGGTCAAATTACGGTCCCAGCCAAGCTATGGGTTGGACCTCAAGACCAGGATCGTCTCGAAGAGGTTGCACCTGGCCTTGACCTTGTGGTTGATTATGGCTTACTGACTATTATTGCAAAGCCCTTATTTGCCTTAATGACCTGGTTGTACTCGTTACTTGGGAACTGGGGTTGGACAATCGTCGTTTTAACTATCTTGATTAAAGCAGCCTTTTATCCCCTTTCTGCTGCTAGCTATCGATCGATGGCCAAAATGAAAATGGTGGCGCCGCGTCTACAAGCACTTAAAGAAAAGTTCGGTGATGACCGTCAAAAGTTAAACACTGCGATGATGGAGATGTATCGCACTGAAAAAATCAACCCTCTTGGTGGTTGCTTACCCATTGTTGTCCAGATTCCTGTCTTTATTTCTCTTTACTATGTGTTGGGCTCAAGCGTTGAGTTACGCGGCGCTCCTTGGATTCTTTGGGTAAAAGACCTTGCAGTCCAAGATCCATATTTCATTTTGCCAGTGATCATGATGGCAACGATGTTTATTCAAATGAAACTCAATCCTACGCCACCAGATCCAATGCAGGCGAAAGTGATGTTATTCATGCCTCTAGTGTTTGGAGCCATGATGTTCTTTTTCCCCTCTGGTTTGGTCCTCTACTGGTGCGTCAACAACATCCTATCGATCGCACAACAGTGGTACATCATGCGTCAAATGGCGATTGTTGCAGCAACACCCCATCGATAGAATCTTTAAAAATCCATGACGCTGTCGTCTCAACCCATTGTTGCAATTGCCACCGCCCCTGGTCGGGGCGGCATCGGCATTATCCGAGTTTCAGGCCCCAATTTGGGGCCTTTTGTTTTTAACTTACTTGGTTTTACGCCTAAACCCAGGTTTGCTCATTATTGTGAATTTAAAGATGCAAACCATCGACCTCTTGATCAGGGTATCGCGCTTTTTTTCAAAGCGCCACATTCTTATACAGGTGAGGATGTTCTTGAGTTACAAGGCCATGGAGGACCCGCTGTGATGCAAACACTCCTGCGGCAATGCCTGACTGTAGGTGCAAACTTTGACGTCCGCATGGCGGCTCCCGGTGAATTTACTCTCAGGGCGTTTCTAAACGACAAAATTGATCTTGCACAAGCAGAAGCTATTGCCGATCTGATCGATGCTTCTTCAGAGGCTGCAGCACGGGCGGCGATGTCATCCTTTAGTGGGGTTTTTTCAGTACAAATTGATTCATTAAATAATGCCATTATTCATCTACGAACAATGGTCGAAGCAACTCTAGACTTCCCAGAAGAAGAAATAGAATTTTTAGAAAAATTTCATGCTAGAGAACGTCTAGCAACCATTCAATTACAACTCTCTGAAATTCTGATACGTTCCAAACAAGGAATGGTTCTCCGCGAAGGACTGCATGTTGTTTTAGCCGGCGAACCGAATGTTGGTAAGTCCAGTCTTTTAAATGCTTTAGCTGGAGAAGATCTTGCGATTGTGACCGATATTGCTGGTACGACTCGAGATAAAGTTTCTCAAGTTCTTCATTTACAGGGTGTGCCCATCACGATTGTTGATACAGCTGGCCTACGTGATACGACAGATAAGATTGAGTCTATCGGTATTGAGCGTAGTTGGTCTGAAATTGGTCGAGCAGACGTTGTTCTTAATTTAAGAGACCCATCTAATCCAAATCGACAACTTGATAAACAAATTTCTGATCATCTTTCGCCAACCTGTGTTTTATTAACCGTTTTCAACAAGTCTGATTTGCTCACAGCCTGTCCTGAATCAACAGCAGATACGATATATGTATCAGCAAAAAAAGGGGATGGATTGAATGAATTGACGGGTAGATTATTAAACATCGCAGGATGGCAACCAGGGCAAGAAACACCTTGGCTTGCTAGACAGCGCCATATAGATGCATTAAATGCAGCTGCAAACCACCTGAATATTGCAAATTCTTATGCCTTGCAGAATGACCGTGTATTGGATTTGTTTGCTGAAGAGCTTCGGCTTGCACATGAAGAATTAGGAAAAATTACCGGAAGAATGTCTCCAGATGATCTTTTAGGAGAAATTTTTTCTACATTTTGCATCGGTAAATAGTTTAATTTCGCAATCATGTAAACATTGTTTAGTTTCTTTTATTGTCAAATTTACCTCGACAGTGTTGTTTTTTTGAAATTTCAGCAAATTGTTACAATTTTTTTAAAATTTTTGATCTGTGGATAACAAGGGCTTGGACATTGTGAACAAGCTGTGTGCCAAAACATAGCAACGTGCCCAAATTATCAAAGATAAAAACTTATGCAACTTGCTCCACATTGCCACACATAAATTACACACAATGATTTTTTTTTATATCTTGTTGATTTACATGATTTTTTATAAGTTATACCAGTTATCCACAGGATGTCTTATATATAAGTCTTTATATATAAACTAAAAGATATACAGAAAACGTCATATCTTCCATCACCTAAAAGCATAGTAATTTTTAGTACATAAAATTAGATTTTCTATGTTTAAATCAAATCCTCATCAAACGATCGAGTGCACTTTCAAGGGTTGTGTCCTTCTTAGCAAAGCAAAACCTTACGATGTTGTGATTTGCATTTGATGCGGTTGGTTCTGCATAAAATGCTGAAACGGGAATCACAACAACGCCGTGATGTTGTGCAAGCCAAATAGAAAACTCTGATTCTGATTGATTCGATATTTGACTGTAATCGGCTAATAGAAAAAACGTACCGTGACTTTCGAGTGGTTTAAATCGAGTTTTCAACAATCCGTTTTTTAATAGATTACGTTTTTGTTCATAAAACTTTGATAACTCAAGATATGATTCTGGATTTTTTGTATATGTTGCAAGTGCGTGTTGAAATGGTGATGGCACAGTAAAGACAACAAATTGATGTACTTTCCTAAGTTCTGCGGTTAAGTTTTTTGGTGCACAGCAGTATCCGACTTTCCATCCTGTTGTGTGTGTTGTCTTACCAAAAGAAGAAATAACAAAGCTACGGTGGACTAAAGCGGGGCTTGAAGCCAAGCTTTTATGTTTATGTTTATCAAAAATAATATGTTCATACACCTCATCAGATAATAAAAGGATGTCACTAGAATCAACAATATTTTCAAGTGCATTTAAGTCATCATCTGAAAAAATTGACCCTGTTGGATTGTGAGGAGTATTTACAATGAGCATCCTGGTCTTGTTAGTAATAGCTGCTTTTACGCAGTCCCAGTCCACTGTAAAAACAGATTGACCTCTTGAAGGCGCTACCATTTGTACGCGTACTGGTTTACCTCCAGCTAACCTGATTGCTGGTATATAACAGTCGTAACATGGTTCTAGAACAATAACTTCATCACCAGAATGAATAGTTGCCAAAATTGCTGACATTATTGCTTCGGTTGCGCCACTGGTAATGGTTATTTCTGTATCGGGTTCATAAGCATGTCCATACAATGAATGAACTTTTGTACTTATAGCTTGGCGAAGCTCCAATACACCTGTCATATAAGGGTATTGGTTGTACCCATCGCTCATTGCTTTACTTACTAGATTAAGAAGCTTTGAATCTGCATTAAAGTCTGGAAATCCTTGTCCTAAATTGATAGCGTCATATTCCACGGCCATTTTGCTCATCGTGGTGAAGATAGTACTTCCAACGTCTGGTAATTTTGATTTAAGTTGCATGGTGTAAGTTAAATTTTTCAATGTGTTATCACTTGATAATACGCATTTTTTATTGGTAATTGGCTTGTGAACCACATTTTGAAGTTGTTGATAGGTTTATTTGCATCATTAACTGGTGCATTGATTGCAGAAAAACTACGTATTCCGCTACCTTGGACTTTAGGTCCTTTACTTGTTATTGCTGCATTACGACTTTGTTCAATTCCCGTGAATTCTTCAACGTTATTACGAAATGCGGGTCAATGGATTATTGGCCTCAGCCTTGGTCTTTATTTCACCTCAAAAGTTGTAGCGGTTATATCAAGTCACTGGTTTGCAATGTTAGCGGGCTTAATATTTGCCCTTCTCCTGGGACTATATGGAACTTTTCTATTGAGTCGTTTTGGTAAAGTTGATATTAAAACTGCTTGGTTCTCTTCAGCAATCGGTGGCGCAAATGAAATGGCAGTTTTGGCTGAACGTTTTGGTGTTAGGGCGGATCTTGTAGCAAGTGCTCACACAATTAGAGTGGTCTTAGTTGTTTTGGCTATTCCATTTGCATGTGATGTGTTGAATGTTCGAGGAATTGATGTTTCATTACTTGAACAACAAAAATTTGAACTAACTGGTTTTATTCAGATTGCTATTCTTTCTGCAATTGGTGGAACAGTAGCTCACTATTTCGGTATTTCCAATGCATGGGTTCTTGGACCGATGTTTGTTGTTATGGGTTTTACTATGGCTGATGTTCACTTCTCAACTATTCCGGTTGAGTTTTCAAAGGCAGCACAATTGTTTATTGGTTGGTCTTTAGGAGATAAGTTTCGGCCTGGTTTTTTTAAAAAATCCCCTAAGTTTTTATCTACTGTAGTTGTTTTTACTTTTACTTCTATGCTTTTAGCTTTTGGATTTGCACTTTTATTGGCATCTACTACTGATCTTGCTTTAAGCACACTTGCTGTGAGTGTTGCTCCTGGCGGCATTGCTGAAATGGCAATTACTGCAAAGGTTTTACAGTTAGGTGTGCCATTTGTTGCTGCATTTCAGGTATCGAGAATGGTTGGTGTAGTTTTATTGACAGGACCTATTTATGTGTACGGAATTGAAAAATTTTGGTCAAGGTTTAAAAAGTGACGAGATGAAAACTTTATAAATGAATCTAATGAAGTTGTTATCAAAGTATCCCCTAGTTATTCCTATGGTTGTTCACATGGTTATCCACACGGATGTAGTTATGTTGAAGTCCACACGATTGCATGTTTTTGTAAACGAAGATCTTCTCAGCGATATTTGACGTGTTTCACGTGAAACATCTTCTTTGTTTTTCAACAGATAGATTGATTGCTAACGACCAAAGCGATTGGTATTCAATTTCTTAAAAATATAGACATTGGTTTATTAAGAGAGTGCAGTCCTATGTTCCACGTGAAACAGCATGGCGTTTATAATGCACAGATTATCCTAAAGTAGTAAAACCATGAATTACCCTAAAATATTTGACGTCATCATCGTAGGTGGTGGGCATGCTGGTACTGAGGCAGCCCTCGCTTCTGCAAGAAGTGGTGCTTCAACATTATTGTTGACTCATAACATTGAAACATTAGGTCAGATGTCATGTAATCCTTCAATAGGTGGGATTGGTAAAGGGCATCTAGTTAAGGAAGTGGATGCCCTAGGTGGTGCGATGGCATTAGCGACAGATGAAGCAGGGATACAATTCAAAATTTTGAATAGTTCCAAAGGTCCAGCAGTGAGAGCAACAAGAGCTCAAGCAGATCGTGTTTTATATAGAAAAGCAATACGAACTAGGTTGGAAAATCAAGAGAACTTATGGTTGTTTCAACAATCTGTTGATGATTTACTGCTTGAAGGAGATCGTGTTGCAGGTGCTGTTACTCAAACAGGCGTGGTATTCAAGTCAAAAGCAGTTGTTTTAACAGCAGGAACATTTCTTAACGGCCTTATTCACGTCGGCTTAGAAAACTATTCCGCAGGACGCGCAGGAGATCCATCAGCGACTTCTCTTGGAAAGCGCCTTAAGGAAATGAAGCTTCCACAAGGCCGGCTAAAAACTGGAACACCACCGAGAATTGACGGGCGATCGATCAATTATGCAGTACTAGAAGAGCAACCTGGTGACGCTGATCCTGTTCCGGTATTTTCATTTCTTGGTACGGCAGCGATGCATCCAAAGCAAATACCTTGTTGGGTTACACACACCAATACAAATACGCACAACATTATCAGAAACGGCTTGGATCGCTCCCCAATGTACAGCGGTGTAATAGAGGGTGTCGGCCCCCGATATTGCCCTTCAATTGAGGATAAAGTTCATAGGTTTTCTGATAAAGAGTCTCATCAAATCTTTCTAGAGCCTGAAGGACTCGATACAAATGAAGTGTATCCGAATGGTGTATCGACCTCACTTCCCTTTGATGTTCAATTAGAGTTAATTCGATCACTCAAGGGATTAGAAGGTGCGCATATTGTTAGACCAGGATATGCCATTGAGTATGATTATTTTGATCCGCGCGGACTGAAAGTTTCACTTGAAACGAAACTGATAGAGGGATTGTTTTTTGCAGGACAAATTAATGGCACGACAGGTTATGAAGAAGCTGCTGCTCAGGGTTTGCTAGCAGGTATAAATGCTGCACAGCATTCAAGAGAGCAAAGTCCGCTAATTTTACGTCGTGACCAAGCATATCTCGGCGTACTTGTAGATGATCTTGTGACTAAAGGAGTAACAGAACCATACAGAATGTTTACTTCACGTGCAGAATATCGCCTCAGTTTAAGAGAAGATAACGCTGATTGGAGATTGACTGAGATAGGAAGAAAATTTAATTTAGTCGATGATATTCGTTGGAAAGCTTTAAATATTAAACAGGAACTTGTTGAAAAAGAGATTCAACGCTTGCGTTCGACGTGGGTAAATCCGCGAATGTTGAGACCTGAAGTAGCAGAACAAACACTTGGTAAAGAAATTGCACGTGAGTACTTACTCTCCGAATTATTAAAGCGCCCTAACGTTTCATATCAAGATTTGGTCAATATGCCTTACGTAGAAGACATAGAAATGCCAAAAGGACTTCCGGCGGGCGAATGCGCTGAACAAGTAGAAATACAAATTAAATACGAAGGATATATTGCAAGACAGCAGGAAGAAATACAGCGCCAGCAATCCTATGAATTTCAGCAAATTCCAAGTGCTATTGACTTTGATTCGATAACAAGTTTGTCATTTGAAGTTCGACAAAAATTACGTACCCACAGACCTGAAACGATTGGACAGGCCTCAAGAATTTCAGGAATCACGCCTGCCGCAATTTCATTACTGTTAATTCATTTGAAACGGCATTATTACGCCCAACCAATGAAACAAGACTGATGCAACAAAAAATTGAACTTGATAGTGACTATACAAAACTGAAACAAACATGCGTCGAGTTATCGATTCATCTTTCAGAAGTACAAGGCAAAAAATTACTTGACTATATTGGTCAACTATTAAAGTGGAATCATACCTACAACCTGACATCGATTCGTGATCCAAATCAAGCGTTGATTCAACATATCTTTGATAGTCTAGCCATTGTGCCTGGATTGCAACATTATTTTTCGAAAGTAAATCTGACAAACCCCTCGATACTAGATGTGGGATCAGGAGCGGGACTGCCCGGTATAGTCATTGCAATCATGTTTGAAAATGCAGTCGTCACTTGTGTTGATCCAGTAGAAAAAAAAATCTCATTTATTCGGCAGATGGCGGGAGTATTAAAGCTAAAAAACCTCAACGCAACGCAGAGTAGAGTAGAAAACCTTAATCAAAACGATTGGGATCTTGCAACCAGCAGAGCATTTGCAAGCCTTGAGGATTTCGCCAAATTGACAGGACCGCGCATAAAAGAACATGGTGTTTTGTTAGCAATGAAAGGAAAAGAACCTTTAGACGAAATAATGGTGATGCAGCAAAACACAGAATGGCAAGTAGAACAAATTGAACAGTTAAAAGTACCCCATTTAAATGCCAAACGATGCTTGTTATGGATCAAAAGAAAAGGAACAAGATGACAGAACCAACAATGCGCTTGGCAAAAGTATTTTGTATTGCAAATCAAAAAGGTGGAGTGGGTAAAACGACAACAGCCATCAACTTGGCGGCGGGCTTAGCAAAGCACAAGCAGCGTGTTTTACTCATCGATCTTGATCCACAAGGCAATGCGACGATGGGAAGCGGTATTGACAAAAGCACCCTATCGCACAATCTTTATGATGTACTTATCGGTGAAGCAACAATTAACGATGCACGCGTACGATCGGAAAGTGGCAATTATGACGTTCTGCCTGCCAACAGAGAACTCTCTGGGGCTGAAATTGATCTCGTTGGTATGAATGAAAGAGAATTACAACTTAAACAAGCAATAGGTCTAGTCAATCAAGAATACGATTTTGTATTAATTGATTGCCCACCAACGCTATCTTTACTCACACTAAATGGTTTGGCTGCTGCCCATGGCGTAATTATTCCTATGCAGTGCGAATATTTTGCTCTGGAAGGACTGTCGGATTTAGTGAACACAATCAAGCGTGTTCATCGGAATATCAATCCTGAACTTAGCTTGATTGGTTTGTTAAGAGTGATGTACGACCCGCGAGTCACATTGCAACAACAAGTATCGGCACAACTAGAAGCACATTTCGGTGATAAGGTTTTTAAAACAGTCGTACCGCGTAATGTCAGACTTGCTGAAGCGCCAAGCCACGGAATGCCAGGTGTCGTGTATGACCCTAATTCACGCGGCGCGCAAGCATACATTGCCTTTGGGTTAGAAGTTATCGAACGCGTCAACAAAACAAACTAAATAATGTTCACCTGTGTTGTTGCGATAAAAAACATCAAAATATGAAAGACAGGAATAAAAATGGTGACTAAAAAATCGAAAGGTCTTGGTCGAGGATTAGAAGCATTATTAGGTGCTGATGCGCCGGGGTTGAATCAACTGGGACAAAATGATGCACTTTCAACAACACCTAATGTTCTGCTTATATCAAAATTACAGGCGGGTAAATACCAACCAAGAACACGGATGGATGAAGGTGCTTTGGCGGAATTGGCGGATTCTATTCGCACACAAGGCATCATGCAGCCGATCTTAGTTCGACCAGTCAGTGCTGAAAAAGGAAGATACGAGATCATTGCTGGCGAGCGGAGATTCCGAGCCGCGCAGTTAGCAGGACTCACAGAAGTACCAGTTCTTGTGCGTGAAGTAGCAGATGAGCATGCTGCAGTCATGGCATTGATTGAAAACATACAGCGTGAAGACCTGAATCCTTTAGAAGAAGCTCAAGGTGTAAAACGCCTATTAGACGAATTCAAGCTGACCCACGAACAAGCTGCAACAGCAATTGGCCGATCGCGCTCGGCAACGAGTAATCTCTTGAGATTATTAAATCTTGCTATGCCAATCCAAACAATGTTGTTGGCCGGTGATATTGATATGGGCCATGCCCGAGCATTACTTGCAGTGGACGGTGCTACGCAAATTCAACTTGCAAACTTGATTATTGCAAAACGATTATCGGTGAGAGAAGCTGAAAAGCTAGTGTCGCGATCTGCTGCGGATATCGCACCAAAATTGTCGCGTGTAGATGCTGCTTCAAGAGACGTCACGCGTCTTGAGGAAGCGCTATCTGACCAGCTTGGCACAAAGGTGTCATTAAAATTAGGAAGCAAGGGACGTGGTCAGATTGTTATTGATTTTCATGGCTGGGATCATTGTTCTGCACTGATTGAAAAGATGCAGCTTAAAGAAGATTTAGAAAATTAAGATCGCATTTTAAGGGACAAATAAAACATATTCACTTAGTCAAGCGAAGAAGAAAAAACATGAATGATATTTCCCACGTTACGCCAGTGACGTTGAAAAGTTGGATACACGATGGTGATGAAATTGCTTTGCTCGATGTAAGAGAACATGGTCAATATGGCGAGGAGCATTTGTTTTATGTAGTTTCAATACCCTACAGTAAGCTAGAAATTGAGGTTCAAAGACTCGTACCACGCAAAACTGTACGACTCGTACTAATCGGTGACGGTGAAACAGAATTAACCGATAAAGCGAGACAACGACTCTTCGAAATGGGATATTCAAATATACATGTTTTAGAAGGCGGTGTACCCGCTTGGCGTGCAGCAGGATTTGAAGTATTTGCAGGTGTTAATTTGCCAAGCAAAGCATTTGGAGAGCTCGCTGAGCACGCTTTTAATACACCGAGAATTTCAGCCCAAGAACTGAACGACAAAATCGTCAACAAAGAAAACATCGTCGTACTAGATGGTCGGCCATATTCGGAATATAAAAAGATGAGTATTCCGACTGCAGTATGCTGTCCAAATGGTGAGTTACCTCTTAGGATCGATGACATCGTCAAAGACCCTGAAACAACGATTGTCATTAATTGCGCTGGACGAACAAGAAGCATTATCGGTGCCCAAACACTGATTAATTTAGGAATACCAAACAAAGTTCTGGCACTTGAAAATGGGACTCAGGGTTGGTATTTGGAAGACTTGCAGTTAAACCACGGTGATACCAAACGACATCCGCTACATGTCGCGAAAGAAAACCTTGCGGCACGTCAGCGTCGAGCAAAAACACTTGCGGACAACTACGGCATCAAGTTTGTAGACGGGGCTCAAGTTAAGGAGTGGCTAAAAGAAAAGGATAGAACAACCTTTCTTTGTGATGTCAGAACGCCAGAGGAGTTTGATAGCGGTTCGATTCCGGGTGCACAACACTCGCCTGGGGGGCAACTCGTTCAAGCTACCGATCAGTATGTCGGTGTAAAGGGTGCAAGAATCGTTGTTTTTGACCAAGAAAACGTAAGAGCCCCGGCCATGGCGACATGGTTAACTATGCTCGGCTGGGAGGTCGTGGTTTGCGAAAATGCCTTAACTTTTCCATGGAAGCCGGAAAGTAAAACTGACACACTACTCGCGCAAAAAGATGTGCCAACATTGGAACTAGAAATTAAACAGATAGAGGCATCTGAAATCATCTCTATGGTTCAAAAAGGCGCCGTGTTAATCGATATACGCCCAAGTATGAAATATCGCGAATCACACATTAAAGATGCGCAGTGGTCAATCCGTCCAAAGCTATCAGTCATTGCAGATAAATTTAAAAATCAAAAAGTGATTCTGATAGCAGAAGACGACTTGATGGCAAAGCTTGCCGCAAAAGATTTAATAGAGCTTGGCGCTCAACACATTAGTATTAATACAGAAACAAAAGAACAGTGGGTTCATGCTGGACTGGAAGTAAACGGCTCACCAAGCAATCCTCCTGACGAGGCATGTATAGATTATTTGTTTTTTGTCCATGACCGTCACGATGGAAATAAAGCAGCTGCAAGGCAATATCTTGCGTGGGAAATGAATCTACTTGCACAAATAGATCAGCAAGAGCGTGAGAGTTTTCGCTTTAAACACTAAAACAAGAACCTCTAAAAAATAAATATTACTTAGTTTCTGGTTAAAAAATGAGTAATTAGCCAAAAAATTAAGAAAATTAGCTATAACGACTGACCTGAGTTGACAAGACGTAATTATTCGCCCATAATCGTTGGTTCTCTTGTGGAGAGGTGCCCGAGTGGTTAAAGGGGGCAGACTGTAAATCTGTTGGCCTTGCGCCTACGTTGGTTCGAATCCAACCTTCTCCACCAAGAAGCGACTGCTTAGACGGACGCAAAATCGATACGGGCGGGTGTAGCTCAATGGTAGAGCAGAAGCCTTCCAAGCTTACGACGAGGGTTCGATTCCCTTCACCCGCTCCAGCGGATAGTGCAGGTACCTAGGCAGCTGTAAAAGAGTAAAGAAAGAACGCAGTACCAAGCTGTGGGCGCCAGGCTGTGAAATTCAGCGATGCCGGCAGAAAAGTGTTGTGTCATACCAGTTTCAGGTTCGTGGGGCATGCCCAGCGAATGCGCCCATGTGGCTCAGTGGTAGAGCACTCCCTTGGTAAGGGAGAGGTCACGCGTTCGATCCGCGTCATGGGCACCAGATGCCTGCAGTATTCAGTTAATAAGCAAGTCAACAGAATTTTTTTATTTCACAATAGCTTCAACTCAGGTCAGGAGTCAGCCATGGCAAAGGGCAAGTTTGAACGTACCAAACCACACGTTAACGGCGGCACAATCGGCCACGTTGACCACGGTAAAACGACGTTGACCGCAGCGATTACGACTGTGCTCGCGCGTAAGTTTGGTGGCGAAGCAAAAGACTACTCGCAAATCGACGCTGCGCCTG
>JAURZO010000058.1 GCA_030653405.1 Zwartia sp. | reverse complement strand
CCCAGGGGATGATCTGGTCATGCAAAGGAATCGCGCCAAACTCTTTGGCGTGGATGCCAAGCGCTTCCTGAATCATGGCGGTGCGCTTCGGATCGTCAGTCTCTGTTTTGATTGCATCAATGAGGGCATCGACTTTAGGATTCGAATAGCCGCCATAGTTGAAAGCGCCTGCTGCGCCCGTACCCTTGGTGCGAATCAAGGACTCAAGCGTGTAGAACGCGTCAAAGGTCGGGACGCCCCAGCCAAATAAATAAATGCTCGTATCACCGTTCGCGACCTTCGGGAAGAACGTCGCACGTGGCATCGCATTCAGTTTTGTTTTCACGCCGATCTTGGCCCACATCGCCACCACTGCCTGACAAATCGCTTCATCGTTAATGTAGCGATTGTTCGGACAATCGATCGTGAACTCAAGGTTGTTGTCGTAACCGGCTTGCTTGAGTAATTCACGTGCTTTGACGGGGTCATACGGCACGCGCTTGCCCAGCGCGTCCGAATAGCCATTGACCTGTGGCGAAATCATGGCGCCAGTGGGCAAGGACATCCCGCGCATCACAGATTTTTTGATCGCTTCGATATCGATGGCACGGTAGAGCGCTTCACGCACACGCACATCCGCCAGAGGATTTTTATCCTTGACGTTGCTGTATTTCAGCTCTGGACTTTTAACATCCATTGCGATGTAGATGGTGCGGTATTCGTTACCGTCCAACACGTTGACCTGCTTGCGCAGACGGTCCAGATCTTGTGCGGGTGGATCGAGCACAAAATCAACTTCGCCGGACAACAAAGCAGCGGTGCGTGTCGCGTTTTGCTTGATGGGCGTGTAGACGATTTCAGTCACGTTACCCGTTTTAGTGGGCTTGCCCCACCAGTCTGGATTTTCAACATAGACCGTCTTGATATCGACTTCGCGTGATTTTAATTTGTAGGGACCTGTGCCCATCGCATTGCGCGCCGCAAAGCTCTCTTCTTTTTTATTAAAGTCCTGAGGCAACGCGGCATTGTTCTTTTCCGACCAAGCCTTACTCATAATGCCGAGTGAGGGCAACTGGCGCAATAGCACTGGGTTGGGACCCGCAGTGATGACATCGACAGTCAGGGGATCCACTGCGACAACATCGCTGATGCCGGCAACATAAGACTTGAATTGCGAGGAAGGCGCCATCGCGCGCTTAAGCGAAAACACCACGTCATCAGCTGTGAACGGCGTGCCATCCTGGAACTTGACGTTTGGACGCAACTTGAAACGCATCGTGGTTGGATTCAGGCGTTCCCATGACGTCGCCAGCGAGGGCACGACTTCGTATTTTTCGTTGTACTTCACGAGTGGATCGTAGACCCACAAGTTGGCCGCAATATTGAGACCTTCATTTTGTGAGTGTGGATCGAGGGTCAGGATATCGCCCTGACTCGTCCATTTGAATGTTTTGGCGAAGCCCAGTCCGGGCAGCAACATCGCGGCTGAGAGAGCCGCAGCGATCAAGGTACGGCGCATAACACGCTCCTAAATGTGTGGGGTAACGTAGGCATATTGCCCCACCCAGATGGGAGCGTCAACAATAAGCTTATCCAAACTTTCGTCAAACTTACAACACGTTTGAGAACACGCTCATTAAACTGTCGCGACTGCTGTAGCGGGTGA
>JAURZO010000050.1 GCA_030653405.1 Zwartia sp. | reverse complement strand
TTTTGAGCGGTGATGGCATTGATGACGTCCGAAGATGTCATCCCTTTGGCGCGCAGTGCCTCGGGATCAATATCGACCGAGACGGCGCGAACTTTTCCGCCAAAGGGGAAAGGTACGGCAATCCCGGGGATGGTGATTAATTGCGGACGCATGATGTTGAGCGCCGCGTCGAACAAATCTTTTTCCGAGAGGGTTTTACTTGACATGCCGATCTGTATCACCGGGATCGAGGAAGCGGTGTATTTGATAATCAGCGGTGGAGCGACGCCAGGTGGCATTTGCCGGAGTGCCGACTGAGAGATCGCCACCACTTGGGCGATCGCCGTTTGAATATTCGCATTCGGTTGAAAGTAGATCTTGATGATCGTAATGCCGCCGAGCGAGCGCGACTCAATGTGCTCGATATCGCTGACGGTCGTGGTGATGGAGCGTTCGTGGTTTTGGGCGATTCGGTTGCCCATTTGTTCCGCGGAGAGTCCACGGTAGTTCCAGATGACGCTGATGACGGGGATGTCGATTTCTGGCAAAACATCGACGGGGGTGCGCATCACCGCGAGCGGTGTTGACAACAAAATGAGGATCGCCATGACGATAAACGTGTAAGGCTTTTCCAGCGCTATCCGAACGATCCACATCCTGAGCTACCCGCGTTAAGCGCTTAAATAAAAGTCTGCATGCCAAGTGAGTGGTGAGTATAGAGAAACCCACTTGGGCAGGATAGCTATTTTATTAAGATGCCCGTTCGCCCGGGATGTAAATCACCAGGCATAGGGTTTTCCCGAATCAGTTTTGCATGCTTGCGCTTGCCTCCATGTATTCTTGATTGAGCAGTTGCATTAATTCGGTGGCGCTCATTGGCCTTGCCTGCGCATAAGCGCGTCCCGCCCAGAGGCTTTGATGTTCACCATCATTGTGCTGGAGGGCATGCTGCCGCAGGCTGCTCGTCAAGGTGTTTTGCAGTGGAAATGGCAAATGGGGTTGACCATGCATGGCATCGATAAATTGATTGCGCAGGCCTTGCGCCCTCCTGCCAGAAAAACCATGGGTGAATTGGGTGCCGCGTGTGGGTTTTGTTAATAGGAAATGCTTATGAGCCGGACTGGCACCAGACTCGTCGCAGCACAGAAAAGCGGAGCCAAGCTGTGCGGCACTTGCGCCTGCCGCGATCGCGAGCGCGACATCACTCCCGGTCATGAGGCCACCGGCCGCGACCACGGGGATGCTAAGGGAGGACGAAAGCTCACGAACCAACGCGATTGTGGGTAAGTCATCGTCCAAAGTATCCGGGTGAAAAGTGCCGCGATGACCGCCTGCTTCGATTCCCTGGGCAACGACAAAATCTGCGCCCCCCGCCTCGATCGCTTGCGCTTCAGCGAGGCAGGTCGCGGTCACACCGACTGCAATCCCAAGGATACGCGCGTGCGCCAAGACCTCGGGCGCTGGCAAGCCAAAGTGAAAAGTCAGCACAGCGGGTCGATGGAGCCAGACCGGCTCGAGTTGTGCATTGAGATCAGGAAAAAAAGGAGGCTGAGGGCATGCCAAGCGCAGGTCTTGCGCTTCTGGCATCTTTTTGAGGGCGGCAATCGCTTGCTGTTGTAGCTCGACGCTAGGCATGGGTACGTCATGGAATACGAAAAAATTCGCATTGACCGGGCCCGTGGTGAGTCTTTTTGCAGCCGCAAGATCGTCACTGATTTTCTGTGGCGTGCTGTAAGCAAATCCGAAACTGCCCAGGCCGCCGGCTTGAGCGACGGCCGCCACGAGAGCGGGAGTGCTGGGCCCGCCCGCCATCGGAGCCTGAATAATCGGAACACGCAATTTGTCCAGAGAAAAAGCCATGTTTGCATCCGCCTTTAAAAGGAATTGGTAAACCATTCTATCCCTGTAATGCCGATTATCATGTCAAAAAATAAAGTAAAAATCAGGATCCTACAAAATGTCAGAGACAGGCACCAACTTTAGGTGCCAGATTCAGGTGCCGGGTTCGGAGGCTGGAGGCCATATGAAGAGAAACGAACGACTATTAAAGTTTGTGCAAGCGCTGAGTCGACTGCTGGAAACCCATCCGCACGAGCCGGTGATTCTTGAGCGAGGCGGTGAACTGTTGGCCGAACTGGTCGAGCATGATGACTGGCTGCCCGAGGCCTTTGCCCGCCCACACCCGCAGTTTTATCAGCAATTTTTACTGTATGCGGATCCATTGGAACGCTTTTCGATGGTGAGTTTTGTCTGGGGGCCTGGCCAGAAAACGCCAGTTCACGACCATTTGACGTGGGGCCTGATCGGGATGCTGCGCGGACAGGAAATCGATACGCATTATTTTAAAGAGCCTGATGGCAGTTACCGCAGGGGCGAGAGTGCGCTCTTGTTGCCGGGACAAGTGGGATCCGTATCACCTGCGACTCACGATGTTCATGAGGTCGCCAACTATTATTCGGATCGTACTTCGATCAGTATCCATGTGTATGGAGGCAATATCGGGCGGATACAGCGCCATGTTTTCGATCCGGTTTCTGGCGAGGAAAAATCTTTTGTGTCGGGCTACAGCAATGATGTGGTCCCGAATTTGTGGAATTGAGCTGAGGAAATGAGTGACATGCAACAGTCGTCAAGTGTGAAGATTCAGAGGTGTGATGGTCAGGCTGTTCGGCAAGCCTTACTCGACAAACGCGAGGTGGCGTTTTTAGACGTCCGCGAGGAGGATCCGCATGCACAATCTCACCCCCTCTTTGCCGCAAACTTCCCACTATCGCGAATCGAGCTCGACGCCTATGGCAAGTTGCCGCGGCGAGATGTCTGGATTGTGACACTAGATGAAGGCGATCTGCCACTCTCCGAGTCGGATGCCATGTTCGCCGCAGAACGTTTGGTCGCACTTGGTTATACGAATGTCAGTATTTTAGAAGGTGGTGTACGCGCTTGGGCGGCTGGGGGCGGTGAGCTCTTTAAAGACGTCAACGTCCCGAGTAAATCATTTGGGGAATTGGTCGAAGCGCACAACCATACGCCTTCTCTGTCTGCGCAAGAAGTGCAGACCTTGATCCAGGAAAAAGCCGATGTGGTGATCGTGGATGCCCGTCGCTTTGATGAATACAACACGATGAGTATTCCAACGGCGATTAGTTGTCCGGGAGCCGAGTTGGTGTTGCGTATTGCGGAGTTGGCGCCTCGTCCGCAGACGCGTGTCATCGTCAATTGCGCAGGCCGCACCAGGAGCATCATCGGGACGCAATCTTTGATTAATGCCGGCATCCCCAACAAAGTCTCGGCCTTACGTAATGGCACGATTGGCTGGACGCTTGCCGACCAGCAGTTGGAGAAAGGACAAACCAGAAAATTTACAGAGGTCTCCTCCGCCACCACACAAAGTGCGGCGGTGCGTGCTCGCAGTGTGGCGGATCGCGCGGGTGTCAAGCGGGCGACACTGGCGAATGTCGAGACCTGGCAGCATCAGTCTGAACGTACAACGTATTTCTTTGACACGCGTAATCCGGAAGAATTTGTGGCGGGTCATTTGGCAGGTTTTCGTTCGACTCCGGGTGGTCAGTTGGTGCAAGAGACCGAGATGGTGGCGCCTGTGCGTGGTGCAAGGCTGGTGCTCGCGGACACTGATGGGGTGCGTGCCAACATGACTGCGTCGTGGTTGGCACAGATGGCCTGGGACGTTTATGTGTTGGACGATGCGCCCAGACAAGCCTTTAATACTGAGGGTGTCTGGCAGGCGCCCCAACCAACGTTGCCAGAGTGTCCGATGGTCGGAGCCGATGTTCTTTCTCAGTGGCTTGAGGAGAGTGACAAGGGTGCACAGGCGAGTCGGCAAAAGCTAGAGAAAACGCCGACGCAAACGCAGACGCAAACGCAAACGCAGACGCTGGTCGTTGATCTTTCTCGTCACGCGCAGTATGTGCAGGGCCACATTCCTGGTGCGCGGTATGTGTTGCGGTCCCAGTTTCGCCAGGCTTTGCACGCATTGCCTCAAGCACAACGCGTCGTCCTGACTTGTGCAGATGGTTTGCAGTCGCGTTTCGCTTTTGCCGAGGTCGCTCAATTATTCGCCGCGACGACGCCACAGGCGCAGGTGATGGTGCTCGAAGGTGGGAACGCTGCCTGGGTCAAAGCGGGTTTGCCTGTTGAGAAAGGACCGACAAACCTTGTGTCGCCACCTTTGGATCGCTACAAGCGTCCATACGAGGGGACCGACAACGCAAAAGAAGCGATGCAGGGCTATCTTGACTGGGAGTTCGGCTTAGTCGAACAACTTGGTCGGGACGGCACGCATCACTTCTGGGTGCTGTGAGCGCGGAGCTCTCGTAACTTTTCTAAAAAGAGCAATTCGCCGTGATTGATTTTATCGTGCCAGTCCTCTCCGGACTGCTCATCGGTGAAGTCGGTTACGTACTTGTAGGAGCGCCAGGGAATGTTGTGATGATGTGCGACTGCAGCAATTGCGTAGAGCTCCATATCGACCACATGAATGCCCTGCTCCTCTAGCCAAATATCTTTGCTTGAGACGAAGCTGTCGCCCGTCCCGCAAGTATGAGTGCCGCGTTCAGAAAAATACTCATGCGGTCGCTCACAGAACGGCACACGTCCTCTGGGCGAAAGAGGCTCGGCAAGCATGTCGCGCTGCACCACGCGGGCGATCTCAAGTAAGCCTGATGCCTTTGGACATACGGCCCCCACCGTACCGAAATTAACGATCAGCGCGGGACTCGCCTGCTCGATAGCCTCAAGCGTGGCGATGGTGGCATTGATCTTTCCAATGCCGGTGTAAAAGACCTGCACGCCCGACGGCATCTTTTGATGGTCGAGCTCAGGACGCAAGGCAGTCAAGACAATAAGATCGGTGGCCATGATCGACTCAATTTCAACTTAGTTTTTTTTCGGCCAGAGCACCATTTGGGTGCAACGGAAAAGCGCGATTTTTTTATCGGTCGCAGCGTCAGTCACCACGGCATCCCAAACCTGCGTGTTACCACCCAGGTGCTGAGCGGTAGCCGTGCAGTGGATGATCGAACCCTCACCCCGGACCGTGCCAAGATGGTTGCTTTTGAGCTCAATGGTCGTAAATGATAAGGCGCCTTCGGGCAGGTGCGCCACCGTCGCGTAGCCGCACGTCGTGTCGGCTAGAGCAATGACACTCGCTGCATGCAGGTATGTATTCGGGGCAAAGTGCATGTTACGCAGCAGCATGCGGCTTTTAAGCGTGCCTTCGCCAAGCTCAAGCATTTCAACGCCCATCAGGCCGGGTAGATTATCGCCACTGCGCTGATTCAGTTCCTGGACGGTGACATTGGGACGAAGCTTGGGCATACAACAGGTTCCTTTAGAGGCAAATAATGAATTAACCTAAGATTATGCCGCATCGTCCGCTATTCGACACCGCATACGACACCGCTATACGACACTGATTTCCAATACTGATACTCGACACTCTTAGATGGATCACCATGACTTCGACTCACACCTCAATCGCTGGCCCAACCCCAGAGTCCGACAAGCAACTTCAGCAAGGATTCTCTCAGGCCCGACTTGAGCACATTGGTGTCTCACTGCAGGAGCAAATCGAAACGGGAATTTTTCCCGGTGCAGTGAGCATGATCATGCGCCATGATGAGTGCGTGCATTTTGAGGCGCACGGGTACCAAGATGCCGCCAAGACCATTCCGATGGCCAAAGACTCCCTGTTTCGTCTGGCCTCCATGACTAAACCGATCGTGACGGTTGCCGCCATGATGCTGGTCGAGCGGGGACGTTTCAATCTTTACGATCCGATTACCCGCTGGCTGCCCGAACTTAACAATCTCAAGGTCGAGGCGCCCGAAGGCGATGTGCCGTTGATTCGTCCGATTACGGTTCAAGACTTGATGCGACACACCGCAGGTTTTGTGCATGGCGACCGAGCCAAGTCGCCCCGTATCCGGGAGCTTTACGACACCTTGCAGATCGAAGCCAGAGATCAAGATATCTTGCCCGATCAGATGTTAAAAAATCTCGGCACGATACCTCTGGCACATCAGCCGGGTACGTTTTGGGAATATTCAATCGCTGTTGATGTATTGGGCTTAATGCTTGAGCGCGTAGAAAATAAAACCCTAGAAGAGATTCTGAATGAACTGTTGCTCAAGCCCCTTGGGATGAAGGACACCACCTGGTGGGTCGAGCCCGCGCGCCTGGGACGACTCGCTGAAGCACCAGATTCGGATCCTCTCAAAGCAGGGATGCTGCGCGCCTATCGTCAAACGACTAATCCAGTGGGTCGAACGTATCTGCGCGGTGGCGCGGGACTCTTGGGCACCGCAGCAGATTACATGCGCTTTTTACAGATGATGTTGCGCGGCGGCGAGCTTGACGGCCAGCGTTATCTGTCGCGTAAAACGGTTGAGTTTATGTGCTCTGAACATACTGCGGGCACGGGGGGCACGACGGAAGCCAACACCGGGCCTGGCTACGGCTTTGGGCTTGGTTTTGCGGTCCGCTTGAGTCAAGGCCTGTGCTGGGTGCCAGGTTCGACTGGCGAGTCGCTCTGGTCGGGAGTATGGGGCACGAGCTTCTGGTTGGATCACAAAGAGAACCTCACGGCATTAATTCTCACACAGGGCCCGTCGCACAAAATTCAAAGTCGGATGTTGTTTAAGACGCTCGTGTACTCCGCGCTCGTTAAATAACTCCAACAATTGCTCGATAAAATCAGCTGTAGACCGGATCATCCGTTGCCACAAAATGAGTCAAAATAAATGAGCTTCAACGTAGAAGATTTCAACGCCAATCAACCGCTCGCACCAGAGCGACTGCAGGCGCTCGCCGCAGCCGTGTATCGCAGTATTGGTGTGCCGGACGAAGACGCTGCCCTTGCGGCCGACACGCTGGTACAAGCCGATCTCTGGGGGCATCAGTCACATGGTTTGCTGCGTCTGGGTTGGTATTACGCACGGCTCGAGTCCGGCGCGATGAAGGCGCAGACGCTGACAAGTCTCGAAGTCGATGCAGGGGCAGTCGCGGTCATGGATGGACATGATGGCGTGGGGCAAGTCATCACGCGCCGTGCCGTGGATGAGGCCGTGACGCGCGCACGCAAACACGGCGTGGGTGTCGTGTCGATCCGCAATTCCAATCATTTTGGTACCTGTATGTATTACACGCGTCTGGCGGCCGAGCAAGGTTGCATCATGATGTTGATGAGCAACGCGGGTCCGAACATGGCGCCCTGGGGGGGATTGAAAAAGAAAATCGGTACCAATCCATGGTCGATTGCCGTCCCAGGCGGCAGCTACGGGCCGGTGGTGATGGACATGGCCAACTCAGGAGTCGCGCGAGGCAAGATTTACCTGGCCAATAAACGCCGCGAACCGATCCCCGACTACTGGGCGGTTGATGCGCGAGGCCGACCGACCACCGATCCCAAAGCGGCACTGGAGGGCTTTATCCTTCCAATGGCGGGTCACAAGGGTTATGTGATGGGCGTGATGGTCGATATTTTGTCAGGCGTGTTATCAGGGAGCCAGTTTCTGGACACCGTGCATGGGCCTTACGACCCTGTTAACCGCAGTGGTGCCGGACACTTTATGGTGGCGATGAACGTGGCCGCTTTTCAACCGCTTGAAGAGTTTCATCAGCGTATCGACGCGTATATTCGTTCGCTCAAAGATGTGCCGCTGGCAGACGGTCACAGTCAAGTCTACTACCCGGGCGAAATGGAAAAACTTGCGGATCTTAAAAATCGAGAACAAGGCATCCTGCTGCCCGAAGACACCTTGTCAGATGTATTGCGTGTCGCCAAGCACGCGGGTGTGATTTAACAACAAAAAATCGAGGAAAGACAAATGAAATTCAGTATCCAACACGCCAAGGACAAGCCTTTCACACATGACGGGTTACGAGAGTATTTTGATTATCGCGATCTCGGGATCTTTGAGGCGACTGGCGGTGGCGCAGTGATGCACGTGATTCGCGCGAGCGAAGGCAGTAACGCGACAGGTGAATGGCATCGGCACGAGGTCGATTTTCAGTTTGTCTACGTACTCAAGGGTTGGGCGATTTTTGAGTACGAAGGGCAGGGCGAGCATAAGCTCGTCGAAGGCACCTGTGTGCACCAGCCGCCCAATATTCGTCACCGCGAAATCTGTCACTCGGATGATTTCGAAGTGTTGGAGATCGTGCTGCCCGGAACATTTAAAACAGTCGCTTTATAAAAGTCATTTAAAAAAAGTGAAGCTTCGTCGACAACTGCTCTGCGGGTTTGGCGCCTCAGCAGGGCTTGCGTTGACACCTGCGTGCCTGTCACAGGTGCGGGCACAGACGCGGACGCAAACGCAAACGTCGACGGAAATTCAAACACAGGCGCTCTCGTCTGGGCAGACTTCTGCCAACTCTGCGCCTGCCCGCCGTCTACGCTTTGACGACATTGAACACATCAAAGACCCTCAAACGGGTCGTATCATCAAGCTGCGCGTGCGTCTACCCGATGTGAAAACGCCGACGGCTCTCATTCTGTATTCGCCTGGCCTGGGCAGCGGCCTATCAAATGGTCAGGCCTGGTGTGAAGCCTGGCGAGAGGCGGGCTATGTTGTGGTGACCCTTGCTCATCCGATCACAGATGATTCGCTTTGGGAGACCAGTGCTCAACGTACCTTCAAAGCCAACATGCAGCGCGCGCTGGCAGCCCCGGAGTATGGCTTACGTGTCGCCGACTGTCGCTTTGCACTCGATTATTGTCTAACCTCCAAAAAGCTCACTCCCTATGTTGATCCCGCCCGCATCGGATTGGCGGGACATTCCTACGGTGCGCTGACCGCGCAGACGCTCGCGGGGCAGCCGCTGGGTAGTCAGAATTTGCGGGATGCAAGGATCAAGGCGGTCGTCGCATTTTCTCCGGGCGCCACCTCACCTGAGCGGGCGAAGTCGATGAGCAAGGTCAAGATCCCGTTTTTTTGCATCACCGGCGATCATGATCAGTTTGTCACGTTCAAAAAAGACAACGATGCCATCCGCCTCGGGGTGAGTCTTTCTAATCGTGAGTTAGTCTACGATGGCTTGCCTGCAGGTAAAAAGCTTCAGCTCAAACTGGCCCAGGCAGATCACATGAGTTTTGCAGGTGAGCCGGTTGATGTCCAGCGGTTTAGTCGGGATGTTCCAGTAAACGAACTCACTCAGGCGGCACTATGGCACCGCGTGAGCCAAATGACGACAGCCTTTTGGGAATATTATCTGGCAGCAGAGGGTCATTCAGTCCCCACGACGTTGAGCGCGTTTCAGACACGCATGCGCGCCTTGCAAGGCCCCGCTGATGAATTGAAATTTGGTTGAATTTTAAAATCCTATAGAGACAGAGATCATTATGAAAATTATTGTGCTTCCTGGCGATGGTATTGGTGTTGAAACGGTATCGGTGGCGGTCGCTGCGCTGGAGTTTGTATCTGAAAAATTCAAACTCGATCTTGAGCTTCACCATGATATTGCCGGACACGAAAGCCTCAAAAAATATGGCACGACGATTCACTCAGGCTTGCTAGAAGCGGTCAAAAGTGCGGACGGCTTGATTCTCGGTCCGATGTCTACGTATGACTTCAAAGATGAGTCAAAAGGCGAGATCAATCCCTCTAAGTACTTTCGCAAAAATCTAGATTTGTTTGCGAACATTCGTCCTGCCAAGACTTTTCCCGGTTGTGGCACGCCACATAAACCCCTGGATCTTGTGGTGGTCCGTGAAAATACTGAAGGTTTTTACGCCGACCGCAATATCGAGTCGGGCGGCAGTGAAATGCTGATCACGCCGGATGTCGTAGTGTCTTTGCGACGCATTACACGTGTGTGCTGCGAGCGTATCGCCCGTGCCGCTTTTGAACTCGCCATGACACGTCGCAAACACGTGACGGTTGTCCATAAGGCCAATGTGTTGCGACTCGGCGATGGCATGTTCATCGATTCATGCCGACTGGTCGGCCAGGAGTTCCCCGAGGTTCAAATCGAAGAGATCATCGTTGATGCCATGATGGCGCATGTGGTGCGCACACCCGAGCGTTACGACGTGTTGGTGACCACCAATATGTTCGGCGACATTTTGTCGGATTTGACCGCCGAACTCTCCGGCAGTCTGGGCATGGCGGGTTCGATTAATGCGGGCGCGAACTACGCGATGGCGCAAGCGGCGCACGGCTCGGCTCCCGATATTGCCGGTCAGAATATTGCCAATCCGTTCTCGCAGGTTTGGTCTGTCGCGATGCTGTTAGGCTGGTATGGTCGACGCAAGAACAAGCCACAATTTGTGACAGCGTCCCAAGTGCTGGAGTCGGCGATGGCTGAGGCGATTGCCGCTGGCGAGTCGACCAGGGACATTGGTGGCAAACTCGGCACCAAGGAGACGGGCCAAGCTTTGCTGGCGCGTCTGTCCCGAGCTTAAGCTCAGCCTGCTTTGTTGAGCGCCTCGATTTTCTTGAGCGCTCCGGCAATCGCATCGCCTGAGAGGTTGATGGCTGGGATCCCTCTGAACACAAAGGCGATCCCTGCTACCGCCTGCAACTCCTCCACCGAGGCGCCGGCGCGTAAAGCCGCTACCGCATGGTTTTCGGCTGCCTGCGAAAGATTCATGAGCAGCATGCCAAAGGCCATCAGCTGACTGGTTTTGAGATCCAGCGCTTTGGGTTCTAACAATTGCGCTCGCAAACGCTCGACGCCTTCGGTCATTTCAGCTGCGGTGTTGACGCCTAAGGTAATTCTTGAGTGAATCCTATCCGGCACAAAACCCAGGATGTGCTTGTAGTTTTCTTCCAGGGCTTCGATTTTGCTTTGGTTATCCATCGGGTCTGTCTTTTAGAGTGATTTGTGCGAATAGGGTTTAAAACCGTACAGACGCTCTGCGTTGGTCACAAACAATTTTTGACGAGCGGCATCGTTGGGAATCCATGTTTCCAACACATCCAGCAGATCGATATCGTTGGGGATGTTTGTGTGGATGCCGGGGTGAGGCCAGTTTGTGCCCCAAACACAACGGTCGACATGATGCGTGAGCAAGGTTTGGGCAAAGGGTTTCATGTCGGGATATTCAGGCATGCCAACGGCAGGAACAGGCGCATCTGACATCCGGTACCAACTCGAAATTTTGACCCACGTGTCAGGCTTCTGATCGAGCAGGCGGCGTATCACGGAGAACTCCTCAGAGTCCACGCCTTTGCGGCCGCGAACACGTCCCATATGGTCAAACACAAGGCCGACTGGACAATCCCTCAGCCGTTTTTCGAGTCCGATCCAGTCCTCGCCGTTCAGAATATTGATCTCGATATGCCAGCCAAAGTCGGCGACAAGCGCTGCAATCACCTCGAGATCGCGTGTCGTCGCACCGTTAGGATACTGATCCATCAGTCGTGCGGCACGGAAACCTGCATCGTGCAGACGTTGAATGTGAGCCTTTGGCGTGCCGGGGGCGATCGCGGCCACGCCGCGAAAACGCTCCGGATCGGTCTTGATAAAGTCTTCGGTAATGCTGTTGTCAAAACTGTAGATCGAACCATGAACCTGCACGCCACGATGCACACCCATGATGCAATGCATATTGAGCCATGACTCCCGTGTGCATACAGGTGGACTGTATTTGCGGTTGGGGTCCATGGGATAGCGATCCATCTGATCAAAAATATGCGCGTGACAATCGATCGTGCCTGCAGGCACCTGTCGTTTGGGTGCGCGCAGATCAAGAATGGGTGGCAATGGCGTGGCGTGTTGATTCATGACGACTTTTACTGATGACTGGTGAAGGGTGACTAATTACTGATTACTGATTAATGGTGATGTTGGCTGCTTTGCCGATGGCTTGGTTCGTCGTGAAATCCTTGATCACATACTCTTGGAAAGCGGCACGATCAAGCGGGATGATTTCAACGCCCAGACCGGCAAAGCGCTCTTTCACACTGGCACGCTCCATGGTGTCCTTAAGGGCTTTGGTGAGCTTGTCCACCACGGGTTGAGGCATGCCTTTCGGACCAAACACGCCTGTGTAGGTCATCATGTCAAAGTCTTTGACACCGAGTTCTTCAAAAGTTGGTACGTTTGGCAGCAAGGGTGAACGTGTTTTACCTGTCTGAGCGAGGGGAATCAGCGCGCCGCTCTTGATATGCGCAATGGACGCTGTCAACTGATCCATCATGGTATCGACCTGTCCACCCACCACATCGATCAAGGCTGGACCGCTCCCTTTGTAAGGGATGTGGTTGAGCTTGACGCCCATGCGCTGGGCCAACAATTCGAGCGCCAGATGCTGACTGGAGCCGTTACCCGCTGAGCCGACTGAAATCGGGTTTTTATCCGTTTTGGCACGGGCTGAGAAATCAGCAAAAGTCTTCATGCTGCCTTTGGCCGAAGCGCTCAACACGATTGGCACGGCATGGATCGGTCCAATGGCCACCAGATCTGTCACAGGATTGTAAGGAGCGGCAGTCGTTAAGGCCGGTCCCACAGAAATGGAGCCGCTTGAGCCAAGCAACAAGGTGTAGCCATCTGGTGTGGACTTGGCGACACCACCACTACCAATAAAACCACCCGCGCCAGGCTTGTTCTCTACGATGACTTGTTGACCGAGCAGTTCGGTCAGAGTGGGGGCGATCGTTCTCGCGGTAATGTCGACGTTGCCCCCGGGTGCCCAAGGCACGACAATTTTGATGGGCTGCTTGGGGAAGTCCTGCGCGATGGCGGGTTGGCTCACAAGGGCGCCAAACGCACTTAGGGAAAGGGCCACGCTGGGGAGGATTTTGCTAAGTTTCATAAAGGTCTCCGAATGGCTTGTATAAAGGCAAGCAACTGTTTTGGGTATCGCTTAGACTATTGGTTTTGATGGCTTGGCGCAAGCCATTTCTTGGTGGGTGTTTGTGCTAATGTCATCTAGTTCCGTATGACTGAATACGGGTTTTCGCTGTGCCAGCCGTTCGACAAGTTTGCAAAGAGACAAGGAATGATTGTGAATACATTTAACGAGACCGCCGAAGGCGTCTATCTGATTACCGTTACGCCTTTCAAAGACAACGGCGAGCTTGATCTGCCCAGCACTGACCGTATGGTCGATTTTTGTCTCGAGCGCGGTGTGACCGGTTTGACGATTCTTGGCATCATGGGCGAGGCCACCAAACTGACTGCTGAAGAATCACGTCAGTTTGTGCGTCAGGTGCTCGCGCGCGTGCAGGGCAAGGTGCCGGTTGTCGTGGGCGCCTCCGCAGCTGGTTTTGCTCCGATGAGCGAGTTGACCAAAAGCGTGATGGATATGGGTGCGGCGGGTGTGATGGTGGCGCCTCCCTCATCCGTGCGTACGGATGACCAGATTTGCGGCTACTTTGATATGGTCAACGAGACGCTCGGACCTGATGTGCCTTGGTGCTTGCAGGATCACCCCACTTCGACCGGCGTGCAAATGTCCGCTGGTGTTGTGTTGCGTATCCTCAAAAATTCGCCCACGTGCGTCATGCTCAAGCATGAAGATTTCCCCGGCTTGGCCAAGCTGTCGGCAGTTCGCCAGGCCATCGAAAAAGGCGACTTGCGCAATATCTCGATTTTGACGGGTAATGGCGGCGGCTTGTTCTTGCCCGAGGAGTTGGTCCGTGGCGCCAACGGCGCGATGACCGGCTTTGCCTATCCAGAGATGATGGTCGACGTGTGCAAGGCCTTTAAGGCCGGCGATGTCGAGCGCGCCTTTGATATTTTCGATTGCTACCTGCCTTTGGCGAAATATGAACAGCAGGCTGGCGTTGGATTGGCCGTTCGCAAGCATATTCTGGCGCAACGCGGTGCGATCGCTTCGGCGGCTGTGCGCAAGCCCGGCCCCAAGCTCTCCGCGCTCGACTTGGCGGACATCGCGCGGCTGACTGCCAGACAAGAAAAGAAATTGGCCGCACTCGGTTAAGCATTTTTATCAACATAACAACGTGAAGTGATTCGGAGAGTACTCATGGTAGATATGCATCTTGATCCCAAAATCAAAGAAACCCTCGCAGGGATCTCGACGGCGACGTTGACAACGATTTTGCTTAAAAAGGGCTTGCGCAACGTCTGGATGCGCGGCACCAAGCCGATTCGCGCGGGTCAGCCGCGTTTGGTCGCGCGTGCTTTTACGCTGCGTTTTGTGCCTGCCCGCGAGGATCTGGCGACACCTGAGTCATGGTCGTCACCCAAGTCGACGCGTGGCGCGATTGAGGATATGCCAGAAGGTTGCATCGCCGTGGTGGATTCCATGGGTGTTCAGGATGCCGGCATTTTTGGCGATATCTTATGTGCACGGATGGCTAAAAAGAAAGTTGCAGCGCTGGTGACAGACGGTGTCGTGCGCGACTTGGCTGGCGTGCTGGGTACGGGCTTGCCCGTGTGGTGTTCGGGTGCAGCTGCGCCTCCATCTGTCGCTGGTCTGACTTTCGTTGACTGGCAACAGCCGATCGGTTGCGGTGGCGTGGCCGTCTTTCCTGGTGATGTCGTCGTGGTCGATGATGACGGCGCGGTATTGATTCCCGCTGCATTACTCGATGATGTCGTGAGCGCCTCAGCCGCCCAGGAGCAGCTGGAAAACTGGATCATGAGCCAAGTGGAAAAGGGTCATGCCTTGCCTGGACTGTATCCACCCAACGCTGAGAACTTGGCTCGCTACAAGGCTGAGACCGGTCAGAAGTAATTTTTAAAAAATCGCGACGAACTGCAGTAAAAAAGGCAGTCTGACACATTATGCAGACTGCCTTTTTAATGTCCTGATGTCCGAAAACACGCACTCAGCAAAATACGCTTAACACTCAGCAAAATACGCTTAATTTATTGATTGTGTTGATCCGTTGTGCTGGTCTGCTGTGATGATGGGCAGTGCTTCTCTACTGTGCTTATTGGTTGGGGTGATCGGTTGTGCTTATCTGCAGTGCTTATCTGCAGTGCTTACTTGCCGGGCTGCGCTTTCGGCGCTAAATAAGAACACCATACAAACCAGAGCACGCCCAGGCTGGCAATGGCTGCGGACACATATTGAACAGGCTTTGTCGCGGGGAAATCGATCGTGGTTGTCAGGAGAATATAAATACAAATCAGTGCGGCTCCGCTAATGATCCGCATCAGCCAGGACTGCGGCGCTAACGCATGCTCAGGGATACGGCGAGTCAGGTAGGAACCGGCAGCACCGCTGAACATTCCCACCGCAGCTCCGCCACAAATATCTGCCGGCCAGTGGGCGCCCACGGCGATTCGTGCGATCCCTGCAAGCGTTGCCACTAAAAAAAGCCATAAAAAAGCTCGGCGTCGCGTCAGGGGCAGCGCAAAATAAAATGCACTCAAAATCGCAAATGCGGTGAGTGTGTGACCAGACGGCATTGAAAAATGAGTGAGCTGTTTACCTAGAATATAAAAGCTTGTGGGGTCAAGAACAGCTGCGGGTCTGGGGAACTCGAGGCTGTGTTTGAGGAGATGCGAGAGCACTCCAGAAATAGCGCCCGCGCACAGGGCTGCCACCAACAAGCGAGGGGCCAGAACAAGCAGTGGAACCGCAAAACCGAAAACACCCCAACCATTCCCGAGCATATTAAAACTGACCCAAAACAAGTCGGGTAGCCGTTGCGTGGCCTGATTGATGCTTCTAAATAATGTTGGTTCGGGTGCAAACAGCCAGAGTCCTAACCATAAAACCAAGGGGATCAGGCACCACAAAAAATCCCGCCCTTGGCTCGCGGATATCACCCCTGCTTGATTGGCGACAGGCGTATGCGGTGTTCGATTATCCATGCATGCGTGCCGCAGCGAATTGAACCGCGACTTTATCCATGACTTGATTGACGCTAATCGCCTGCATACAGACGTTGTCCGAACAAGGTGTTTTGCGGTGGTTTGCCGCACTCACGCAGGGGGAGCAAGCCAGCTGTGCGGTGATGGGGATCGATTTACCAAGTGATCCATATAAAGCTGGGGTTTCAGGTCCAAAGAGCACCACCGTATGCAAGCCTGTCACAGACGAGAAATGTCCCGGTCCGGAGTCATTGGTGATCATCACATCTGCCAGACTGTACAGGGCGGGGAGCTCGGCGAAAGACACTTGTCCGGCAAAATTCAGTGCGCTGCTGGTTTTAGCGACGAGCCTGACATTTTCAACATATTGATGCTCAGCCGGAGATCCCGTAATCAAAATCAGACTGTCTGGCCATTGGCGATGTAACGCTGCGATGAGTGCCGAGAAACGTTCGGGCGCCCAGCGACGTTGCACTAAGAGCTCGCTTGCGTTGGGATT
>JAURZO010000040.1 GCA_030653405.1 Zwartia sp. | reverse complement strand
GTTGCCACTCAACGGCTTGCTTCCGAGCCCGCTGGGCGTCAATACTGAGGCTAGCGTCGCACCAGTGGTCACGCCCCCTCCCACCGTCACAGTTCAAGCGTCTGTCGAGGCAGTCCCGGCACCCACACCCACTCAGTACACCGCCTTTTTAATGGCCTTTGTCTTTGCCGCGAACGCCTTTGTGGGCATGGGTCTGATGATTCACATGCCGCGGATGCTCGAAGGCATGGGCGTACCCCTCGCCCTCGCTTTTACGATCGGCTCGCTGGTCGGACCTTCGCAAGTGCTTGGCAGACTCATTGATTTCTTTTTTATGCGACGCTGGCATCCATTGATCAGCACCCGCCTGGCAGCATTGACCCACCCACTCGGCGCAACACTGCTGCTGATTTTTGGTGCACCGTTCGCAATGGTATTTGTCATTTTGCATGGCATTGGCAACGGCATCATCATCATCTCCCGAGGCACCCTCCCGCTGGCGATCTTTGGCACCAAAGGCTTCGGGCAACGACAAGGCTGGCTCATGATGCCCTCCAAGTTCGCCCAAGCCGCCGCACCCTTTTTGTTTGGTCTGGCCCTCACTGACTGGGGCTCAAACGTACTTTGGCTCTCTTGGTCCTTGGGTTTTTGTGCCTTTGTGGCGCTGTGTATGATTTCAACCAAATATCGACCCGCTTAAGCCACCCGTTACTCAGTGTTAAAACCCAACAACTTCCGCAATAAAGAATCACAACGATGAGCCAACCCTCCACCGAAGTTAAACGCGCGGGCCCTTATTCAAAAGGCGACTTTCGCTATTTTGAAACAATCACCCTGCGCTGGGCCGACAATGACTCGTACGGGCATGTCAACAATGCGCACTATTATTCATTTTTTGACACTGCTGTCGATGGCTTTTTAATGCACCATGCGATGCGCTCGGTGCTGGCGGGTGAGTACCAAACACTCGTCGTGGCTTCGGAATGCCGCTATCTGCGTCAAGTTTCCTCACCGGGCATCATCAAGGTCGGCGTACGCCTTGGACGACTGGGTCGCAGCTCAATCGTTTATGAGGTCGCCGTCTTTAACGATGAAGCGGACGAGGCAGCCGCTCAGGGTTTGTTTGTGCACGTATGCGTGAACCGGGCCACGCAGCGTCCTGTTGACATCCCTGAAGCCTTTCGTCTTGCGGCTCAGACTTTCTAAGTCTGACGTGGCGACACTGTCATTGTCGACATAGCCGTCAGAGTGCAGTTAAGATGTTCCTACAGGTTTGATTGCAATAGCACATCGAAATAAAATAAGACCCATTGGAGATAGACTGGATATGACTTCTGTTGTCACGCACGAGCAGGCGCGCAACGAGCGCCATCACTACCGTTTGCCTAATGGCACGGACACGTGGATCTCATCCTATGTGGGCATCAACTCCGTTGAGCGTCGCGCCAAGGGATTGCCGAGTCGTACCCCTGAGTCCTTTCCACCTCCGCTTGAACCAATCGCCTTTTTGGTCGAGCAAGGCGCCAACAGCATGATCCCTGGCCATTATCATCAGGCCGATCAGTTTCAGGTATTTATTTCTGGCGAAGGCAAGTTCGGGATCAAGCCCATCGAGGGATTGACTGTTCACTACGCCATGGCGTTCACGCCCTACGCACCGATTCATGCCGACAGCACTGGCGTCGAGTACTACACCTTGCGTAACGGCTGGGATCCTGGCGCACGCTGGATGCCCGAACATCGCGAGGCGCTAAAGGGACGTACCAAATCGTATCGCCACGGCTTAGGCGCGATTCCCGCACTGATTGGTGACGCGGATGGCCCGAGCCATATAGAAGGTGTGCTCGCGCAGACAGTCGTCCCTGCAGAAGAAGACGGCTTGATGAGCACACTGTTTCAAACAAGCGGTATCGCTGCGATCACGGGTCCCGCTCCCGCCTCGGGGCGCGGTCAGTACTGGCTGGTCCTCAGAGGCCAGTGCCAGATCAATCAACAACAAGCAACAGAGCGCTCGTTGATCTTTGTCGCACCCAATGAGCCAGCACCGACTATCAGCGCAGGCAAAGAGGGTGTGGCGATCTTGTGCATGCAGTTTCCAAAAAGAGAAAACGCTTGAAAGTTGCCTCAGTCAAAGTGACTGAGGCTGCGGTGCTCGCACACACGTGAACACCGCGTTCGCCTTAACGGCCCTTGAATTGTGCGGGGCGTTTCTCCATAAACGCGGCACGACCTTCTTTGAAATCCTCACTCGCAAAGCACGTTTTCACCATCTCAACGGCACGCTCTAAATCCTGCTCATCCGGATGCGCGCATACCTGCCTGACAATGAATTTACTAGCGGCAACAGTCAAAGGTGCGTTTTCTGAAATCGCCTGCGTGTATTGATCAACCACTGCATCAATCTCAGAGGCCGCGCACACGCGCGAAACAAAACCCATCCGTAAGGCATCGGGCGCATCAAAACGACGGGCCGTCACAAAAATGTCGGTCGCGTTCGCCAGACCAATCACGTCCGTGAAACGCTTGATCCCAGTATGACCATAGCCCAAGCCAAGACGCGCTGCTGGCATTCTGAACGTCGAGTCCTCTGAACAAATACGAATATCGCAGGCTGCGGCCAGACCTAAACCTCCGCCAAAGCAAAAGCCGCGAATTTTCGCGATGATAGGCTTGGAGCACTCCAGGGGAGCGATCATGGAGTCGGCCACCGCATCCTCGTAATCTTGTTGCGTCTGAGGGGAGCTACGCAAGGTGTCGAACTGGGAAATATCCGCGCCGGACACAAACGCCTTTTCGCCCTGGCCGGTGATCACAATCACGCGCACCTCGGGGTCAGCATCAAAAGCACGGATGGCTTTAGGCAAGTCCATCCACATCTGGACTGACATGGCGTTCATCTTATTAGGATTGGAAATTGTGATGGTGCCTACAGCCGCTTTCTTTGTGATCAATAACTCAGCCATGAAAATCCTTTTTAGTTGTTTGCTTCAGTTGTTTATTCGCCCTCTAGTATCTCTTGCAATAATTCTCAAAGCAACATATAAAACATACAGTCCTCCGGGTCGTCGATTCGAACTCTCACAACGTACGGTCCGGCTGTTTCTTTGAATCAACACATTTCTGAAATCATGTCCAAAATCCAGGCTTCATCGGCACTATCCAATCTACGTGTTCTCGACATGTCGCGCGTGCGCGCAGGTCCAAACTGTGTGCGTTTACTTGCGGACTTCGGCGCCGACGTTATCCGTATCGAGCCCCCAAAAGGCGTTGATCCAAACGAGGGGATGTTCGCTGGCAATCGCGAAGGCGGCGACTTTCAGAACCTGAACCGCAACAAGCGGGCGATGACGCTCAACTTAAAAAAACCAGGCGCACTCGAAATCATGATGCGTTTGGTCAAGACGGCCGACGTGGTTGTTGAAAACTGGCGTCCTGACATCAAAAAGAAGCTCGGCATTGATTACGAGTCACTCGCCAAGGTCAATCCACGTATCATTCTGGCGAGTATCTCTGGCTTTGGTCAAGAGGGGCCGTACGCGGGTCGTCCAGGCTTTGACCAGATCATGCAAGGCATGGGTGGCCTGATGTCTGTCACAGGCATTCCTGGGCAAGGCCCCGTGCGTGCGGGCTTGGCGGTGGCCGACATGAGTGCAGGCCTCTACGCCGGCATTGGCATCCTGACCGCGCTGCTGGAACGAGAGCGCTCTGGCAAGGGTCAGTGGGTACATGCTTCGCTCTTGCACGCACAAATCGCCATGATGGACTTTCAGGCTGCACGCTACCTCAACGAGGGCGATGTTGCAGGTCAAGCGGGCAACGATCACCCGACCTCCACGCCGATGGGCTTATTCGAAGCCAGTGACGGCGTCTTTAACCTCGGCGCGTCGGGTCAGGGGAACTGGGTACGTTTGTGCGAGCTCATGAAGCATCCTGAATGGATCGCCGATCCTGATTTTTCGAATGAAAAAACACGGACGGTCAATCGTGTCCGTTGCAATCAGATTTTGAACGAAGTGTTTCGCACCAACACGGTTGAGTACTGGGTGGAAGCCCTAAACAATGCAGGCGTGCCTGCAGGCCCGGTATATAACGTGCCTCAGATGTTCGAGGACAAACACGTCAAGCAAGCCAATATTTCAAAAATGGTCAAAGACAAGGCGGGCAAAGATAAAGGGTTCATCACGCAACCTGCTGTCTTGAGTCGCACACCTGCCGATGTCGTCACCACCGCACCGCAGTGGGGAGAACATACACAAGAGGTATTGTCTGAAGTTGGCTATTCCGCAGAAGAGATCGCCAAGTTCCAAGAGCAAGGCGTCGTCTAAAAAATAGACACTGCACCTCCGAGTCCGCTCGGTTGTGCAGTGCCCTTGTAGTGCCTCTCAAAGATCGTTATTTCTCATCAACGATCGGATTGCTCAACACACCTACGCCTTCGATTTCCACTTCCACTGTGTCACCGTGTTTCATGAAAACGGGAGGCTTTCTGGCATAGCCCACGCCGGCTGGTGTCCCCGTAATCACAACATCGCCCGGCTCAAGCGTCATGCACTCTGTAATCAGCACGAGCGTCTCGACGACACCCCACAAAAAACTTTTGGTATTGGCATCCTGCATAATCTGGCCGTTGAGACGAGACTGAATGCGCAGGCCGTCTGCGGCAGGCGGCAACTCATCCGGAGTTACTAGCCAAGGACCAAACCCACCCGTTGCATCAAAGTTTTTGCCAATCGTCCATTGGCTCGACTTTCGCTGATAGTCCCTCAAACTGCCATCGTTAAAGACGCTATATCCAGCCACGCACTCCAGCGCGTTCTGTGCAGTCAGGTGACGCGCCTTTTTACCCACGACGAACGCGAGCTCAGCCTCGTAGTCGAACTTATCGGACACCTTGGGACGGATCATCGGCTCAAGATGACCAACCAGCGAGCTCGGGCCGCGCATGAAAAAACTCGGGTAGTCGGGCCGGGCATGTCCGCCCTCTGCTGCGTGATCCGCATAGTTCAAGCCTAAACAGATAATTTTGCCTGGACGATCAATCAACGGGATGAAACGCACGTCATTAATGGAACCAACGACCGCCGAAGCGCTGTTGCCTGCCTGCTTCGCACGCTCCATTGCACCTGGCGTCGCAATGAGGTCAAGCAGACTCTTGGGCAACGTCGGGTCGGTGGCACCCAGGTCAATATATTGCTCGGAGCCTACCGCTTTGAGTAGACCCACACTTTTTTGATTGTTCTTGTCCTGATAACTGAATAAGCGCATCCTCTATCTCCTTTTTTTATTGAATGAAATCTGTATTTGGCATATGGCTATGCTGGCAGACCGCAGCAACATCAGGCCCAGAGCCAAAATCCGACTACTAAACCTAAAGCAATTCGATACCAGGCGAATGCCCGATAGGTGTGTTTGGACACAAAGACCAAAATGGCACGCACCACTAAAAGAGCGCAAACAAAAGCACTCACAAAACCCACTGCGATTGCCATCATGTCTTGTTGCGTGAGCAAGTCCGCATGTTTGTACATGTCATAGACCGCTGCAGCCAGCATCGTGGGCATGGCGAGAAAAAATGAAAACTCTGTCGCGGTTTTACGCTGAATACCCGCCAGCATCCCGGCGATGATCGTAGAACCAGAGCGAGAGGTGCCAGGCACCATGGCGAGACATTGGGCGCATCCCACGACTAATGCTTGCTTCCAGGTGATTTTTTCCAGCGACTGCACTTGATTGGCGAGCGATGGCGCTCCCGGACCCGTTGCAGGCCGGCGACGTTCAACCCACAGCATGATCAATCCGCCAAGCACTAAGGTGACAACGACAACACCGGGATGAAAAAACAAGGCCTTGATGGCTTTGATAAATAGCAGCCCGATAATCGCTGAAGGCAAAAAGGCAATCAACAAATTGCGTGTGAACGACATCTCCACGGGATCCCGCTGCAGCGTCCCCTTAATCAGCTGAAAAAGACGACCGCGAAAAATCCACACAACTGCCAGAATCGACCCGAGCTGGATGACCACCTCGAAGACTTTTGCCTCATTGGACTCGAAATTAATCCAGTCGCCAAAGAGAATCAAATGTCCGGTACTGGAGATCGGCAAAAACTCGGTAATGCCCTCGACGATGCCAAGAAAAAAAGCCTTCCATAAATAAATTGTTTGGTCGGTCATGCCGCTCAAGCCCCTAAATACGCATTCTTAAGAATCGCAATTATCGCCTTAATTGCATTCAATCGAATTTAGGGACTGAAATCGACTGGTGGGACAGGTAAGCCCCCTCTGGACTGACTTTGACCAACATCACATCACCCTGACCGACAGACTGACCCGTAAAGGCAGAAATATTGACCTGATGCGTCACTAGAATCAACGGCTGCCAAGGAGAGGCCTTGAGTTCTTGGGCCAATAGCCTGCGTAGCGCCAAAGTTTGCTGGCCGGACTCTGTCATATTTTGAAAAAATGAACCTAAAGCAGGCGCTGCCTGAACCGGCCCTTTTGCCATTAACGTTGCGGTGTCCATGCAACGGCACCACGGACTGCTGAGCATCCGGGCCGACGTGATCCCCTGCTGTGTCAGCCATTCACCCAAAACGCGGGCCTGTTTGCGTCCGCGCTCACCCAGATTTCTCTGGGTTGAACACTCTGAGACTTTAAAGCCTGGTGGATCGCTAAATCCCGGGGCATCCGCATGACGAATCATGAGAACGTGCTGACCATCCATCAATGCGTTCAATAAGGACGCACTGTGCGCAGCGTGCATGAAAAGCAACAAGCTCAACATCATGAGCGCGCTCAGCGCGTATGTTTTTAAATTTCGCACCATCTTTAGTGTCATGACGGATCCCATGGTTTGTCGTACAAGCCCCGTTCAACCGAATTTTCTGAGCTCACGATAAACCCAGAACGGTGAGACCGCCAAAATAACGTTCAGCATTGAAAAGAGGATGCTGGCTTGATAGCCGCCCGTCCAGTCAAAAAGCAGGCCCGACATCATGGCGCCCGCTGCCGCACCAATCGACATGCTCGCATAGATCACACCATAAATGGTTGCGAGGCCGCGACCGGGGAAAAGCCTTGAACAAAGTCCGGAAATAATAGGCCCTCGGGCTCCTTGCGCAATGCCGAAAAACACCACAAAAGTCATCAAAAACCAATGCGAAGGATAAATCGTGAGCGCCAATAAACTGGCAAGACCCAGAAATGTGCAAACAAAGGTCAACGTGGCCGTTCGTCTGGCGCCCAGCACATCCGCCAACCGACCCGCTGAGCCGACACCCAATACAGACAAAATACCTGCGAAACCAAACGCGCTCGCTGCCTCGATCGGAGTAAATCCAGTCGATACCAGAAATGCAATCATCTGCACCAAGACCGTATAGACGACAACGGAGGTAAAAAAGAAAGCCTGCGCAAGCCCCCAGAACCCTGAGTGCCTGATCGCAGCGCGAAGAGGCGAGGTCTGAAGTGGTGGAACCTGAAGCGTTGAAGGCTGAGAAGCGGTCTGCTGCGGTGAAGGCTGCTGCGGTACGGCTTTTTGACTCGCGACAGTCTCAACCTGAGGAGAAACACCTACCGCGCTACGTGCGCCGTACCCAGCACGAATCACGCCCCAAGGCAGCAGCAACACAAGCGGCAAGGCCACGAGCAAGGTGCCACCCAGAATATGATAAGTGTCGCGCCAACCCACTGCCTGATTAAGATACTGCGCAAAGGGCACAAGCACGAGCGTACCGGCGCCAAAGCCGGCATACGCAATGCCAATCGCAGTACTGGTGCTCTGTGGAAACCATCGGCTGATTAAGCTGGCTGAGGGCACCATGCCAATGGCTGAGATACCAATCCCACCCGCCACGCCGATGCAAAGATGAAACTGCCAGAGTTGGGTCAACTGTCCTGCTAAAAAATAGCCAAACCCGAGACAGACCAGACCCAACACATACACCAGCCTTGGGCCCCACCGGTCAAAGAGTATGCCCACAAAGGGCGCGGACAGGCCATTCGCCACCATATAGATGCCATACACACTTGAGAGCTCTGAACGACTCCAACCAAACTCCGTTTCGAGCGGCAACAGAAACGTCACGTACGTGTCGCCGATCCCACGACCCAGCATATTGAAGACAAAGCAGATCAACAACACCACCAAAGCCATTTTCGCGTCTGGCAATCCTTGCTTCATCCCTCCTTGAACTGTCATCGTGATGCGTCTTTAAAAGAGTCTGATCAATTATGCAGGCTTACATTTCATGAGGCCCGAGCGTCGGCAGAGACAAACCACCTCCCCTCGCTGGTTGATCCCACGATGCTCGAACTCGACAATCCCAGCATCCGGACGGGACTTGCTCAGGCGCTTCGAGATAATCGTGGTCTCAACGTGGATGGTGTCTCCATAAAATACAGGACTCGGGAAACGTGTGTCAGTCATCCCCAGATTAGCGATTGTCGTACCGAGCGTGGTCTCTCCCACTGTGATGCCGATCACAAGCCCAAGGGTAAAAAGACTATTGACCAAAATTCGACCAAACTCCGTTTTCGAGGCGAACTCTGCATCGAGATGAAGGGGTTGTGGATTCATCGTCAGCGTCGAGAACAACACGTTGTCCATCTCCGTGACCGTACGCGTCATCGAGTGTTTAAACACCTGACCAATTTCAAATTCTTCAAAATATAGACCTGCCATCACTCTCTCCTCGATCTAATAAGATTTGGGCAAGCCCAAGACGCGCTCAGCAATAAAACACAACACCAACTGCGGACTCACAGGCGCGATACGCGTGATCAACACCTCGCGCAGATAACGCTCCACGTGATATTCCTTGGCGTAACCAAAACCACCGTGCGTCATCACAGCCTGTTGACACGCGTTAAAGCCCGCTTCGCCCGCGAGATACTTAGCAGCATTGGCCTGCGCGCCACAAGGCTCACCCTGATCAAACAAAGAGGCCGCGTTAAACACCATCAGGTTTGCGGCCTCGAGCTCCATCCAGCAGGCAGCTAACGGATGCTGGATCCCTTGGTTCTGTCCAATCGGTCGATCAAAAACAATGCGTTCTTTGGCATAGTCAGTCGCGCGTTTCAAGGCCACCCGTCCGAGTCCGATCGCCTCGGCTGCAATCAAAATCCGCTCGGCATTCATGCCGTGCATGATGTAGTGAAAGCCTTTGCCTTCCTCGCCAATACGATCTTCGACAGGCACTTTCAAACCATCGATGAACAATTCATTTGAGTCGACCGCCTTACGACCCATTTTTTCGATCTCATGGACTCTGACAAAGTTACGATCCAGATCAGTATAAAAAAGGCTCAGACCATCGGTATGTTTTTTGCATTCCTCCAAAGGCGTCGTACGCGCCAGGATCAACATTTTTTCAGCGACCTGTGCCGTCGATATCCAGACCTTGGTCCCGCTCAACACGTAGTGATCACCTGCGCGCTCAGCCTTGACCTTAAGTTGCGTGGTATTCAGACCCGTATTCGGCTCAGTCACAGCAAAACAAGAGCGCTCTTTGCCCGAGATCAGCGGCGGCAGCATGCGCATCTTTTGCTCTTCTGTCGCGAACTGCACAACTGGATTCAAACCAAAGATATTCATGTGCACAGCCGAAGCGCCCGTCATCCCGGCACCCGACTCGCTGATCGTCTGCATCATGATGGTCGCTTCTGTGATGCCCAGTCCCGATCCACCATACTGCTCGGGTATACAGATCCCCAGCCAGCCGTCTTTGGCTAAGGCCTGATGCAACTCAACTGGAAAGCCACCGACACGGTCTTTCTCAAGCCAGTACTGATCGTCGAACCGTTCACAAATTTTGCCAATCGCTTCGCGAATCGATTGCTGTTCTTGTGAAAAAGAAAAGTCCATGGTCCTTACTCCTTATTTTGAATGGCGGCGGTCTGCGTCACACCTTGGCGGATAAACTCAGCGATGGCAGTATCGCTATAACCGAGTTCGCGCAAAACCTCTTCACTGTGTTGTCCAAGCATCGGTGCTGGCCGTCCCGCCTGTGGCTGACTATCCGACCACGTTGTTGGCACATCCACACGACGGATACGCCCTTCTGAGGGATGCTCTTCCCATTGAAAGAAATTAATCGCCTCGAGATGGGGGTCTTCAAAGATCGTCTCTAGATCGTGCAGCGGCATGCTCGGGATATCGGCTTTTTCGAGTAACGCCAACCATGCTTCTGTGGTGCGCTCCAGAAACATCTTAGCCACAAGACCTTGCAGATCGTTGATGTGTTGCGTACGAATACTCAAGCTTTTAAATCTTGGATCGTTTTCAAAAATCTCCGAACGTCCAATCGCGCTAAAGAACGAGGCCCACTGCTTGTCGTTGTAAATCACGGCGCACACATAACCGTCCGACGTTTTGTAGGGACGTCTCTCAGAGGCAAGCAGCCGCGGATAGCCGGGCGGCCCGAACTGCGGATCAAACGTCTTGCCACCAATATGATCACTGAGCAAGTGGCTGATCATGGTTTCAAACATCGGTATATCAATCCGCTGACCACGACCCGTTTTCTCTCGGTGATAGAGCGCTGCGCATAGCGATGAGGTCGCATACAAGCCCACTGTGCGATCCACCAGATTCGAAGGGACGTAGCGCGGCACATCGGTACCGGCCTGCTTGATCAGAGAAGGCAAACCAATCGCCCCCTGAATCAAATCATCGAAAGCAGGTTTGTGCGCATACGGTCCATCCTGCCCAAACCCAAACGTCCCCGCGTACAAAATGCGAGGGTTGATTTCTCGAACAACTTCGTAACTCAAACCCAATCGCGCCATCGCTTGTGGACGCACGTTGTAGAGCAGGATATCAGCCGTCGCGATGAGCTTTTTGATAGCCTCGAGCCCTTCAGGCTTTTTAACGTCGAGCACCATCCCGCGCTTGCTACGATTGACGTGCAAATACAGCGAACCCATGCGGGGATGCAACATCGGTCCGACATCTCTGACCATATCGCCTTGCGGCGATTCGACTTTGATGACATCCGCCCCCATATCTCCCATCAGCTGTGCGGCATAGGGCCCCATCAAAATCGACGTCATATCGACGACACGAATACCCTCTAAAGGACCTGCCATTATTTTCTAACTCCTGAAATCTGAACACGCCTGAAATTCAATTCGCGCGCATGAATCAACACATTAAGCAAGTTTCGCGGCGGCGATAATTTTCTTGGCAAGGCGCAAGTGCGGAGTATCGAGCATCTTTCCGTCGAGCGTTGCGACACCCACATTTGCGCTGGCGGCAAACGCGGCGATCACACGCGACGCCCAGTCCTGAGTCGCGGCATCAGGTGTCATGGCCTCATTAATCACCGGCACTTGCCCGGGATGAATCGCCGCTTTGGCTGAAAAGCCATCGCGATACGCCTGACGCGTCTCGCGCGTCAACGCCTCCACGTTATTGATCTCAGTCGGTACGGTATCGATCGCCGGCACGCCAGCAGCGCTTGCTGCAAACAAGCACAAGGAGCGAACAAGCTTAAAAGGGGTTGTCCACTCACCCGAGCCGCCCTCTTCCTTATTCGTGAGAGCGCCAATGTCACCAGACAAATCCTCTGCGCCCCACATCATGCCCGCGAGTCGGGGCGTCGCGCCACGATACTCATTCAAACCGGCAAGCGAATCCGCTGTCTCAGTCACGATCGCGATAATGGAGGTCAGTGACGGCTTGTTCATACCATCCTGTGCCACACCTGCTTGAGGATACAAGTGTTCAAATGCCTCTAAATACGCAGAGAGCAAAGCCAAATCTTTGGCGCCTGTCGACTTGGGCAGCACGATGCCAGCTGGACGACAAGGCATCACCGCAGCCAAGTCAGCCAACGTCAACCCCGTCGTCAACGCATTGACTCGAACATATAACGCAGGGGTTTGAGTGCCCGCACGCTTGATTTCAGTCAGAAACTTGACTAGTTCAGTGCGTCCTTCTTGTTTTCGGGACGAAGAGACTGCATCCTCTAAATCAAATATCAGGATATCCGAGCCGCTTTGTAAGGATTTTTCAAGCTTGCGAGGACTATCGGCCGGCACAAACAACAAGGAACGCATGACATCTCTCCAAAATATCGTCTCGGCATTAGGAATGCCTTTAATTTTCTTCTTTGAGTATAGCGTGTGAGTATTGAGAGATAATTTGACGATTAATGCGCAGGAGTCACAGCCGCTATGACCCAGATTGTCACCCTCACCATGAACCCCGCACTCGATATTTCGACTGCCGTCGATCAGGTCGTACCCACGCACAAACTGAGGTGTTCCGAAGAAAAAATCCAACCAGGTGGTGGTGGCATCAATGTGGCGCGCGTGATCCGACGCCTGGACATGCCAACCACCGCGATCTACCCCGCGGGAGGCTTCACCGGACAGATTCTGACGCAAGCCCTTGATCAGGAAAAGGTGGATCATCATTGCATTCCGATCGAGGGTGAAACGCGTGAATGTTTTACCGTTCACGAAACCTCCAGCGGCAAAGATTTTCGCTTTCTCTTACCAGGCCCTACGCTAAGCGAGACCGAGCAGCAATCATGCCTGAGTGCGATAGACTCCATTGGCTCGACCGCACGCTTTTTAGTGGCGAGTGGCAGCCTGCCTCCTAGTGTCCCTCATCATTTTTACGCCAGGATCGCTGCGCGCGCCAAAGAACGCAAACAAGCTTTTGTGCTTGATACCTCGGGCGAACCGCTGCGTGCAGCACTGGCTGCGGGGGTCTATCTCTTTAAGCCTAGCCTGCGAGAGCTCGAAGAACTGATCGGATCGACGTTGAGCTCGGAGAGCCTGTGGCGCGATGCCGCCCGTGAAATCGTAGGCAGCGGTCAAGCTCAAATCGTTGCACTGTCATTAGGTGAGGAGGGCGCGCTGCTTGTGACGGCAGACCAAACCTTGCGTGCCCCGGCAATACCCGTCAAAGTCGTGAGTACGGTTGGAGCGGGCGACAACTTCGTGGCCGGAATATTGTGGGGACTTTGTAAAAACATGAGCCTCGAGCAAGCGTTTGGCTACGGCATGGCAAGTGCAGCAGCCGCCCTACTCAATGCGCACACAAATCTGTGCGACCCCGCTGACTTGCATCGTTTGTATGAGCAGGTCCGTGTCTCAAGCCTCTGACTCGGCCGGACGATCCGCCGCTGGCTGAGCGAGCGCTTTGGGACCGGTGTAGTACTCGGGCCACAGTTGCGCGATGATCTCGGTCTGACTGGCATACGCAAAGCAGCTGTCAATTTTGGTGGGCCGACCGTTCGCATCCAGGGTCTGGGGTCGTTTGCTGGTCACAGGCCACAGCGCCTGCAAGGCAGTGGTTGCCATGGGCCCGAGCAACTCCATCATATGCGTACAGCTCGCTGCACCTTTTAGACGCTCCCTGACGAGTTTGGTCCAGCCCACACCAATCTTTTCACCGATCAGCACTGAAAGCGTGGGCGGTGCTTTGGTACAAATTGAGAACGGGGTTGCATCAGAGCTCGCGACAACGTCCTGAATCACAAACCACTCATCAATCACCAACCTCACCCATATATCATGTATGGGCTCATTGGCATTTCGCTTTGATTCGGCAAGCGGTCCAGCAAAGCCAAACGGTTTGGTGTCGACCACGCGTCCCTCTATGTCATAGAACCCATCAGACCGACGGTATGCCTTCATTTCGATCTGGCGATGGTGAACTTCTTCTCTTTCGACGGTGGGCGGCAATGGCACGGTATTTCTCTCAAAAGCGACTACGATCAACGTGAATAAAACGTCATTGAGCTTCTATTTTATAGTCCATCGCAAAAGCCACAGAAGGCAAAGATTATTTAGCGTTCACTCCTGAAAAGAAACATACAAAACATCCGCATTCCTCAGTAAGATGACAATAGTTTCGGTGCTGCGCACGATTGGATGCACCCCGACAGCAGTACCCAGGGAACTCACTGAATGACCTCGTTGCTACAGGCGTTTACTAATATCCGTCGCAAAGAACTGTTGCCCACGATTGTTGCCGGGCTTTTTTTCTTTTGCATTTTGACCGCACTGATGGTGGTGCGTCCGGCACGCGAGGCGCTCGGCATGCAGCGAGGCATCGATGCGATCCGTTGGCTGTTCATGGCCACTTTACTCACCACACTACTCGTCAATCCTCTCTTTGGACTCCTGGTCAGTCGCTTTCGGCGCATGACCTTCATCGCTGCAACCTATTCATTTTTTTCACTCGGACTGGTGGGGTTTTACGCGCTACTGACCTTTGCACCCACCCATATCGGCATCATCAGTGGTCAGGTCTTCTACGTTTGGTTTAGTGTCTTTAATCTTTTTGCGACGATGCTTTTCTGGGCGCTCATGACAGATCGTTTTTCAAAAGAGCAAAGCGAAAGATTATTTGCGGCAATTTCCCTGGGCGGAACACTTGGCGCTATGTTTGGGCCCTGGTTGGCAGGGATGTTGGCAAGACCTTACGGCACACCCGTTTTGCTGCTGGTGGCAGCGGTATTTCTAATAGGCGCCATCGGCGCGGCTTGGTGGCTGGTGCACTTGCATACTGATGAAACTCGGCTCGCTACGAATACAACGAACGAAGACAATCAGGATCCAGATCGGACGATCATCGGTGGCTCTGCCTGGGAGGGACTGACTGCGGTGGTGCGTTCGCCCTTCCTACTCGGCATTTCTGCCTATGTACTGATTTTGGCAGTTGTCGCGACCCTCCTGTATTTCACGCGATTGCAAATGGTCGCCGCACTGGCGCTGGATACCGACACACGCACCGAGGCCTTTGCGCGCATTGATTTGTACACACAAGCCGCGACCTTTGTGTTGCAAGCGTTCCTCACGAGCCATCTGATCAAACGCTTTGGCATTGCCGTCACACTGGCGCTATTGCCCCTGACTGTGGCGTTTGGCTTCATCGGTCTGGCCGTGATCGGATCGCTGGGAGCCCTCATTGCGTTTGAAGCATCGTTTCGGGCAGTCCAGCGCGGCGTGATGCGGCCTGCCCGCGAGACGCTCTTTACCACCGTCCCTCGCGCCGAGCGTTATAAGGCCAAAGCCTTCATCGATACGTTTGTCTATCGTGGAGGCGATGCAATCGGCTCACAGACTGAAGGCTTACTCGGTCGTCTCGGCATGGGTCTGGCGGGTCTGGCCTGGTTTGCCGTCCCGCTGGCCGTCATCTGGATGAGTTTGGGCCTTTGGCTCGGTTATGTCCAAAATAAACGCAACCACTCCGACGTTAACAATCCAACTTAAATGCCCCACCACTCAGGAGATTTGAATGATGAATCGTCGCACCTGGCTTCAAACCACACTCGCCTCACTTGGCGCTGCGGCCTTGCCTGTCGCATGGGCACAAAATTTGACGAGTTCCGGCGCGCTGCTCACGCGCGCCATTCCCTCCAGCGGCCAGCGTTTACCCATCATTGGCTTGGGCAGCTCGGCGACCTTTGCTCAAGTCGCCCGCACGGAAGACCGCGAGGCTCTCAAAAATGTCATGGCCAAAATGGTTGAGCTTGGCGGAACGGTCTTTGATACGGCCCCAAGCTATGGATCGTCCGAGGAGGTTGCCGGCAAAATCGCCCAAGATGAAGGGATCGCACAAAAGCTCTTTTGGGCCACCAAACTCAACGTCGCACCGCGGGGGGGTGGTTCAGCCGATGCTGCCGCAGCCCAAGCCCAGCTTGAGGCGTCCTTTAAACGTATTGGCAAACCAGTCATTGATCTTGTGCAGATCCACAACATGGGCGATATAAAAACTCAGTTGCCGATTTTGCGCGAAGCCAAACAGCAGGGACGCATTCGCTATCTGGGCATCACAACCACTTTTAGTCAACAATATGACAGTCTCATTGAGACGATGCGCACACAAAAAATCGATTTCATCGGTACCAATTACGCCATTGATGATTTGTTCGCTGAGCAAACCATCCTACCTTTAGCACAAGAGCGCGGAATCGCCGTCCTGGTCTACGCCCCCTTTGGGCGTACCAGGCTCTGGAGTCGAGTCAAGGGTCAAACCGTGCCCGAATGGGCTAAAGAATTCGACGCGACCACCTGGGCGCAGTTTTTTCTGAAATTCGTCGCCAGCCATCCTGTTGTCACGTGCATCACCCCGGCCACCAGTCGAGTCTCCAACATGATCGATAACATCGCTGGTGGCATCGGACGTCTGCCCGATGCCGAAATGAGAAAGCGAATGATTAAATTGATTGATAGTTTGCCCAATGCCTAGGCAGAATGGAATCGGTTCGACGTATCGACCTTGCGGAGGTGGGTCGGCCCTCATCCAAAAGAAGAATATCGCCTCATTGTGCTAAATTCTCTTTGGCGTAGCTGTTTGCGTCGCACCATTTTCTTGATGCGCTTTCGCATCACGCACAATGTCTCTATTTAAACGTTCCGTTGTCTCTGAAATCACCAACCACTTCAGTGTCGTTCTTTCGACGCTGATTGTTGTGTGGCTGAGTGTTATCTTGGTTCGACTCCTCGGCGAAGCCGCCGCCGGACGTATCGGCGCGGATGTCGTGGTGGGTCTGGCCGCGTTCACGACGATTGCCGCCCTGCCCATTATTTTAGCCGTCTCTATTTTTATCGGAGTCCTGACCACGGTCACCCGCAATTTCAGAGAGTCTGAGATGGTGGTCTGGTTTTCAAGCGGCCTGTCATTACTCAACTGGATCAACCCAGTCCTGCGCGTGGCCGTGCCTGTCGCCGTGCTCATCGCCACTTTGACGTTATTTGGAACGCCCTGGGCTAATCGACAAATTGGCGAATACCGTGCGCGCTTCGAATTGCGATCGGATCTTTCTAAAATAACGCCCGGTCAGTTTCTTGAGACCGAGGGCGGTGCCCGTGTTTTCTTCGTCGAAGGACCTAATTCACCGGGCGCACCACTTGGCCAGGTTTTCATGCGGATCATTGATCCGGACTGGCTCACGCTCATCACGGCGACCTCAGCGGAGACCGTCATCGAGTCAAATGGCGATAAGTTTCTCGTATTGGGTCCTGGCCATCGTTATGACATCAAACCGGGATCAGGGCTGATGCGGCTGGCGGAGTTCGATGCCTTCGGTGCCCGTATCGAAAGCAAGGATGGTGAAAAATCACTTGAAAACGCCCGCGAACAGACGCTGAACAGCCGCCGCGCACGGCCGACCGAGTTGCTCTTAACAGACAAAGTGCCCGCATCGTTAGGCCAACTTATGTGGCGTCTCGCAGTGCCCTTAGCCGCTCTCAACCTCGCGTTGATGGCCATTCCGCTTGGTGCCGTGAATCCTCGCATGGGTCGCTCTGGCGATCTACTGATTGCGGGTCTCATTGCAATGCTCTATCTGAACTTGATTAATATCTCGCAGGGCTGGATCATCAACAGCAAGCTGTCCTTTAGCGTGGGAGTCTGGCTTGTCCATGCCGTATTTGGCGCCTTAACAATTGGCTTGCTCTGGCACCGACTGCGTGTCAAAACCCCTAAACCGCCTGTCATTGATCAGGCGGTCTGAACACTACCAAAAGGAAACAACGTGAGCACATTAGAAAAAATTGAAGTCGCAGTCGGCAGCGGCGCTGAAGCCACACCCGGCGCGCATGTATCTGTCCATTACACCGGCTGGCTGCACGATGCCACTTCACCTGAAAACAAAGGTGCTAAATTCGACAGTTCGCGCGATCGCGGCGATCCATTTGATTTCCCTCTGGGCGCAGGACATGTGATTCGCGGCTGGGACGAAGGTGTCGCAGGCATGAAAATCGGCGGCAAGCGCACCTTGATCATTCCCCCTGAAATGGGCTATGGCGCGCGCGGCGCAGGTGGTGTCATTCCACCCAATGCGACCCTCGTGTTTGACGTCGAGTTACTCGAAGTCAACTAAGCTCGACCAAGCCCTAGAAACCGGACCTCTCGTGTCCGGTTTTTTTTGTGCAATGACATCAGCTGAGCTTTCCAACGATCCGCGCGACTAAAGCGCTACCCGACCAAAGACTCTGCATCACCATGCACAATACCCACGCGACATTCACCCACAATGAAACATCCCGACGCCTGATATCCAATCATTTAATTAAAGGAAAAACGCATGGCTGATCCCGGCCAACAAAGTGAAGATCCGCAAAACCTGCCTGAACTGATTCTTTGGTGTTGTCAGTATCGGAGGCCACGGCAAGCAAATTAATCTTGGCCAAGGGACTGCCATACGCCAGCGTCACATCGGACAGGATATCGACGCGCTCATTCATCCACGAACCAAGGTGCTGTGCGCCGCTACGCTGCACGATCATTTGAGTCCGATCCGTATAAGCATTGAACTGCTTGTGGCCGATTGGATTTTTATTATCCCAAACATAATTCAATGCCGCATCCGGCACATGATCACCATAGATGCCTCGCGCAAGTGCCAGCTTAAGCCGTAAACCAAAATCAATCTGATCTGCGGGAAGTTTAAATGCCACATACACTCTGGCAGCATAATCATCGCCCGCCTTTGTATTCATGTCTGCAGTATTGACGATACCTTCTACCCGCCAGCGCCAACACAATATCGGCGTGACATTCAGATCGACCTCAACAGGTCGCGCAAGCAACGCCATACTGCCTGCAGCCTGCGCTTGAACAGCAGACACGCCGCCCCACTCCCGAGTCTGATAAAGAGTAGGCGCGATAGACTGATCAAACTGAATAATCCGCCATGGCGCAGGAGGGTCTCCCAACTCACCAGAGAACTGACCCACCACATTCGTATCGGACTGAGCATGAGAGATACCACAGACAGCACTCGCCCCAATAACAGCGAAGCTTGCGACGATACAGACTAACAACGAGTCAGTGTTCAAGAGACCCCCTTCACCATGTATTGCTGCAACACGACTTTTAAATTAGCCGGTAGGTGCGCCAAATCTTCGGGCTCGTCAATGTCTCGCATGGTTTGCAGTTGTGCCACCGCCCAGCCCAAATGCCGCAGCCGAGTCAACGTATCCGCGCATACGGATGAAGTACTCCACGCGATATTCTGAAACAGGCTTTGATCAAACTGACGCAGCGCCAGCAGCACGTAGCCGCCATCCCTCGCTGGCACAATCGCAGCGGAATGCGAATTAAATGCGTCGGCAGCAGTCTGCAGATGTATCGCCTCCAGCTCAAGGCAATCGGTACCGATACAAATCACATCCTGATTGAGCGACAACGTCCGCTGAACTGCACTGCCCATCCGTTGCCCCAGATCGCCCTCTGACTGACAAGTCCACTCAACCGTTTGCGCCCAATCGTGGGCGCCCTTGATCGCATGCCATTGGTCATGCGCAGGCTCAGGTGAGACACAGAGCTCAACCACGCCAAGGTTGGCCTCTTGCGCGATCTGTACAGTGCGCAGCAGCATATGCTGGGCGAGAACAGCGGCGCCTTGCGCACCAAGGGCACTAATCAAGCGGGTTTTGCAAAAGCCCGGTATGGGTGCTTTTGCAAAAATTACGATACGAGTGGGTCGTGTATGTGTCATCATTTCGCTTCAGTCTATAACCTCTAGCCACTCGCCTAGCGATACAGACGCGCAAGTGTGTTGGCAGGGGTTCCTCGCCAATACGCCCAGCGCAGACGCCACATCAACAGGATGGTTGTCCAGACTCCGTGTTGCTCCCAGCGTCGGCCCGATGTTTCAACGCGATCATGTAAGCAAACGGGCGCACTGAGTCGCTTAAGCCGTTTACTCATTTCGATATCCTCCATCAAGGGCTGAATAGGAAAGCCCCCTACTGCATCAAAGGCTTCGCGTGTCATGAAGAACGTTTGATCCCCGGTCGCAATTCCAGTCAAACGGGAACGAATATTCATAAAAAATGCGATCACAGCAAACCACGAGGATGAACCAACGATCCGCACATCAAAGCGCCCCCACTGGCGGCCCTGACTCAGATGCTGCTCCACCTTTAGAAGTGAATCCGGCGGTAGTCTTGTGTCCGCATGTAAAAAAATTAAGATATCGCTTTGCATGGCGCGAGCACCTGCATTCATCTGTATCGCACGACCACGCTCGGATTCGAGCAATGAAAATCCCTCCGCTCGTATGATGTCTCGTGTTGAGTCGACGCTATCACCATCGACCAATAACACCTCGGCGCCCTGCTCACGCAACACACGCAACCTTGAGAGCTGATCGTTCAACGTCGCGCTCTCGTTCAACACGGGGACGACAATCAAGGTCGTGAGCATGCTAGCCCCTGCGCCAAGCGTGATAGCGGGACAACCATTGCAGCACGCGGGGGTTTGTATGCGCGCGTCGCCATTCACCCGCCACGTACTTATTGGCCTCGGACATCGTCGGATAGGTGTGGATCGTCCCAAGAATTTTATTGAGTCCTAAGCCGTGTTTCATCGCCAGCACAAACTCGGCCAGCATATCCGCACCATGTTCACCCACGATTGTCACGCCAAGAATCTTATCCTGACCAGGTACCGTCAATACTTTGACAAATCCAAAGTCGGCGCTATCAGCAATCGCACGGTCAAGATCGTCGATACCATAGCGTGTCACCTCGTAGGCTATGCCTCGCTCCTGAGCCTCTTGTTCGTTTAAACCCACTCGCGCAATCTCAGGAGAGGTAAACGTCGCTGCCGGAATCACTGAATAGTCAACTTTGAAGCGCTTGAACTGACCAAAAAGTGCATTCACCGCCGCATACCATGCCTGATGCGCAGCCGTATGGGTAAATTGATAAGGACCCGCGACATCACCCGCCGCGTAAATATTTGGAAAGAGCGTCTCCAGATATTCGTTAGTCACGACCGTGCGTTGTGTCGGAATGCCCAAGTCCTCCAACCCATATCCTTGCAATCGCGCTACACGACCAACGGCACACAACAATTCATCAAAGTCGATGCTTTGTTCTTGTCCTTGGTGCTCGACGATGAGGCTCTTGACGGTCAAACCCGCCTCGATCCGCAACTCACAGCGGATGGCCTTGTAGCCAGTCAGGACGCGGACCCCCTCAGCCGTCAGGACCTGTGTGAGCGTATCCGAAACCTCCGGATCCTCACGACCCAACAGTCGTGCCGACATTTCAATCTGTGTGACAGATGATCCTAGTCGGGAGAAGGCTTGGGCAAGCTCGCAACCTATAGGACCTCCGCCCAACACCACCAAGCGTCTTGGGGGGGTGTCAAGCAGCGAGAACTTTTCCCACAGCGTATCACTCGTCACATAACCCACGTCGATCAGCCCCGGTAAGTCGGGTACAAAGGGCTGCGCACCCGCTGCGATCACAATGCTACGGGTGGTCAGACGCTGTATTGCACCCTGTGCATTTTCAATTTCCACGGTCCATGGATCAACCACACGACCATATCCCTGCAAAACCTCAACACCGAGTTTTGTATAGCGCTCAATACTATCGTGGGGTTCGATCTTTTTAATCACCGCATTGACACGCGCCATGACGAAGCGGAAGCTAAAAGCAGGCTGCACCGCGCTCAGACCATAGAGATCGGCATCGCGCATCTGCTGCGCGAGTTTGGCACTTTTAATCAATGCTTTGCTCGGCACGCAACCATAATTCAAACAATCGCCACCCATTTTGTGCGCTTCGACAAGCGTCACCTTGGCCTTCACGGCGGCGGCAATATAGGACGTCACCAGACCCGCTGCGCCCGCTCCAATCACCACGACATTTCGATCAAATTTCTTTGGTTTTTGAGCTTTCCACTTTTTATAAATCTTGTTCTGACTGATCGCGTCAACGAACTTTTTGGCCACCAGCGGAAACACACCTAAGGCTACAAGTGAGAACAAAATCTCAGGTGAGACGATGCCTTTGAGTGAGTCAATCGTTGCTAATTGTGTGCCGGCATTCACATAGATGACTGTACCCGCCAACATCCCGATTTGGCTCACCCAGTAGTATGTCAAGGTGCGCATCGTCGTCAGTCCCATCAATAAATTGATGAGAAAAAATGGAAAGATCGGAACAAGACGGAGTGTAAAAAGGTAAAAGGCGCCATCTTTGGCGATACCCTCGTTGATCGGTTTGAGTTTCTCGCCAAATCGCGTCTGCACCCAGTCTCTCAGCACATAACGTGCGGCCAGGAAAGCGAGCGTCGCGCCAATCGTCGATGCGAACGACACGAGAATGAAGCCTTGTACAAAGCCAAAAACCGCACCACCCGCGAGCGTCAAAACAAGCGCACCTGGTAGCGATAATGCCGTCGTCAAGACATACAAACCAAAATACCCGAGCGCCATTTTTAAGGGTGCGGCATCTCGCCAAGCATGTAATTGCGCCAAGCCCGACTTGAGACCCTCAAGCGTCAGACGCGTGTGAAGATCAAATGAAAAAAACAGACCGAGCAATACTGCAACCAGCAGCAGTATCCCTACTTTTCGAAGCGTCTGGTTTTTTTTCATTCATTTTCTCTCATGCGTCTTTAAGCGCGCCACCACAGCTACTACCCTGTCCTGCAGTACAGCCATAACAGTGGTCGGCGACCAAAACACCTCTGCCGTTCAAATCAATGCTGAGCAGATCGCGCAAATGCATCGCCCCCTCTGAACCATCCGAGCGCTGAGATGTCCGGTGACTGGGCAGTGGTAAACCCAGCTGCTGATTAAAATCACAATCGTACAGATAGCCTTGCCAATCCACACTCACAAGACTTCTGCACATCACGCCGGCAAGGTTGGCCTGCTGAAAGCTGCCTTTGAGCAAATCCATATACGTCTTAAACGTACCTTTTGAGACCAGCATGGAGCCAAATCGCTGGATCGGCATATTAGTCAGCGCAAACAGTTCGTTGAACACGATTCCGAAGTGTTGGTGTAGCTCTCTTTTGTAATCACTTTGCAACGCTTGCTGCTCGGGCGGCAAGGAGGGACCCTGCGGGTTATAGACTAGATTCAGCACAAGCGATGAGCCGGGTTGACCATAGCCCAATGCATTCAACCGTTGCAGACCCGCGATACTTTTATCAAAGACGCCTTGACCACGCTGCTTGTCGACATTTTCAGGGGAGTAACAAGGCATTGAAGCCACGACCTCGACGCCTTGGTCAGCCAGAAATTCGGCAAGATCCTCAAAGCCGGGTTCGAGCAAGATTGTCAAATTGCACCGGTCAATGACTCGCACACCAAGCGCGCGTGCGGCAGTCACCAGTCGCCTAAAGGAAACATGCAATTCAGGTGCGCCACCCGTCAAATCCAGAACCTCGATATGTTGGCTTTCCAGCACCTTCAAGACCAGATCAAGATTGGCCTCGTCCATCATTTCAGTGCGGTTCGGGCCGGCATTGACATGGCAGTGCACACAAGACTGATTGCAGCGATAGCCCAAGTTCACTTGAAGCGTCGTAAGTTGATCGCGCTTGATACGGGGAAAATCCGTATCTTTAAGGAGAGGTAATGTCGCGTGCATAGCGTTCCTGTGTTGATTTACTCAGTTAGTCGTTGAGGGAAGTCTTTTATTACATCTTTTTTATTATTCCCGTACGGATTAAGCAGAATGGGCGCCAGTGGACAAACTGAACCGACGAATAAAGCCCCGGTCAATCCAGTTTTTCAAATACCAGACCCATTTCCCTTGAAACGACCATCGCCCCCAGGAAGCAATGGCATAACGAGGCCCGCAAGCGAGCAAGTAAAGCGAAGATGCGCGAGGATGATAGGACTTCAGACGCTCAGTCGTGCCGGGAAAGTCAGTCAGTAAGGCATATACGTTTTCAGCGAGTACCGGGCCCGCCTTGACCGCATGAACGCCGGAACGTGCCATCTGCACATCCATCCGCGCACAGGTGTCGCCGGCTGCAAAAACCTCCGGATGCGATTGAGTCCGATGATGCGCATCCACCAAAATATAGCCCTGCTCATCCAGGGCAAGACCCGATGTCCTCAGCCATGGCAGGGGTTTGGCGCCGGTGGCAGCGATCACCTGATCGGCCGGTATAAACCGGCCATCGCTGAGCAACAAACCATCCGACACACCCCTCGCTGCTTGCTCAAGCAAAATCAGGCCGGCCTGTTCAAGGTAATGCTCTACTCGCCTGCGCACGCAAGTGTGATGCCCCCTCAAGAGTCCATCCGGAGAAACAATCAGCGTCACAGGACTCGATGCACCCTCAAGTCTGAGTGCATACTGTGCAGCCAAGGCGAGCTCTACGCCCGCCGCACCACCTCCAACTATGACCAAAGAAAATGCCTTCGACGCGAGTGCGCGCTTTCGAATGGACGGCCATTTTTCAAAAAAATCATCGAGTGGTTTGACAGGAAGTAGCCGTTCACCCAGCCCTTCCAAACCATCCGTTTGCGTTTCACTCCCCACATCCATTGACAACAGGTCATAGGTCAAAGTGGAACCATCCGAGAGAAATAACCTTCTTTGGTCCGCGTCCATGTTGATCAAACTGACATTGATCATTTTGACGCCGGCCGCCTGTACCAGCGGTTGTAGATCGATTCGACTCTGCTCACGGGTATAGTGACCCGAAATCCATCCTGGCAACATGCCAGAGTAATTCTGATAGCGATTGGGCGTGATCAGAATACGTTCGACTCCGACCACCGGCTGACGCGCAAACTTCTCAAGCACCGAGAGATGCGCGTGACCACCTCCAATCATGACGAATCGCTTCATTACCTTTCCAGTTTGCAAGGCCTTTGGCTGCGCAAAGTTGATATCCTGTCTGTATAGTCGCAGACGCATCATGAATTCTTACACAGTTATATTTTCACCTTCAGTACGGTTTCACCTTAAGTACTATTTCACTCTAAGCTCGATCAGCATCAACTAACAAGGTTCAGTATGGAACAAGCACTCGTAGGCGTCATCGGCGGCAGTGGTCTCTATCACATGGATGCACTTGAGCAACCTGTCGAGCATACTCTCATCACGCCATTTGGCGACCCCTCTGATGTGATGGTTACCGGCAGTGTCGCGGGTGTCCCAGTCGCTTTTTTGGCGCGGCACGGCCGTGGACATAAGATGATTCCTTCTGAGCTACCTTTTAGAGCCAATATTCATGCTTTTAAACAATGCGGCGTGAAATATTTGTTATCCGTTTCAGCCGTTGGCTCTCTCAGAGAAGACTATCGCCCTTTGGACATGGTGTTGCCCGATCAGTTCATCGATCTGACCAAAACGCGTGAGCACACATTTTTTGGCAACGGCGCGGTCGCGCATGTGTCGATGGCTCAACCCATCTGTGCCAATCTGACAAACATCCTGACACGCGCCTGGACCTATATTGATCAAGATACAACCGCAAAACTGCACTCGGGTGGCACCTACGTGTGCATAGAGGGGCCGCAGTTTTCTTCGATCGCTGAATCACATTGGTATCGCTCAATGGGCGCGAGCGTGATTGGCATGACCAATATGCCAGAGGCAAAATTGGCGCGGGAGGCTCAGATCGCCTATGCCAGTCTCGCAATGGTCACTGACTTTGACTGCTGGCATCCCAAAGAAGCCAATGTGACCGCAGAGTCCGCTATTGCGAATTTGATGAAAAATGCCGAGATGGCTCAGAAAATCATCATTCAAGCCATCGCTCTGCTAGGTCATGAACGTCCAACGTCCGAGGCACACAATGCCTTAGCGAGCGGGCTCGTCACGCAACCCCAGGAAATGAGTGCTGAGGTGCGCGAACGCCTGAAGGTCATCCTGAACTAAACCCCGGTCAGTAACCCAGTCGCACCGAGGACCGCACCGATCGCAAGCAACAACAACATATGCACTTTGGTCCGCAACACGATCAGAGCGGTGACCGCCGCGAGTAACCAGAGCGGCCAGTCTCGAAACGATTCAGTATTCGCAGTTGCCAACAGCCACCCTGCAGCGATCATCATTGAAATCACCACAGGGCTGAGACCGAGCTTGAACGCTCGCACCGCGCGCAAATCACTGTGTTTCTGAACCCAGCGCGCAGTCACAAAAATCAAGATCGAACTTGGTAACAAGATGCCAAGCATACAGATGACAGCCGAAAAAGCCGCCCACCCATAACCGCCGGCATTTAACCCGATATTCCATCCCATCAGCGCTACAAACATCACGTTGGGACCTGGAGACGCTTGGGCAATCACAACCGACGCACTAAATTGGGCGTCCGTCAGCCAGCTCTGTTGCCCGACAAGATAGTGATGAATTTCTGGTAGCAAGACGAGCGGGCCACCCACCGAGGCAATCGAGATCGAGGCGAAATGTTTAAACAGATTTAGCCAATCGGTCCAGAGCATCGCGAGCGTCAAAGTCTCGTTCATGGCCGATCCTTGAGCTTAATATCCTTGAGCTTAATAAACGCAAGGACATAACCAATCCCCCCCAACACGATCAGGATATACAACAGCCGCCATTGCAAAATAGCGATTCCGACAAAACTCAAGATCGCGAGCGCAGCACATACTTTCACACCAAGCGGATTGGTCTTGAGCGCAGAGAGCAACTTGATACCTGTTGCACCGATCATGCCCGCCGCAACAGCCCCCATGCCACGTAAGGCATCCACGACCTGAGGCTGATTACCGAACTGAGCATAAGCAATCGCCAATGTCAGAATGATCATTGTTGGAAACATGAACATGCCAGCTAATGAGACGAGCGCTCCGCGCCAGCCAAAGTAACGAGCACCCACCATGATGCAAAGATTGAGCGCTGGCGGACCCGGCATGGTGCGGGCAATGGCCCATTCCTCGACGAACTCCTCGCGCGTCATCCATTTCTTTTTTTGAACGAGCTCGCGTTCGATGAAGGCTAAAACACCCCCAAAACCTTGAATCGCGAGCATGCTGAATGTATTGAATAATTCGCCTAGGGATTTAGGCTGGGTGGTTGAGGGTGAAGTCATGTGTGCAACTAAAAAAACCTTGCTGTGAGGCGCGTAAAGCGGATGAAGAGTCTGTCTTTTACTATTTAACTCCAAAACGGACTCTAGACCATCACCCCAGCCATAATGACTGAGTCAACTGGCAAGGCTTTGCGGCAAAAAAACTACGCTGGCACGAAACCCCTCGGATGCCTCAAGCGAATGTCTAGGCCAGTCTTTTGTTTTAACCCCCAACGGCTTTGGTAGGCTGCGCCACCGAACCGCGCAAGGCATTTAGCACCTGCTGACCTGCCCGACCGTTAACAGGTAAGCCGTTCGACTTTTGAAAATCACTGATCGCCTGACGTGATTTCGTGCCAATCAACCCATCGACTTCGCCGATGTCGTAGCCGCGGGCCACCAAAGCCTGTTGAATCTCACGACGCTCCGCCCGGCTTGTGCCTGGATCGTCCGTGGGCCAGGGCGTTTTGATCACACTGCCACCACGCAGTCGATCGCTCAGGTGCGCAATGGCTAACGCATAGGACTCTGCTGCGTTGTAGCTGTAGATCGCGTCAAAGTTACGGAACACTAAAAACGCAGGCCCCTTGGGACCGGCAGGCAATAATAATGCGGCTTGAGTCTCATCGCCCGGCAACGATAGGCCGCCCGACTTCTGTCCCGTTTTGGCAAGAGGCTGAATCCCAAGACTTTTCCACTGCGCAAGGGACTGCTTCGTCCGTCTGCCAGACGGTCCGGCATAGTTATTCGGAATGCTGACCTCGACTCCCCAAGGTTGACCCGTCACCCATCCTGCCCGTTTCAAATAATTGGCGGTAGAGCCCAACGCATCAGGCACAGAACTCACAATATCTCGACGACCATCACCATCAAAATCGATGGCCAGTCGCTGATAGGTCGTCGGCATGAATTGCGTTTGTCCGAAAGCACCTGCCCAGGAACCCACCAATAATTCAGGTGCAATATCCCCGTTCTGAAGAATGCGCAGTGTTGCCAACAATTCGCCTCTGAAAAAAGCTTGACGCTTGTCCGCACAAATCAGTGTAGTCAGAGAGCGCACCAACTCACGCTTTCCCTGAATACGTCCGAAGTTCGATTCGACGCCCCAGACAGCCACGATTACATGCCGATCCACGCCAAACTTCTGTTCCGCTTCGGAGAGAACCTTTGACCACTCTTTGAGCTTGGCGCGACCATCGTCGACGCGCTCCTGATCGACCAGACCCGCCAGGTAATCCCAAATAGCCGTTCTGAACTCGGGCTGAAAATCAAAAGCTTTCAACACATCGGGGTCAGGCTCGACACCTGCCATCGCACGATCAAAT
>JAURZO010000034.1 GCA_030653405.1 Zwartia sp. | reverse complement strand
CCACCGAGCCCAGATCAAGCTTGATCACGCGCGTGTAATCGATCTCTGAGGCCTTGGGAATGCCAAACATCCCTTGCGCCTTAAAGAAGGCCTCAAGCGCCTTAACCTCGTCCTTGGTGCGTCCCGTGCCTTCGAAGTATTCGATCGTGCGCCCATCGACGGGGAAAAAGCCCATCGTGGCCCCATACTCTGGTGCCATGTTGGCAATGGTGGCGCGGTCGGTGACGGACAGTTTCGCGGTGCCTGAACCACAAAACTCGACGAACTGACCAACGACTTTTTCTTTGCGTAGCAGCTCCGTGATGGTGAGTACCAAGTCAGTCGCTGTGACGCCACCCCGCAGTTCGCCTGATAGCTCTACGCCGACCACGTCAGGTGTCAGAATGTAAACAGGCTGGCCAAGCATGCCGGCCTCGGCCTCAATGCCCCCCACGCCCCAACCCACGACACCGATGCCGTTGATCATGGTGGTGTGGCTGTCCGTGCCGACCAGCGTATCGGGGTAATAGACATCATTCTTTTTGTCGTGATGAACGCCGCGGGCCAGATACTCCAGGTTGATCTGATGGACGATACCGAAGCCCGGAGGCACCACACCAAACGTATCAAAGGCCTGCATCCCCCACTTCAAGAATTGATAGCGTTCCTTGTTGCGCGAAAACTCAACCTTCATATTGAGATCCAGCGCATCCTTTGTGCCGAAATAATCAATCATGACCGAGTGATCGATCACAAGATCCACGGGCACGAGTGGCTCGATTGACTTGGCGTCCTTACCCATTTTTTGGGCCACGCCGCGCATCGCTGCGAGGTCGGCGAGCAAAGGCACGCCCGTGAAGTCTTGCAACACCACGCGCGCAACCACAAACGGAATTTCAAGTTCGCGCTTGCTTTGCGGCTTCCAGCCCGCGAGCTCACGAACATGCGTTTCAGTTACTTTTTTTCCGTCGCAGTTACGAAGCACCGACTCGAGCACAATCCGGATTGAAACCGGTAGACGTGAGACGTCAACACCCAGTGCCTCACCCAGCGCGGGCAGCGAATAAAAATGCCCCTGTTTTTTGCCGATCTTGAATTTTTTAAGTGTGTTTAATGTGTCGTGTTTCATGATGTTCGCTCCTTGAGGACGATCTGTTTATCCTACACCACGAAGCCCGTAAATACACGATAAAAATCCGCCCGTGGGGTGATCCAGGGGCGGATTGAACAACGTCTTGAATGCTATTTAACGACCTTGACCTTGAGGATCAAATCGCGTCAGCGACATCCTTGTAGTCAGGGATCTGATCGAAGTTCAGGTACTTGTAGATCTCGGCGCTGCTATCTTTAAGTACGCCCATATCTGTCATGTACTCCTCTTTGGTCGGAATACGACCAAGCTTCGAACAAATCGCAGCCAACTCTGCCGAACCGAGGTACACGTTGGTGTTCTTGCCCAGACGGTTGGGGAAGTTGCGTGTGCTGGTCGACATCACTGTTGCGCCTTCGCGAACCTGAGCCTGGTTGCCCATACAAAGCGAGCAGCCTGGAGGTTCAGTGCGGGCACCTGCGCTACCAAAGACGCCATAGTGACCTTCTTCAGTCAATTGGGCGGCATCCATCTTGGTGGGGGGGGCGATCCAGAGCTTGACGGGCATATCGCGCTTGCCTTCGAGCAGCTTGGAGGCTGCGCGGAAGTGACCAATGTTCGTCATGCAGCTACCAATGAACACCTCGTCGATCTTGGCGCCTGCAACGTCTGAGAGCATTTTGACGTCATCAGGATCGTTAGGGCAGGCGACGATTGGCTCATGGATGTCGGCCAGATCAATTTCGATCACAGCAGCATATTCAGCGTCAGCATCGGGCTCCAGCAACTGAGGATTCGCCAGCCAGTCTTCCATCGCCTTGATACGGCGCAACAGACTGCGCTCATCTTCGTAGCCGTTGGCGATCATCCACTTGAGCATGACGATGTTGCTGTTGATGTACTCGATAATCGGCTCTTTGTTCAGGCGCACGGTGCAACCTGCAGCGGAACGCTCGGCTGAAGCGTCGGACAGCTCGAATGCCTGCTCGGCTTTCAGATCTGGCAAGCCTTCGATCTCCAGGATGCGACCGGAGAAGATATTTTTCTTGTTCTGCTTTTCTACAGTCAGCAAGCCTGCTTTGATGGCGTAAAGAGGAATCGCGCTGACCAGATCACGGAGCGTCACACCAGGCTGCATTTTGCCCTTGAAGCGCACAAGCACGGACTCAGGCATGTCCAGAGGCATCACGCCTGTCGCTGCGGCAAATGCGACCAATCCGGAGCCGGCAGGAAAGCTGATACCGATGGGAAAGCGTGTGTGTGAATCACCACCAGTGCCGACAGTGTCGGGTAACAGCATGCGGTTGAGCCAGGAGTGGATCACGCCATCGCCAGGACGCAGCGAGATACCACCGCGGTTGCTCATGAACTCGGGCAAGGTATGGTGTGTTTTGACATCCACCTTCTTTGGGTAAGCTGAAGTGTGACAGAAAGACTGCATCACGAGGTCGGCTGAAAAGCCCAGGCAAGCCAGATCTTTAAGCTCGTCGCGCGTCATGGGGCCGGTTGTATCCTGGCTGCCGACAGAGGTCATTTTGGGTTCGCAGTATGCGCCTGGACGAACGCCCTGGCCCTCTGGCAAGCCACAAGCGCGACCGACCATTTTTTGAGCCAGCGTAAAGCCTTTTTTGGACGAAACAGGATCTTGCGGTAAACGGAACAGCGTGGAGGGTGGCAGACCCAGCGCCTCGCGTGCTTTAGCCGTCAGGCCGCGGCCGACGATGAGTGGAATCCGTCCACCCGCGCGGACTTCGTCAAACAGGACTTCGGACTTGACCTGAAACTTGGCAATCACTTTGCCGTCTTTCAGTGCTTCGCCATCATAGGGGCGCAGCTCGATCTCGTCGCCCATGTTCATGTTTGAGACATCGAGTTCGATGGGGAGCGCGCCCGCGTCTTCCATTGTGTTGTAAAAAATCGGGGCGATCTTGTTGCCCAGACAGACGCCACCAAAACGCTTGTTTGGCACAAAAGGAATGTCTTCGCCGGTGAACCAGAGCACGGAATTCGTAGCGGATTTGCGTGAGGAACCTGTACCCACCACATCACCCACGTAAGCCACCAAGTTGCCTTTTTTCTTCAGGTCGTTGATGAATTGGATCGGGCCGATTTTGCCGGGCTCTTGTGGCTCAATACCGGGACGGGGGTTCTTGAGCATCGCGAGTGCGTGCAGAGGAATGTCAGGACGGCTCCAGGCGTCTGGCGCAGGCGACAGATCGTCGGTGTTGGTTTCGC
>JAURZO010000020.1 GCA_030653405.1 Zwartia sp. | reverse complement strand
GGCGATGTGAGGATGGAAGCTGTTCTGGGGTCCGTGGACGGCAGTATCAAATTCTATGGCTTAACGCCGACCAGCATCAAGCTTGAGGGGCTCGACAGGCACCACCGTCTGATGGACAGCTATAAAAAACTCCATGCGGCTCGAGCTAAATTTGCGGCTGCAACGCGTTAGTTTTTGTATTCACTAAGGGCAATATGAAAATAGTCAAATCCAGTATGATTCTCATCTGTATTTAGAGAATCTAATATCCTTTAGACAACTCATTATCCGAAAGGAGTCCGCCATGAAGAGTCGTTTAGTTTTATTGCTGTGTGGCTTGATGCTTTCTCATGCCGTGAGCGCGCAACCCGCTCCATCGAACACAACGTCTTCGTTGGCGACGTCTGATGAATGGCGTTTTGGCGTGACGCCCTACATATGGGCAATGGGTATTTCAGGCTCCGTTTCACACAACGGCACTAGCCTGGGTGATATCAAACTGACTCCTGGTGATGTGTTGTCTGATATCAAAATGGCAGCAATGCTTGTGGCCGAAGCTCGTCGCGGCCGCTATGGACTTTATCTCGATGGTGTGTACGGGAATTTGGGCACATCCTCCTCAAAGGTCGTGGGACGCGCGGATTTGACCGCCAACACAAACCTGACGATGACGATGCTCACGCTTGCACCAACCTTTAACTTTCAAAGCTCCCCGTCATTGCACCTCGATGGACTAATTGGCGCAAGAGTGATGTGGCAAAACGCAAGTACGAAAATCGCGTTTCCTCAGCCGGGACCCTCTGTTTCGGAGAGCAGTAATCTCCAACTTGCCGCTGGAATTGCTGGTGTAAAAGGACGCTACAACTTTGAGAACTCTCCGTATTTTGTACCTTTCTATCTTGACGTAGGTGCCGGTCAATCCTCTAGTTTCACTAGCCAAGCTCATTTGGGCGTCGGACGCGCATATGATTGGGGTGACGTGTTGCTTGTCGCAAAGAATGTTTACTATCAATTCAAGCCAAACCAGAATACGGTCGATCTAAACATGTTTGGTTTTGCGGTTGCTGCAACATTCAGATTCTGATGACGATGACGATAAGAATGAGAAAACAATGGGGCGATTGGATGAGCAGCGCTTCCCGCACTTGTCCAGCTCAATGCCAGAAGCTGTAATCACTTCAAAGGTATAAGACTGCCCTCATGCTTTTCACGATTGCATTTGCTCTCAATACAACGCTGATGATTGCAACAATTTTGTTGCATTATGAGTCACTATACTACCTTGATAAAACACTCAAACGACTCAGCCATATCAAGCCAAGAGTAAAAGTTCTGATTGGTGTTGGCATCATTTTCATTACGCATATTGTTGAAATTTGGCTCTTTGGCTTGGGTTACTTCTTATCTCTTTACATCGACGGCATGGGTGAAATCGTAGGTCAAACAGGGAATTTATTTCTTGATTGCGTCTACCTCTCTTTTATTACCTACACCACTGTTGGCTATGGCGATATCGTGGCTCAAGGCAGCATTCGTTATCTAACCGGTGTGGAGGCCCTCACGGGACTCATACTCATTACGTGGTCGGCATCCTTTCTCTTTCTGGAGATGCAGCGCTACTGGTCTAACGAAAAAAAGAAATAAAATAGACAAGTATTTTTTTGAAACCTACAACCCATCATTCTGGTCTCAGCACTTAATCTACTAAGTTGACACATTTCAGAATAAACTTCAAACAAGCTCATCCTATTTGAGCCATTGCGTCGGAAACCGCCTCTCGCGTCTTGATAATACCTAGGAGATATCTGATGTGTATTTCATGCCTGAATAACAGTTTTCAAAAGGTGAATCACTCCGTCCACAATTCTGGTCGTCGCAGTCTGCTGAAAGCAGCTGGGCTCGCTTCTGCGGGTGGATTAATGGCGATGATGGGAGTGGCGCATGCCCAGAGCATACCTCCAAAACCAGCGAATGTTCTAACACCTGACCAAGCACTCTCACGGTTGATGGATGGTAATGCGCGTTACGTCAAAGGAGACTCTCTTGTGGTCAACTTCAACGATACAAGGGACGTACTCAGCCGCGGCCAAAACCCTTACGCCTGTCTAGTGAGTTGTGCGGACTCGCGGGTTAGTCCGGAACTGTGCTTTGATGAATCACGTGGAGATTTGTTTGTCACCAGAGTCGCCGGCAACTTTGTTAACACGGATATTCTCGCAAGTCTTGAGTACGCCACTGCCGTGTTGAATGCGCCGCTCATTATGGTGCTTGGGCATACGAGCTGTGGCGCGATTGGCGCAGCAATCAAAGCCTACACGGAAAATGTGTCCTACCCCGGCCACATTCAGTCCTTAACCACAGCTTTGGCACCCGCAGTCAGAGAGGCGTCCAGAAAGACCAAGGGTGACGATCTATTAAGCACCGCAACGGCAGACAACGTCCGTTTAAATGTCATAAAACTCAAGGAATCCAACCCGATCCTCAGCGAACGAATATCTAAAGGCAGTCTAATGATCGTAGGCGGCATTTATGACTTACCGACCGGCCGCGTCAATTTGATTTGATGTCCTCTGGCCAGTTTGATTAATTACGACCAATACCGACAAATGCGAGGGGCTTATATCGAATTTGAATAGGGCAAATTAAACTTCAGTGAATGGCAATTCTCTCCCGCCAACACTGAGGCACCAACACATGAAAGCCCTATTCCGTTTTGCCAGCGCTGTCTGCCTGTCGCTTGCGCTTGCTTCGGTCGCCCACGCCGTCCAAACTTTCAGCATCACTCAAGGCCCTCCCGCGATTCAACACGTTGACATCGGCGCGCCAGGAGCCTCTCACGGCGACTTACTTGCCTTTGAAGCCCCCTTTACAACGAAAGATGGCAAAAAGGGCTCAATGAGCGGCCTCATCACCACAGTCTCCCTGCCGACAGGTGGGGGCGATGTGTTTCTCGACCGGATTGGGACAATTGTCCTGGATTTTGGCGGCATTGATTCGCTGGTCATTACCGGAAAGTCTTTGTACGGCACAGGTCAAGGGGAAATGAAAGACAACGCCCCACAGGTCCGTGCAGTGACCGGAGGCACGGGCCGCTTCATTGGTGCCAGGGGACAGATGTCCACCACCCGTAATGCGTCGGGTAGCTATGAGCACATTATCAAGTTGATAGATTAGAGAATACTTGTCATGTCAGAAAATCAAACGAATGCCTCTGTTCAAAACAACCTCGCTTCCAAACCAGCCAACTGGACTGGCGTCGGTCAAAGGGACGTTTTAGCTGCAAGCTTTAACAGCATAGGGCCGTCTGACTTTGCTAAGTTGGAAGCATCGCCCGTGATTTTTACCTATAACTTTCCTGGTGTCCTCGGGACTTCTGATTATCCTAGCGACCCGCTGCCAGGACGTCCTGTTTCATTCAATTCTCAAACTTGGCAATACAGTCTCAAATGGCCATGGGTAATTGAGCAAGATGTTTTGCCAAACGTGACAGGCAGCGAAATCGGTACCTATGTCACGGAACACGCACTCAAAACAATCGAAAATAAAGGTCTTTTCAATCAACTTGTGCCTGGGGCAGTTGATGGCTTTGTGTCGATTTCATCTCAGTACTTTGACTCATCAAAAAGTATCAAAGCGAAAGATGTCGCGCTTGGGAGCGACTTCAACGCCTCTCCTCAAGCGGCCATTGATGCATTTAATAAGCTGATCACCAATCCGCAATCCAGAGTTGAAAATCTTCCAATATATTTCAACAACAATCATCAAAATAATACTTTTCTTCTTGGGCCCTATTCTTATACCGACATTCGATTAGGCGACGGGAACAACATCCTGATCAACTCGCCTGTGATGTTTAATTCGATCACATCGATTCTTCAGAAACCCTCATCGACCTCATACCCACTGAAATATTGGAATGAAATTTTTTATCCAAGTGCTCAGGGACTCAAGGGCACCAACACGATTACGGTCGGCGATGGCAACAATGTCATTTACTACGACAGTAGCATCAGAGAAATCAAGACAGGTAATGGCGATAATGTATTTTTACCTTCCTTTGGATCTTTTAACTGGGCATACAATAATTTTCAAAAGCAAGGCGGTGTTTATGGCGAACGAGTTGCCGCAACGGACAACACTTGGTTGACTCCAATCACTCAAGAGACGGCTCTTTCAACGGGTTCGGGCTACACCCTTGCGAATCGTTACGCGATCATTACCAATTATGACGGATCTAGGGATCCAAATGCGCAAATGGTTTATGTCGGCTCGACTGCAGGTGCCCCGAATAATCCTATAGGACCCAACGGAAACATTGATCCAATAAAAGCCCCAAAGATTGGTGGTCAGATGATCATCGGTGGCAAAGGTAATGATGTCTTTTATGGCATTGATCCCAATTTTTATGCCAGTAATCCTGAGGCTGGAACTGGGGTTTCAGGCGATGAGCATCGTACTGTTTTCAGAAACCAGTCTGGCAACACTCAAAATGAACGCTTCAGCTACCAAAATTTCGAGACTGTTGTCATGGCGGCTGACGGTGGCAGTGACATTTTTTATCTTGGCAATCCCACTAATTTAGAAGCAGATGGCACGCTTTACAAAGGCTCATATAGCTATCACATCGCGACGAGTCACTCGAAACTTGCATCCGAATCTGACAAGAAAAAATTAGCCTTTGGCAATATCGACTACGGCCCAGATACTGTTGTCGTTAATCTTTCTGCCAATGTTAATTCTTACACTAACTCTAGTCAGTCTTTTGACCAAGAAAAGGGTAAGGACACCTCCCCGATAGATTTATATAAAGAAGGAATGGGTGTCGGCAAAACGCTCGCTAAGTTTTACAAGATTTTTGATGGACTGCCAGGGGCAAAAGTCATCCCGTGGAGTGACATCATCTGGGGAGCTGTCTCAGGCGTAGAAAATCTCGTAAAGTTGTTTGCGCCGGCGGATCCCAAGCCTATTCAAGTGGATTCGACTACCTTAACGCAACCGCTGGGATCCTGGAAACAAGCCATTGCGATTAACGATTGGAACCCGGGAACAGCGATTAAGATTGCGGTCGACCCTACCATTACAACAGCAAGCGACATCACACGATGGAATAATTTTCAATTAAGTATTGATACTCCCACAACCTCCAACTCAGTATTTGGCACAGGCATCTCTTTCCAGCGCGGAGGAGAGCAAAGCCCAACCAAGCTTTTTCAGCTTGAAGGGCTGGGCAGAGATTCGTTTGGGTATTACGCCTACGACTTTACCAAAGACAAGTATGAACTGATCACCAATCAACATCTTGCATTCTTTGGCACGATCGCAATTGGCGTGGATGGGATAAACCCTCTCGCTAACTACAAGGCTGGTAATGGATTTATATTTTCATCGACCGATCAGAACGTAGAAGCGATGTCCCATACGGGTGCGTATCAATTCTATTGGAATGATGTAGGGAATTCGACCATTGATCTCGATACAGCTCGAACGAGTTCACGGGACATTACCATTCAATTTGATTCACGTTCGCTAGGGTGGTATTGGCAGCCTGAGCTCGTCTCGAGCCTGCCGAAGGGCCTCACTCAGACGACCGATGAGGAGTTTACGAACTCAATCACACTAGACAAAGATGCCAGCAAGCTTTGGATTGAGAATATTGAAGGCGATTGGGATTTCTACACATTCACTCAATTTGATTCATTAGTCGAGGCTTACAAAAGCTCTCTTTTGTCCAAAACCTTTTATCAGGTTGGCAATGAAAGAAAGAATTTAATATCAGATGATCAGGCCTTAACGAACGCTTTAGTTAAAGGTCTTGAGCTTCTCGAGCCCATCATGCCTGATCTGACAAAATTACAGCAATCATCTCAATCAGCTGTAAAGCTCCAAAATTTAGCGCAGATCACGCATATCGAAACTGCGCTCAGGGACAACCTACAAGGTGTTCATGTCTATTTTAAACAAGACGTTGGCTCCACGGATGTTTATAAGATCTTCATCCATCAAGATGGAACAACACCTATCGCCTCGGCACCCGAAATCCAATCGAAAACAGCCCTGATCGCACTGGAAAGTCTCGCGAACACTGACATTAATCTTGATTACGTTGTGGGTGCTACCGCTGGAGCGATTATTTTTAATGCAGAGGCAAATGACACCACAGAGATGCTTGATTCGCTCTATATGTCCGTCCTTGAACGACTCCCGGATGAGGAGGGTCTGGCGTATTGGGAACAAATGATTCGGGAGGGCTTTTCAAAAGACGACCTGCTCTTTAGTTTCTTGGCATCCGAAGAATTTTTATCTGTGCAGGGTTCGGAGCGAGAGTTTGTTGACCATCTATATGCACACGTTCTTGATCGGCAAGCCGATGCTACTGGCTTTGAATACTGGATGAACTCACTCGAAGATGGAGCAACCCCCGCTGACTTGCTGCTGAACTTTCAGCTTTCCAATGAGTTCGTAGGACTGTTTGGTATCAATGGAGATCTGCCACAACAGCCGGGACCGTTTGGTTTTTAAGCCAATGAAACTCAAGTCGTTTCTACATACGTTATTTCTGAATGTAGCAAGCGACTTGATTTATTTTGGGGTCCTCGCTTGATTCAATAACGGTAGTGTCACACGAAATGATGCTCCGCCGTTTTGTCGATTATTCGCCTCCAGTTTGCCACGATGGTTAGCCAAAATGAGATTGGTTAACCATAAACCGACACCACTTCCTTGCTCTCTCCCGGATACATAAATCTGTCCAATACTTTGCAAAATCGCTTGATCGATACCTGGTCCGTTATCTTTAACTTCCACGATACAGTGGTTATTTTTAACGGAACATTCGAGCTCAATGTGCCGTTGCCGCTCCTGATCAGATAGGATGCTGATGGCGTTTGAAATAAGATTGATGAATACCAGTTCAAGCTGAGTCGCCTCACCGCTCACAAAATAGTCAAAGCGGCCAACTTTTTTCAAAGTGATGTTATTCGCCGAAAGTCGCGGCGAAAGCACCAGTAGTGCATTATCAAGCACATCGGCGATCTGTATTGGCTGTAAATTTTCGTTTTGAACGCGTAGTAATTTGTGAATCTGGGCCATGATGTTGGCACTTCGTTCAGACTCGGTACGCAGAATATCCACTTGCTGCTGAAGATCT
>JAURZO010000013.1 GCA_030653405.1 Zwartia sp. | reverse complement strand
GCGACCGTTTCGGCTGCACAGGTCAGAGCAAGACGCGATAAATCATTTCCAGGTTACGACACGTATCTTGATGACCGGATGAAGGCCGTGCTACCCGCTTGTATGAAGCGTGGCACCAAGATTGTGACGAATCAGGGCTGGATTAATCCTGATGCGGCAGCCAAGAGAGTGGCAGAGTTGCTTAGGGAAATGGGTTACACCGGAGTCAAAATTGCCTCGGTCAATGGCAGTCTCATCACCGAGCATGTGATCGGGATGACCGACACCATCATGGAAAATGGCGAGAAAACTTCTTCGTTGCAATCAACGCTAATTTCCGCCGAGGCGTATCTGGGTGCTGAGCCTATCGTCGAGGCACTCAAGGCGGGTGCTCAGATCGTCATTACCGGCCGAGTCGCCGACCCCTCAATTTTTATGGCACCGATGATGTTTGAGTTTGGCTGGGATCCTTTGGATCACGTCAAGCTTGGACAAGGCAACGGTATCGGTCACCTGATGGAGTGTGGCGCACAAGTCACCGGTGGTTATTTTATGGATCCCGGGTTTAAGGATGTACCTGAGCCATGGAAGTTTGGTTTTCCAATCGCTGAGGTGAGTCGTGACGGCACGGCTGTCATCACAAAGGTGGCAGGCACTGGCGGTGCGGTGACACTGCAGACTGTCAAAGAACAGTTGCTCTACGAGGTACATGATCCGGCTAACTATCTGACGCCTGATGTGGTGGTCGACTTTACGACAGTTAAGTTAGAGCAGGTCGGTCCAGATCGGGTCCGTGTCAGCAACATTAGCGGCAAACCCCGCACGCCAACTCTCAAGGTTTCGATTGGTTGCACCGAAGGGTTTATCGGGGAGGACATGTTCTTTTATGCCGGTCCAGGTGCGTTGCGTCGCGCTCAGATAGCAAAGAAGGTGCTAGAAGAACGATTCAAGATCGTCAAGCTTCAGGCCGAGGACATTCGCATTGATTTTCTGGGGCTGAATGCGATTCACGGTGCAGCCACACCAGTGGATGCGCCAGAGCCTTATGAAATCGCAGTGCGCGTTGCCGCACGAACGAAAACAAAAGAAGAGGCTGCGAAGGTCGGGCGCGAGGTCGATGGCATGGCTGTCTCTGGCATTGCGCATACCGGCAAGCGTGTGCCGCATCAGGATCGTACGCGTGAAGTCATCGGCGTATGGTCCTCACTGGTGCCGCGTGAAAAAGTCCCCGCCTCTGTTTCCTACATTGAGAGCTGATCGATGAAAGTCAAACTACAACATGTCGCGCATGCGCGCTCTGGCGATAAAGGCAATACCTCCAATATTGCAGTGTTCGCCTATGCGCCAGAGTTTTATCCTCTCCTCAAGGAACAGTTAACGCAGGAGAGATTTAAAAAGTTCTACGGGGAAGCCATCACGGGACAAATCACGCGCTATGAGGTCGATAACATTCAAGCGATGAATTTTGTCTGTCAGGGGGCGTTGGGCGGTGGCGTTTCAAGGAGTCTTTGTTTGGACAACTACGGCAAGGCGCTGTCAGCCGCGATCCTCGGATTTGAGATCGAAGTTCCGGATCATTTAAAAGCATTGCTTCAGGGTCAACATCTGATTTCATAATAACGAGGAGACAACAACATGAGTGATCATCACCGTTCTTTTGTTCGACGCACAGTACTCAAAGGTTTTGCAGCAAGCACATTGTTAGTCTGTTCGGCTTTGGCCGGCGCCCAAGCGACGGATAAAACCTTGCGCATTGTCGTGCCGTATCCACCAGGTGGTACCACTGACTTGCTCGCACGTAATCTTGCCCCAGGTCTGCAGCAGCGAACTGGGTTGACCGTTGTGATTGAAAACAAGGCAGGAGCGGGCGGTGTCATTGGCTCGCAGCAGGTGTCAAAAGCTGCGCCTGATGGTAGAACGCTTGTGATGGGGACTATCGCCTCACACGGGATTATCCCCGCACTGCAGTCGCCACCGCCTTATGACCCGACTAAAGATTTTGTTCCGGTGACGCTTGTGGCCAGCACGCCAAACGTTTTATTGGCGAGCCCTAATTTTCCTGCAAAGGACGTCAAGGAGTTGATTGCTTTAGCCAAAGCTAAACCTGGCTCGATCAATTTTGGTTCTACCAGTCATGGTGGCTCACCGCACATGAGTGGTGAACTACTCAAAATACTCGCGAATATCGACATCTCCCATATTCCGTATAAGGGCGGAGCACCTATGCTCAGTGACTTGATGGGCAGCCAGATACAGATTGGTTTTGATAACTTGCCGTCATCGATGAGCTTGATTCGCGCAGGCAAAGTTCGTGCTTTGGCTGTCACGACCACAACACGTTGGCCCGCTGCGCCAGAGATTCCGACCTTGGCAGAAGCTGGCGTGCCAGGCTATGACATGTCCGCCTGGTTCGGTTTGTTCGCGCCGGGTGGCACACCCAAGCCACTCGTCGATGATCTCAATAAACATATTGTTGATATTTTAAAAACACCGGAGATGCAAAAGAAGCTCCTTGAGCTGGGCGCCCAACCTGTTGGCGATACCCCAGAGCAATTTGCCGCTTTTGTACGTGCCGACAACAAGAAATGGCAAGACGTCGCCAAAGCAAACAATATCAAACTGTCACAGTAAATAACTCGTTAGGAGTGAACGCCATACGGATTGCACGTTTGGCGTATTAAAACTATGCAAATATCAAATTCCCAGCGACGAAACACGATTGCGGGTGCGATCGGCAATGCGCTTGAGTTTTATGACTTCATCATTTACGCCTACCTAGCGCACTACTTTGCGAAACACTTTTTTCCAGCAGACGATCCTGTCACGGCATTAATCGCCAGTTATGGTGGTTTTGCCGCGGGAATGTTGATGCGGCCGATTGGCGGAATCTTGATAGGCTCAATTGGAGACAGAATTGGTAGAAAAGCGGCGCTTCAATTCTCCGTGGTCATCATCGCAGTTCCTACGGTTCTGATCGGACTATTGCCAACCTACGAGACGATCGGGATCTTGGCGCCTATTTTGTTGATGCTGATGCGCCTTGTCCAGGGACTCTCAGTAGGAGGCGAGTATTCTGCCGCGATCGTCTTTTTAGTTGAGCGCGCGCCGATCAAAGAGCGAGGATTTGCAGGCAGCTTTAGTCCAATGGGCGCAGTTTTTGGATTGTTTTTGGGTGCGGTGGTTGTTTTGATATGCACTGCGAGTTTGGGTGAAGCCGTCATGAATGACTGGGGTTGGCGTCTTCCGTTTATTGCCAGTGCCTTGCTCACATTGGTTGGGATTTTCGTCAGAAAATCGATCGTGTCAGACCATATTCCAAAAGAGCAGGCATCCAAATCCCCTGTTTTGGATGCCTTCAAGTTTTATTGGCGTCCAATGCTTGCGATCGGTCTTGCTAACTGTGTGGTGGGTGTTGTGAGTTTTGTTGGCTTCATGTACTCAGTGCCATGGGTTGTTAAAGAGGCTGGAGTGAGTAGTACCTTAGCTTCTGGCCTCAATGTGCTGGCACTGGCACTATGTTGCGTGATGACCATAGCGGGAGGCATGCTAGGTGATCGTATCGGACGAGTTAAAACGGCACTGATTGGTGCCAGTATTTCCCTGTTTTTTGCTTTGCCGATTTTTTTACTTTTAAAAACCGGCGTTTTACCTCTGATGCTCATAGGATCACTCTTGCTGGCTACTGGGCATGGATTGTTCTGCGGCCCTTTTTGCGCGTGTATGGCGAGTGTTGTTCCAGCTAAAGTTC
>JAURZO010000024.1 GCA_030653405.1 Zwartia sp. | reverse complement strand
TTTTTTGTTTCGTACAGCGAGAGGGCAAACAGGCACTTGGCTGGGATCCCGCACAAATACTCGTCTCACTCGGCACTCGCATGCAAGCGCATCACGATACTGAAACACTGGTTCAGGCCGTGGCACAAGCGGCACAACCTGGCGATCACATCGTTGTGATGAGTAATGGTGGCTTTGCCGATGTGCATCGCCGCATTCTCGATGCGCTCGCCGCGTCGCACGCCTAAAGACCTCCTACAGATTCACCGGATACCCCATGTACGTTTTATATGAAGAAGATGGCGCGTTTAAAACGGGTCACATAATGTCTGAGACGGACACGACCCTTCAGGTCGAGTCAGAGTCAGGCAAACGCAGCAAAGTCAAACGTGCAAATTGCATTTTTACGTTCACAAGTCCCACTCCTGATATGTTGATGCCACAGGCAGACGGCCTGGCGCAAGAGATTGACCTGCAGTTTTTATGGGAATGCGCGCCCCAAGACGAGTTCGACATCGAGACCATGGGTGCCGAGTACTTTGGACACCCTCCAGACACCCTCGAAAAGACTACGTTATTGCTCAGGCTTCACAGCGCGCCACTTTACTTTCACCGGCGCGGTCGTGGTCGTTATCGCGCCGCACCGCCAGAGATCTTGGCGGCAGCGCTTGCTGCGCAGGAGAAAAAGCAGCGTGCAGCGGCACAAACCGAAGAGTGGACGCAGGCCATTGCCTCAGGTCAGTTGCCAGAAGAGGTCGCACAAGCAGCCATGACGCTGGTCACTAAGCCCGACAAGAATTCACAGATCTGGAAAGCGCTCGACGCCGCCTGCACCCAGAGACAAATCTCTCCCGAGCGACTGTTGCTCGAATCAGGCGCCTGGCCCCATGCCCTTGCATTGCACAAAGGCAAGTTCCTCGCCACCTACTTTCCCCGAGGCGTCGGCTTCGCGGTTTGCGAAGTGCCCGCGATTGATCGTGAGCTCCCTTTGGCCGACGTACAGGCGTATTCTGTTGACGACATCAGCACGACTGAAATCGATGACGCCTTATCTGTCGTGCGCCTACCGGACGGTCTTTTGCGTGTCGGGATACATATCGCCGCGCCGGGACTCTCTGTCACCAAAGACAGTGCGCTAGACCGCCTTGCCCGGGCACGGATGTCGACGGTCTACATGCCTGGCGACAAAATCCCCATGCAACCTGACGAGGTGATCGCCGCCTTTTCGCTCGACGAAGGACGTCCGGTCCCGGCGCTATCGCTCTACGTCACGGCCAACCCTGAAACCGGTGAAATCATCTCGCACGAAAGTCGTCTCGAACGAGTTTCGGTGCATGCCAATCTGCGTCACAATGAACTTGACGCACTGATTACAGAAGAAACGCTCGCCGATCCAACGATCACCCTGCCGCACAATGACTGGATTCGCCCGCTCTGGCAACTATCGCTGGCCTTATGCAAACAACGCGAAATCGTGCGTGGCAAACCTGAAAACAATAACCGTGTCGAATACAGTTTTTATGTCGACGGGGATCCTGATCATCCGGACTCGACCGTGCGCATCGTGCCACGCATGCGCAATGCCCCTTTAGACAGACTCGTCGCGGAATACATGATTCTCGCCAACAGCACCTGGGGTGCGCTACTGGCCTCTCATGGCGTACCGGGCATTTATCGCTCCCAGCAAACGGGACGCGTTCGCATGAGCACTCAAGCATTACCGCACGAAGCGATTGGCGTGCCCCAATATGCCTGGTGTACCTCCCCCTTGCGTCGTTATGTCGACCTGGTCAATCAATGGCAACTGATTGCCGCCATCGACCATGGCGTGTCGGCACCACTCATCGCCCCATTTAAACCGCGCGATGCTGACTTGTTCGCCATCATTGGCGGCTTTGAGTCACAATATGTCGCATGGCATGACTTTCAAAACAGCATGGAACGTTACTGGTGCCTGCGTTGGCTAAAACAGCAACAGATCACCGAGTGCGAAGCGACCGTACTGAAAGAAGAGCTGGTGCGTCTGAACACTGCCCCCATGATTATTCGACTGCCTACTTTGCCGGACCTTGAGCGCGGCCGTGTCGTCAAGCTGCAAATCATCAGCATTGACGAACTGACTCTTGAGCTTGATTGCAGATATGTATCCAGCGTCGACGTGGAACCTCCTGAGGACATCATCCAATTAGCGTGAGCGACCAAGAAACTTCTCCGCCAGCCGCCCTGCGCCCGACCCGCGCCGTTGCATGGCTGACCTCACAACGGCGCTTTCTGGGCTGGGGGATTTTGTTGTCCGTACTCCTGCACCTCGCAGTGCTCGCCTGGCAGCGGACGACGCCCCCTGCCCCTGCGCCCAGACCTTCGGAGCTTGAAATCGTGCTGATCAATGCAGGAACTGAAAGCGAGCCCAGTCAGGCCCAGCTCCTTGCGCAAGTGAATACGGATGGAGGCGGGGAGGCTCAGAGCGGGTTCCGTACCACCACCGCTCCACAGACTGGCGAAGCCGCCGAGCCCGTTCTGCTTGATGCCTTGGTCCAGCAACGACAAGAGCTCGAGTTGCAACAGCAGCAGCTACTCACCCAAATCAATTCTCAGCAAAAAGTCAGTCAAGGTCGCCCCACAGCCAAGATTGCTGAGACCAATGAAGTCACTGGACAGGATCAGGTAGATCAGGAAAGTATCTTGCTCAATGGCGAAATCGCCGTACTGAACGAGAAAATTCAACGCTACAACGCTCGCCCGCGCAAACACTTTGATGCGCCGTCCACACGGAAAACCCCTTATGCACAATACATTGATCAATGGCGGCAACGTATTGAACAAGTCGGCACAGAACACTATCCTTCTGGTGTAGGTGGTAAATCCTATGGCAGCGTACAGGCCACACTGACGATTCGTGCGGATGGCTCGATTGTGGAGATCACCATCAATCGGCCCTCTGATCAGCCTCTGCTCAATCAGGCTGTTCGTCGTATTGCTCAGCTTGCCGCACCCTTCGCGCCTTTTCCCGCCGATATGGCGAGACAAGTCGATCAAATTGTCCTCACCCGAACTTGGCACTTCATCAACGGAGCGCTGGAGACTAAACAACCATGACTTTAACTGTCAGAATCAGACCGACCGCACAACCTGCAACGACCAAACCAGAACGTTTTGCCGTGATCGGCCATCCCGTTAAGCACAGTCGTTCGCCCTCCATTCATCAACAGTTTGCGCAGCAAACCCAGATCGCCCTGACTTATCAGCGCCTGGAGGTGCCGCTGGATGGCTTCAAAAGTGCTGTCGAGCAGTTTTTCGCAAGCGGTGGCCGCGGACTGAACGTCACCGTACCGTTCAAACTTGAAGCTTGGGACTTGGCACGCCACCATCTCAGCGCCCGGGCAAAACAAGCGCAGGCCGTCAACACCCTTTGGTGGCAAGAAGGAGCGCTGCACGGTTGCAACACCGATGGCGTCGGACTGATCAGCGACCTAAACAGACTCGGGGTCCGTTGCAAAGGCGCGCGAATTTTGATGATCGGGGCAGGAGGCGCAGCGCGTGGCGTACTGGGTCCACTGTTGGAAACAGGTTGCACCCAGATTCACATTGTCAATCGCACGGCAGAGCGCGCCCATGCACTGATTCAAGAATGGGCCGACATTGAACCCTCAAGTCAGCAAAAACTCACGGCAGGCGCGCTGGCCGAGGCCGCCAACCCGGCAGGATGGGATCTGGTGATCAACGCGAGTGCCAGCAGCCTGGGGGGTGCAGCGCCAGAGGTCCCCAAAGGACTCTATGCTGTGGGCGCCTGGGCCTATGACCTGATGTACTCGCCCTCGCCCACCGCGTTCATGACTCAAGCGCAAGCGGACGGTGCAACATTTCTGAGTGATGGGCTCGGCATGCTGGTTGGACAAGCCGCTGAAAGTTTTTATATCTGGCATGGCAAACGTCCCGATATTCAGCCTGTGTTGCGCAGCCTGCGTCAGGAACTGAGTCGGACGCCTTGAGATGACCCATCCTCTGATTGGGTATTACACTTGACCCTATGAGAACTGCGCGACGTTACCTTGCCCGAGAAATCTATCGCTCCACCTCCGTGGTGCTGATCGCCTTGCTTGGGTTATTCACATTTTTTACGCTGGTCGACGAGCTCGATACTGTCAGCAACAACTTTCCACTCGCAGCGTTGTTCTACCTGCAGGTCTTGTCCATTCCGACCCGCTTGTATGACCTGCTCCCGATTGGGGTACTGATTGGCGCGATTCTGGCATTGTCCGGGCTGGCGCAACGCAATGAGCTTGTGATCTTGCGTGTCTCCGGCGTCAGTGGTTTTGGGCTTCTCAAAATGCTCTGGACGGTCTCGCTGCCTATTATTGCGGGTGCGCTGATTCTGTCCGAGTTTTTGACGCCCATGGCCGAGATCAAAAGCAGCGAAACAAATCTGTTGATGCGCGGCAAAGTGGAGGGGGGTCGACTCAACAGCGGTTACTGGTTCAAGGAACCGACTCCGAATGGGGGCACGCGCATCATCAATGTTGGTAATTTGCTCGCCTCCGG
>JAURZO010000009.1 GCA_030653405.1 Zwartia sp. | reverse complement strand
GTTTGCGAGGGCGAGCCTGTTCAGACTCACGATGCACCCGTCGTGGCCCGACTGCGCGCAGCAGGCTGCGCCATCATTGGCAAAACGAACATGACCGAGTTTGCCTTTTCTGGCATTGGGATCAATCCACATTACGGCACGCCGGTTAATCCGACTGATTCGACCGTCGCCCGTGTGCCCGGGGGCTCGTCGTCAGGCGCAGGCGTGTCGGTGGCGCTTGGGCTGTCGGTCGCAGGCCTGGGTTCCGATACCGGTGGATCGATTCGCATTCCGGCGGCTTTGTGCGGGATTGTGGGCTTCAAAAGTACCCAAAACCGTGTGCCGCTTGAGGGGGCGCTTGAGTTGTCCCGTGCGCTCGATACGGTTTGCGCGATGACTCGAAGCGTGCAGGACTGCATCACGGTTGATTCGGTGTTGTCAGGTGCCATGCTGCCGGTGCGTCGTCGCCCAATCGCCGGGATGCGTCTGGCGGTGCCACAGACCTTCGTGCTGGACGGGCTGGATCACACCGTTGCTCAGGCATTTGATCGTAGCTTGTCGATTCTGTCGCAAGCAGGTGCTCAGATTTTGGAGATTCCTCTGACGGAGTTTGCCGATATCCCTAAAGTCAATGCCCCCGGGGGCTTGTCGCCCATCGAGGCGTATGCCGTCCATCATGAGCGACTCGCACGGGCGCAGGCTCAATTTGACCCGCGCGTCGCAGCCCGTATGATGATGGGTGCCACGATTACGGCGCAGCAGTATATTTCCTTGCTTGACAAGCGACGCGCCTGGATTACGAGCGTTGAACGTGCGTTAGAGGGCTACGATGCGCTGATGTTTCCCACGGTGCCAACGGTCGCCCCTGAAATTGAAAAACTGATCGCGTCAGATGAGGCATTTTTCAAGGCCAATGGCCAGATGCTGCGCAATACCTTTACGATCAATTTGCTCGATGGGTGCTCCTACAGTTTGCCTTGTCATCGAGAGGATGAGTTGCCAGTCGGACTGATGTTGTCCTCGATTCATGGTGATGATGCCCGGCTCTCAGCAGTGGCACTGGCGGTTGAGGATGCGTTGCGTGCATATCGCTAGCGCCTGGCCGGTCGACTGTCGGGTGGGTTGGAACGTCGTTTTTAAGCACGTCTTGGTACAAAGCGCTAAAGTGTCAGGACGTTTAGCCTTGGAGATCGCATGAAAGTCCCGCAAAGGCTTAAACCCCTCGTCGAAGAAGGTCTGGTTGACGAGGTGCTAAGCCAACTGATGAGCGGTAAAGAGGCGACCGTGTATGTGGTGCGCAGCGGTGATGACATCCGTTGCGCCAAGGTCTACAAAGACGCCAAGCAGCGTAGCTTTAAGAACGCGGTGTCCTATACCGAAGGTCGAAAGGTCAAAAATAGTCGTCAGGCCCGCGCGATGGAAAAAGGCACCCGCTATGGACGTCAGATGCAAGAAGAGCTCTGGCAGAATGCTGAAGTTGATGCGCTGTTTCGTCTGGCCAATGCCGGTGTTCGTGTACCGCAGCCCTATATTTGTACAGACGGTGTCCTGTTGATGGAGCTTGTGACTGACGAGCAGGGTGATGTGGCGCCACGCCTCAATGATGTGGAGCTCAGCCATGAGCGGGCGCTCGAGTGCCATGCGTATCTGGTGAATCAGGTGGTGCGGATGCTTTGCGCCGGGATTATTCATGGCGACTTGTCCGAGTACAACATTCTGATGGCCGCTGATGGGCCTGTGATTATTGATTTACCCCAGGCTGTTGATGCGGCTGGTAATAACGAAGCGCGTGCCATGTTGTTGCGAGACGTTCAAAATTTGGCAGTCTATTTTGGGCAGTTTGCACCGGAGTTGCTCAACACCGAGTACGGCAAAGAAATCTGGAAAGTGTATGAGGCGGGCGAACTGACGCCTGAGTATTCGCTCACCGGACATTTCGAGGCAGATACAACGCCGGTCGACATGGCGGGCCTCATGCACGAAATCGAGGAGACGCGCCGCGAACAGGAGGCACTTCTCAGACGTTTGCAGGAGCGTCAAGAATAATCTAGAAGACATTCTCGGCACGACGAGCAAGCGCTTCGCTCGTGGCTATAATCAACCAACATATGTCCAACACTCTGACTCCATCCATGACTGCGAATACATCTCTGGTTTTCAAAGCGACACGTTCCGCGACCCCCCGTACGGCGGCCGAGCGAGAAGCGATTCTGGCAAACCCTGGTTTTGGTAAATACTTCACGGATCACATGGTCTCGATAGACTGGACTGTCGAAGATGGATGGTACGACCCTCAAGTCAAGCCTTACGGCCCATTGTCGTTGGATCCTGCCGCATCGGTTTTGCATTACGCCCAGGAAATTTTCGAAGGGCTAAAAGCATATCGCCATGCTGACGGTTCGGTATGGACCTTTCGCCCCGAAGCCAATGCCGCGCGTATGCAGCGCTCTGCGCATCGGTTAGCGTTGCCAGAGTTGCCCACTGAACTGTTTTTGGAGTCGATCAAACAGCTCGTGACCATTGATGAACCATGGGTTCCATCGGCACCGGATACAAGTCTATATTTGCGTCCGTTTAGCATTGCCAATGAGAATTTTCTTGGCGTACGCGCTGCTCAAAAGGCGGCTTACTTCGTGATCGCGAGTCCCGTGGGTCCCTATTTCGCCAAAGGCGTGGCGCCTGTGTCGATTTGGCTGGTCGAGGATTATTCCCGCGCGGCGCATGGTGGTACGGGTGCTGCCAAATGTGGCGGTAATTACGCAGCTTCTTTGTTGCCACAGCAAGAGGCGTATGCCAACGGTTGTTCGCAGGTGTTGTTTCTCGACTCAACCGAAGGTAAATACCTCGAAGAGTTAGGTGGCATGAATGTGTTTTTGGTCAAAAAGGATGGCACCTTGGTCACACCTGATTTGACTGGCAGTATTCTCGAAGGCGTGACGCGCGCCAGCATCATCCAGTTGGCACGAGATCGGGGCCATCAGGTCGAAGAACGCAAAATTTCCATTGATGAGTGGCGACAGGGGATGGCCTCGGGCGACTATGTCGAAGCCTTCGCCTGTGGTACTGCCGCGGTGGTCGCACCGATCGCCGCCTTGAAGGGACGCGGATTTATCGCGGGTGACGAGTCTGCACCTGCCGGAAAGCTGACGATGTCTTTGCGTCAGGAGCTGACGGATATTCAATACGGTCGCCAGCCTGATCGTCATGGTTGGCTCAAGCGGTTGGTATAGGGTCGTGGGCTTCTTTGAGTCCAGTCACGTAAAAAATACGCTTGCTATTCTGTTTGGAGGAGGGCTCTTTATATGGCCTGCCCTTTGGAACGGCTATCCCCTGCTGTACAGCGACACTTACGTTTTTATTACTCAGCCAACGCCGGGTTTTTTCAATTGGGATAAGCCGTTTATTTATGGTCCCTGGATGCTCCCGTTTCACGCATGGCAGACACTCTGGGGCGTCGTTCTGGTTCAGGGCATTCTCGTCTCCCATTTGCTATGGTTGACGCAGCAGGCGACAGGCCTTGCGCGACCGGGTCGTCACATACTGGTGTGTCTCGCGCTCTCACTTCTGACGGGTGTATCGTGGTTTGTGTCGCTATTGATGCCCGATATTTTTTCAGGCATGGTGGTGCTGAGTATTTTCATACTTGGCTTTTCTAAAAAGCTGAGCCGACCGATGACGATCTGGGTGAGTGTGCTTGGCGCGCTCGCGATTGCGGTTCATCTCTCCCATCTTGTGATTGCTGCAGCCTGCCTGCTTTTGGTGCTGCTCCTGCAATGGCGCCGTCTACAGTATGCGGTGATTCCCTTGGCGATGGCTCTCGCAGCGCTGGTCGGGACCACGATGTACGCCTTTGATAAGGTGGCGGTATCTCCGTTTGGTTCAGTATTTATGTTGGCGCGCATGTCCGCCGACGGTAATGTCAGGCATATTCTGCAAGAGCACTGCCCTGAAAAAAAATGGTATCTGTGCGCCTGGACTGATCGACTTGCCAAAGACAGTGATTCTTTCATGTGGGATGCCAAGGGACCCGTGTGGAGTCATCCAGGCGGACCCATCGGCTTGGCGCCAGAGGCTTCAGAAATTGTCGCGTTGACGGTACGCAGCAGACCTGTGCAGGTATTACAGTCGGCGTTTCAGAACACGATGACGCAGCTGATGATGGTCAAGCTTGGCGACACCCTCAGTACAGACTGGCTGGATTTGACCGTTGCTAAAGGCATTGAGAAATTTTTCCCACCTGAGGAACTTGAGCGATACAAGTATGGTAAACAGGTTCAGGGCACTATGGTCGAGCGTGCAAGTTTGATCAGTACCGTTGGTGCAGTTGCAGTGCTGATCGGTTTTCTGCTGAGCACTTACTTACTTGTCTGCGCTTGGCGTGCCCGCGATATGACAGCATTTGGGCTGATCGCAATGATCTGGATCGGCGTGTTGGCGAATGCCTTTGCGTCGGGGGCTTTATCCAAGCCTCATTATCGGTATCAGACACGGATCGCTTGGTTGTTGGTATTGCCTCCAGTGATTTTGCTCACCAGAAACCGTGGGCGCGACGCTCGGGTTGCGTATTCACCCGAGCATCGAGAAAATTTTACTCAGGCTTGATATTGCCCGCCTTAATCACACGTGCCCATTTGTCAATTTCCCCGTCGACAAAAATTTGAAGCTCTTCGGGTGTGCTGCCTTTGATCTCGATGCCGAGCGCTAACAGCTTCTCTTTTAGCTGAGGATCTTGCAGCACAATATTAATTTCTTTGTTCAGCTTCTCGATGATCGGTTTTGGTGTGCCGGTGGGCGCAAAAAATCCATAACTCGCGACTGATTCAAAACCGGGATAGCCAGACTCTGCGATAGTCGGCAAATCGGGAACAAGTGGCGAACGGGTTGCTGTCGTAATAGCGAGTGCGCGTACTTTATTATCTTTAAGCATCGTGAGGTAAGGCGGCAGCGTATCGAGTGCCATCGTCACACGACCCGAGATCAAGTCGGGCATCAGCAAAGACGTACCTTTGTACGGAATATGCAGCACATCTATTCCTGCGTAGGACTTGAACATTTCGCAGGTCAAGTGGATGAGTCCACCCGTGCCAGAAGAGCCGCAGGTCAGTTTGCCAGGGTTCGCTTTGGCATATGCCACCAGTTCAGCCAGATTTTTTGCCGGAACGTCGTTGCCGACAATAACGATGTTGCTCAACGTGCCGGCCGCTGAAAT
>JAURZO010000007.1 GCA_030653405.1 Zwartia sp. | reverse complement strand
GAGAGCGGCGCCTGCACGAGCTCATAGTTCGGTGAGCGGTAGCTGACCTGCAGCCCCTCAAGCGCCACTTGATCCTCAAATGGCAAACAATGCCTGGAGTCAATCGGGAAAGTCCCCACCACCGGTGGCGCGACAAAACTGCCACGACCTGCATGGCGCGTGACCATACCCTCAAACACCAGTCGGGACAGCGCTTGCCGCACCGTTGCACGTGTCGTTTTAAACCTTGCCGCAAGCTCAGTTTCAGACGGTAATTGAGCACCGGGCGCATAGGCCCCCGAAGCAATACCATCGCGGACATATTGCTCAATCCGCTCAAAAATCGGCGTGTCTTTTAATTTGGTCATACGTGATTCATAAGTCATTCATCGGTGATTCCTGCGTTATTTACGCATCATTGACGCATCATTGACGCATCGTGACAGGTTGACTTAAGGGTTTACAGCCATTACAGTTTAAATGACTATACAACTATAAATTAAACGTACTACGTTTAAATACTGCAATCAGCTGCAGTCAAAGTGGCGGGGGACCAATACTCATGAGTGACATAAACGAATTTCGGATGCTTTCCACCAGCGGCATCCTCGGCTACGGATTTCCCGAGGCCTCGCTTGAGGCGGGCATGGCGCTCAAGCCACACGTGATCGGTGTGGACGGTGGCTCGGTCGATCCCGGCCCGCATTATCTCGGCTCCGGCAAACCCTTTTGTTCGCCGATGGCGATCCGCCGCGACCTTCGCCTAATGCTCAATGCCGCGATCAAACACGGCTGCAAACTCATCATCGGCACCTGCGGTGGCGCGGGCGGCGAGCCCCATCTGGGTTTGGTCGTGCAAATGGCCCGCGAAATCGCCGCCGAGGACAAGCTGCACTTCAAGATGGCGGTCATCCATGCCGAGCTCAAGCCTGATTTCATCAAAGAACAACTGCAGAAAAAAAAGATCCGCCCGCTCGGCAGACATCCTGCGCTGGACGCCGCCACCGTTGACCGCGCGATTCGCATCGTCGGCATGATGGGCCCCGAGCCCTTTATCAGCGCACTGAACGCTGACGCACAGGTTATCCTGGCAGGTCGCTCCAGCGATCCCTCTCCTTGGGCAGCCGCAGCGATCAACGCAGGCTTCCCCACCGCCGCGGCCTGGTATGCCGGCAAAATGCTCGAGTGTGGCGCGACGCCTGCCATCCCAAAGGGACATGACTGCCTGATGGTCAAAATCAGGAGAAATGGCGAGGTCGAATGCGAGCCGTTGAACCCGATCCGTCGCTGCACCAGCGTGTCCATCGCCAACCACAGCCTGCACGAAAACGCGAGCCCGATCCATCACGTCGAGCCGGGCGGATTGCTGGACACCTCGTCATGTACCTTCGAGGAAGTCACCGACCGCGCCGTCATTATTCGCGGCATGACCTGGACTAAAAATCCCTACACCATCAAGCTTGAGGCTGCGGAGCTGGCAGGTTACAGAGCCTTTACCATTTGCGGCACACACGACCCACTACTGATCAAGACTGTCAAAACCTTTCTGGCCAATATTCGAGAACTCACCGCCACCAAGGCTACGGATCTCGGCGTCAAACCCGCCGACTACACACTGGTCATCCGCACCTACGGCCTGAGCGGTGTGATGGCAGAAAGAGAGCATGTACAAAACGCCACCAGCCATGAGCTTGGCTTTCTGGTGGAGGTCGTGGCCAAAGACCAAACCACCGCCAACAGTGTGCTTGCGCTTGCACGGACTCAAATGCTGCATATGGACTTTCCGGGGCGGATGTGTCGGGAGGGCAACATGGCCTTTCCGTTCTCACCTTCGGATCAGGAAGGCGGACCGATGTACCAGTTTTCCATGCACCACGTGCTCGAAGTCAAGGATCCCTGTGCGCTTTTTCCGATTGAATACGAAAACATCTAAAGGTAGCGTCACATGCCACTGATCAAAGATCTCGCCACTGTTTGCAAAAGCAAAAATGCCGGCCCCTTCGAGCTCACGATCGACGTCGTGTTCGACAACGCTGAGGCCTACAACCGGGTCAAAAACTCAGGCGTACTGTGCCCCAAACTTTTTGCCGACCTCTACAAAGTAAAGGAGCAGGACGTTCTGTTCACCCCCTATGACGCTGCCTTTGCCTTTAAAGCCACGCTTCCCCGCCTGGTTCCCTCCGGCGGTATTGGCGATACAGACGTCTATGGTGCCCAACAACACGCACCGGTGCTGAACGTTCACATTCCATGAGCGCACCCCTCACCAAACTGCGTGCCACGGGACTCGGTGCGCTATCGATTGTCATCGGACTGCTCGTGTGGGAGCTCTGCGCGACACAGTTTTCTGACTTTATCCTGCCCTCCCCCTTAAGCGTCTTTGCGCAGTTCTTTGATCCAAACTTTGCACCCAGACTACTCAAAGCAGTCTCGGGCTCACTGGTGCAACTCGGAATCGGCTTTGGCCTCGCGCTCGCGATCGCCATACCGCTTGGCACACTGCTCGGCCGCTCCAACACGCTTTACCGGATGTTCAATCCAGTGATCAATGCCATCTACGCCATCCCGCCGGTGGCGATGGTGCCTTTTTTGATTATCTGGTTTGGCTTATTCCTCGAATCACGCGTCGCGCTCGTATTCCTGATGTGCTTTTTCGATATCCTCGTGGTGATCATCGCGGGCTCAAGAGACGTCCGGACCTCATGGATTGATGTCGGCCGATCCTTTGGCGGCAGTCGTACCTACTGCCTGCGGCACATCGTCTTTCCCGCCTTGACACCGTTCCTCTTTGCCGCACTTAGAGTCGGCTCCGCCCGAGCAATCAACGGCATGATTACCGCAGAGTTGTTCTTTGCCGCCGTCAATCTAGGACAGCTACTCAAACGCTCCACCCAGGCTTTCGATGCCTCTGCGGCACTGGCCGTTGTCATCACCGTCTGCCTGATGGGACTACTCGCACAAAGCATCATTCATATGCTTGAGCGTCGCCTGTTGCACTGGCATATCAGGCGCTGACCCATGAAAACTCTTAAAAACGCGCTCTTACCCCTGATCGGCTTTGCCCTCGTGCTCGGCCTCTGGGAAATCGTCGGCCGCAAGCTCGGTGACAGCCTGTTCGCGCCGGCCTCCTCCGTCTTTGTGCAATACCTTGAGATGCTGCGCGAAGGCACCATGCTCAAGGAGCTTTTCATCTCCTTGCGTCAAATGCTGCTCGGATTTTCACTGGCTTGTGTGATCGGCATGCCAATGGGCATCGCGATGGGGCGCTCCAACATTGCCGACACCATGCTCAGACCCTGGGTGAGCATTTTTGTGGTGACCTCCACCGCCGCACTCATCCCGATCCTGATTATGATTTTAGGAACTGGACTAACCCTGCGCTCAACCGTCGTGTTTCTGGCGGCCGTCTGGTACATCGTGCTGACCACCTATAACGGTGCCAAAGGCATCAGCCCCGAGCTGCTCGCGGTCGGTCGGTCTTTTTCCGCTAACCGCACACAGATTTTCTGGAAAATCATCTTGCCCGCGCTCTACCCCTACCTCATCACCGGCGCACGCATTGGACTGATCCACGCGATCCGCGCCATGGTGATGGCCGAGATGTTCGTAATCGTGGGCTACGGCGCCCTGATCAACCAGTCCGGGATGGAGGTCAACACCAGCGCGCTCCTGAGCCTGCTACTCACCCTAGCATTTGTCAGCCTGATCGCAAACGCCCTTCTTTCGCAGTGGGGGAAACATCTGGCACCCTGGTATGAACAACAACGCCAGACACTCTAAAACTCTCAGTTAAAACTTTTATAGGCTCTTCGAGGGCCACAAGGAGACAACGATGATAATCACACGCAGAGATCTACTCAAGCATGCTGGCATGAGCCTTGGCTCAGCTGCCCTGCTGTCGTATGCGCCGTTAAGCCTCGCACAAAAAAATCGCGCCCTGAAAGCACAGATTCTGGGCTTTACCCTGTCCATTCACGTGCCCGCCATCATGGCACTCAACGAAGGCATGCAAGCACTCGGCTATAGCGCCTCCGACATGAAGCGCATCGAGTCGATGCAGGTTCTGACACAATCGATCGTGGCCGGTTCCGCCGAAGTCGGCGAGTCCGACGTCGTATCCGCCCTGCGCGCGGGTTCGGTCGGTGCAGATGTCAAAATGGTCGGCATGGTCTACAACAACACCAGTCAAGTGCTGGTCGTCAACGCCGATAAAGTCAAAAGCTACGCGGACTTTAAAAATAAAGATAACGCCATCGCCCTGAACTCAACCGGCGACTTTATCTACGTGATGTTGAGTGGTATTTTTGAGCGCAATGGCGTCAATATCGAAGACGCCACCGTGGTCGATGTCGGTGGCTCAGGTTCACGCATGCGCGCGCTGCTCGGTGGACGCGTAGCAGCCGTGCCCGTGCACTTTGACCAAGCGGCCGACATCCTCAAACAGGGTAATTACAAAGTGATGGTCGAGCCCTGGAAAATCTACAACCCCTGGCTCTCGGAAGCGTGGCTGGTACAAGGCTCCTGGCTTAAAAATGCCGACAATGCCCGCGCCATCACGGACCTGCTCAAAGCCACCGTGACCTCGTTCCGGAAAACCAATCAAAGCCTGTCCTACTTTGCCGAGGGCTATCGTAAATACGCCACCGTCAAAGACGCCAAGACTGCGACCGAAGAACAACTCAGACCCGTCTGGGAAACTCTCTCCAAACAGATCAAGGCTTGGCCAGACGATGGCGGCTTTCGCCTGAAGTATTTTGATGAGCTGATGCCCGTCTACGTCAAGGCCGGCACCGTCAAGCGCGGCACCAATATCGCCAAAACTATCGACACCCAATACATGGAAAAGGCCCTCAAGGAGCTCTGATAATTGGCACATTTCAAGCTTGAAATCGACGGGATCACCAAGATCTACCGGCAAGGCGCGGGTGGCCTGCCAGTACTCGAAAACTTTTCACTTCAAGTCAAAGATCTGGAATTTCTCGTCCTACTGGGTCCCTCAGGGTGTGGCAAGTCCACACTCCTGCGCATCATCAACGGCATCGAGACCAGCGATGGCGGACGCATCCTGATTGACGGCGAGGACGTGACCGGCACCACCGGACACGGCCGCGGCATGGTGTTTCAAAGCTTTGAGCTTTTCCCGTGGCGCACCGTGCTCGACAACGTCGCCTTTGGCCTCGAAGTCGCCGGCGTCGAAAAACAACAACGCCTCGCCCAAGCCCGCCAATGCGTCGAGCTCGTTGGCCTCACCGCCTTTGAAAACGCCTATCCCCACCAACTCTCAGGCGGCATGCAGCAACGCGTCGGCATCGCCCGGGCACTCGCCATCAAGCCCAGCATCCTCTTGATGGACGAGCCCTACGGCGCACTCGACGTCCAGACCCGCGACCTGCTGCAAGACGAGCTACTGAACATCTGGGAGCGCGAGCGCAAAACAGTGGTGTTTGTGACCCATTCCATCGAGGAAGCGTTATATCTGGCAGACCGTATCGTCGTGATGTCACCCCGACCAGGCCGCATCGCCCAAATCATCGACGTTCCCTTTGCCCGCCCCCGTCGCGATGAGATCAAGACCGACCCCGAGTTTCTGAAGCTCAGAAGACATATCTGGGAAAGCTTGAAAAAGATGGTCTGAGGCTTAGAGCCCGCAATAGTGCGGTGAGAACACGATGCCATATCTAAATGATCGATGGAGCAAGATATTTATCAATTTCCTTAAAACGACTCACCCAAGCTCGAGTCGGTGATTTTGGCGCACCCGTACGCATCGCCTCGCCCTCAAACTTAGACGCAGCAGCGCGGGCCTGATCCAAACCATCACGCGCCAATTGATTGCTCAGCCCCAAAGACCCTGCAAATACAAGCAAGTCATCCCTAGAGATATGGGTCCCTTTGCCATTGAGCGTCATTGTGTGCTCTTGCGTATACCCAAGCCCCAAAGAAGGGCAAAGATCAAAGGCGGGTGACAACTCCCAACTCCCAGCACTATTCATGCAAAAAGCAAAATTTTTTGTGTGATCGTCACGCATGGACATGGCTACATTGAAGCAAAGCTGCCGGTAAAGCACTTCCAACGCCTCATCACCTGCCAGCTGTTTGACCAACTTAGCGAGTGCGGTGTAATCCATATTTGCTTCGCGAAAGTCCAAGCCGAGCAAAGCGGCCACACTTTGTGTGTGCAACCTCTCGCCCCCAGGACTGCGGTCAAAACGGTGGACAGCTAAAGCGGGTCCGTGCGCGTGCATCAGCAACTCACCTCGCGCAGCCTTGACGCCATGCTCGGCAGCTAATTTTAAACATGCCGCTTCAAAATACGGCTCATAGGGATCGCCGAGCGAGGGTGCGAATTTGAGTAAACACGCATCAAATCCCTGAAGCGTATTCGCCTCATCGCCAAGAATAACGGACTGTCGATCTCGTCCGATTGCGGCCCAAAATTTTGGTCGGGCACCCAAAGCCGAACCACCCGCCCTGATGATCGGCCTAGGTAGATCTTGGAGAACCTCAACTTGCGCGCTGACAGCATGGGTTGCGAGCGCAGAGAGGTCCATCAAATCTTGGGCACTTGCGCCGTCAATCATCGGGGTATAGGTCAATGCGCCAACACCTCTTTGGCCGACCCAAGCCAACCTGTGTAACGGACTCACCTTATCCAAAGAATAGCCAGCATCTGCCAGACCTTTGTTCATTAATCTGAGTCCAAAACCATCAGGTATTGAATCAGAAAACAAAGCATGCAGACCATCGAAAGGCGAACGATCCGCATAATGAACCCCGGGTGACAGGGGCAGCTTAAAAGGCGACGGATTGAGACCTGAAGCGAGGGCTTGTGCGCTCCACTCAAATGCTGCGCGACGCTCGCTTGCGACCCACATGCATTCTCCAAGAATTTGGGATGGAGTCGTTTGACCAAAATCTAATGCAATCTGAATACGCTGTTGACTCAAACTCAGTTGAGACTTTTTCATCTTGTTACTCTGACGCGTGTGGACTCAGCTCGCGCAGACTCGATACGAGACAATTCATCCAGAGATTTGGGTTTGGGCAAACAACTCGCCCATATGTCCTTGTCGATGTTCAAGGCTTTAGCGACACGTAAAAAAGTCATGAATTCGACCTTTCCGCCTCCCTCGAGATTTTTGATGGCCTGCAAACTCGCTCCGCTTAAGAGCGCCAAATCTTCTTGTCGCAAGCCACGCGCGGCACGCGCAAGGCGCATATTTTTGCCAATATCAGCAGCGATTTCATTCACGTTAAGGAGTTCATAGATCATTTTATAGATCTTTAAAAAGCTATTAAATATTAGTTAAATTATAATAGTTTTTTAAAGATATACAATTTCAAAAAGTATCTAACGGAATATTGAACCAAGCACTTCCCGGGCTTTTTTCAACTACAACCTGAGTCTCCTCAAGACGATATCTTAGCTGGCAACAATACCGAGGATTGGAAAGTATGTTTGGATTAAAGATCACCATATTTTCGCCTTTGGGTCTGCGGACAGACTGCATAAATAGTCCAGGATGACCTTCGCGGTGAATCCTAGATCCCACAGACTGGCAAAGTGTGTAATCCGTTCGATGCAATAGATCTGTTTGAGTATCAACGAGCTTGCGAAAGTCCAACAAGGCTGCAGCGCATGCGACTTTGTACACCTTACGCTCAGCAATCACCCCTGCACGATCAAATCCAGCATCACTCAGCAAGCCCTTGTACCAATGAAAGACGGACTCATAGACAGTCGTTTCAACTGATTCAGAGCTATACCAGACCCCGTAAGATCCGTCTGAAAAACGACTTGAGCGCCAGTTTTCAAAAGGCCATGTGATCGCACTCAACCACTCAGCATCCTCAAAAGGACGATCGATAATGGGTGTTCGCGAACGATACGTTGGAGGTTTAACCTCTTCTTCTACTCTATGTGCGAGCAACCATTCAGTTGAGTCCTGAGTGAGATCATCAAACAAGTCTTGGGATTCATATAAAGAAACAATGTTGCGGGACACATCTTGATGAATGTCGACCAAGGTCAGTTTTTCAAACACCACGCGCACGATCCAGATAACCACGCACCATCAGTAGCCCTGCAAAACCCCACTCTTTGACAACCTCGACAGGTGTCAAATGATCAAAGGCCTTGTTGCGAGTGGTCATCCAACTGTATGCCAATTCGCGATTTTGTGGAAAAAGTAGGCGCAGATTTTTGTGGATACCCAAAAGATGTCCCACACGCTCATATTGATCGCGGCTAGTACCAATCGGCTTGCCACTGCGATAGTTGGCCAGAGCAGCACGATTGCTGGAGGCAAGACCCAACAACGCCGCCTGATCCTCAGTACTTAATTTCCAATGATCAAGTAATGTCATCACCATTTTGGCCAGTGCGCCACGGTCCTGTGACGCGATGATTTCGCGCTCTGCAATGGCGGCCATGGCTAACTCCTTGGCATTCATAAAGATAAATAATGATATCAAAAAGTATATTTGTAACAGATAATGTTTTCATTGTAACAAAATTAACGATTTTCCTGTCATACGAATGACCTGCTTAAAACCGCCATGCTGCAAACATATACAAAGATATCAAGATGGCGCGACATCAAAATCAGTAAAATAATCTAATCATCCCTAAAAGAGAATCGTATGATTTTAGTCACTGGTTGTGCTGGCTTTATTGGTAGCAATTTCGTCCATACCTGGCTTGAAAATAACGACGAGCCCGTTGTGAACCTCGACAAGCTCACCTATGCCGGCAACCTCGACAATCTCTCCGCCCTCTCCGAAGACAAGCGCCATATTTTTGTACAAGGCGATATTGGCGATCGTGTCTTGGTCGACTCTTTACTTGCCAAATACAAACCCCGCGCCATTTTGAACTTTGCAGCCGAGTCCCATGTCGATCGCTCCATACATGGCCCGGGCGACTTCATCCAAACCAACGTAGTCGGCACCTTTAATCTTTTAGAGTCTGTGCGCGCCTATTGGAAGGGGCTACCCGAGGCAGAGAAGAAACTCTTTAGATTTCTGCATGTTTCGACTGACGAGGTGTATGGGACACTGGCCTCCGACGATCCGCCCTTTGCTGAGACGAATCCGTTCGAGCCCAACAGCCCGTATGCGGCGAGCAAAGCATCCTCGGATCATTTGGTACGCGCCTGGCACCACACCTATGGCCTACCTGTCCTGACCACGAACTGTAGCAACAACTACGGTCCTTTCCACTTTCCAGAAAAGCTCATTCCTCTCGTCATTTTGAATGCGCTGAATGGCAAACCACTCCCTATCTATGGAGATGGCCAGCAGGTCCGAGACTGGCTCTACGTCAAAGATCACTGCCATGCGATCGCGCGCGTGCTCGAAGCCGGACGCGTAGGAGAAACCTATAACATCGGCGGTTGGAACGAAAAGGCCAACCTGGACGTTGTCAAGACAATCTGCGCCAGACTCGATCAGCTGCGTCCGCGCGCTGACGGCAAACCTTATGCCGAACAGATCACCTACGTGACCGACCGGCCCGGACACGATCGCCGCTATGCCATCGACGCCCGCAAGATCGAACGAGAACTTGGCTGGAAACCCCAGGAAACCTTTGAGACCGGTATCGAGAAAACCGTCCAATGGTATCTGGATCACCCAAAATGGGTGGAGGGCGTCACCAGCGGCGAGTATCGGAAATGGTTAGGGAAACAGTACGGGGCTTGAAGTCCAGTGAACAATGGCGAAAACTTCAATCAAAGGCCAAGCCACCTACGTATAGATCGCAAAATTACTGTTTTTTATCTAATAAATAATATTATTATCATTTTTTTGCATTTTTTATCATTTTTGATGATAATGCCTCCATGGAATACCACAATCTACTTGGAGGAGCTTGGCTAGCGGCCAACTACGGCATAGAACCTATCTTCCCCTTGCAGACAGTTAGTCGTCTTGGTGGCAGACGCGCCACACTCGTATCAGAGGGTATTACGACTGAGATATACGTAGAAAGTATGCGTCCAAGCGCGACATTGCGTGGGCATCTTACCTTTCATCTCAAGCACGAGATGCCCAATCTAGAACTGCTATCCCGACTATTTGTAACAATCCATCCGCATGAATTGACCGCTTGGATCGATGACGAACCCTCTGGTCAGTATGCAAAAAGAGTGGGGTTTCTGTATGAGTTCATCACCGGACGAACATTAGAAATCCACTCGAAAATTCTCGGTGGCTACATTGCCGTACTCGATGATGAAAAACAAGTAGCTGCCTCGCCAGAGCATACCGTCCTCAACCAACGCTGGCGTGTGAGAGACAATCTCCCGGGTACGTCAGCTTTCTGCCCTTTTATTCGCAAAACAAACGACGCGCTCAGGGCGATCAATTTAGACGTGAAGGGCCTTTTGGAAGATCTGGCTCTGGAGTTTGGAGAAGAGTTGCTGATGCGCTCAGCCGTCTGGATGACGCTTCGCGAAAGTAAATCGAGTTTCGCCATCGAGGGAGAAGCCAATCAAACCGATCGCATTCAGCGCTTCTCGGATGTGCTTTCTCGCCGAACCGGCCAACACCCATGGCCTCTCACTCAAGCCGCGCTAGCAAGCTTGCAATCCGAAATCTTAGGTCAGCGCACTACATTGCAAACCTTTGGTATTCGCCAATCACCCGTATTCGTTGGTGAAGTCGCACGCTATCAAGAAGTCGTCCACTACATCGCACCACCCACCCAAGACCTTGCGGCCATGCTTGAAGGTCTCGTTACCTTTTTAGAACGCACACAAGGACAATCGTCCGTCATGCGCAGTGCTGTAGCGGCGTTTGGCTTTGTGTACATTCATCCCCTTGCGGATGGCAATGGACGCGTCCATCGTTTTCTTATTAACGATGTGTTGCGACGCGACGATGTCGTAAAGGGTCCGATGATTCTCCCAGTCTCCTCTTTAATATCGAGGGACCAAACCGAACGCCATGCCTACCAACATATCCTGGACACAATTTCGCGACCGCTCATGCAATCTTTGGCAGGTCTTTATGAGTTTGCAAGCACCCTGACAACATACCCCGATGGCGTGACGTCAAATTTTGTTTTTCATGGGGATGACCAGGCTCGACATACCTGGCGTTTCCCAGACTTTACTCAGCATGTGATCTATGTAGCTCACATCCTGGAGCGGACTGTCCTTGAAGACATGCGTGCCGAGTCTCGTTATTTGCGCAGCCACACACAAGCGCGTTCAGCGATCAAGGACATCATCGAAATGCCGGATGTACAACTTGATCGCGTCATCCGCTCGGCGCAAGCCAATCAAGGCAAACTCTCCAATATTTTGCTCAAAGAAATACCCATGCTTGAAGAACCGGGGGTTTGGGATGAGATCGTGCAAGCAATAGACATTGCTTTTCAACATTCAGAGCACAACGTATCGTTTACGCCAAATCGCTGAGAAATGACTTCTTAATAGCTAACCGATTGACACGTGTTGACTACGTAAGATTTAAGCCACCATCCGACAGAAGAATCTCACCCGTCAGGTAATCCGAGGCGACCAACATTGCTACAGCTTGCGCGATGTCCTCTGGACTCGCCGCCCGACCCATCGGTGCTCGCTCTTTCCAAAGTTGCTGCGCCTGTGTCCAGTTCGCTGTCATCGGCGTATTGACCAGGCCTGGCGCGACTGCGTTCACTCGAATATGTGGAGCAAGCGAAAGAGCAAGTAGGCGGGTCACATGGTTTAAAGCGGCCTTGGTCGCTGCATAGGGAATGGATGCCCCTTTTGGTCGAACGCCAGCGTGCGAGCTCACATTCACGATGCAACCAGGTTTGCCCCTCGCACCGGCCTCGCGGAGCGCGGATTCCGCATACGCCACAAGCCGAAATGGGGCGACGACATTGACTTCATGCAGTTCGTGCCAAACATCCGGCGTCGCTGCCAAGAGATCTGCATGCGGAATGACGCCACTAATCCCAGCGTTGTTGACCAGTACGTCCAGTCGACCCCATTGGGCAATGGCTTCGCGGATTAACCTTTCCCGGTCCGCTTCCTTTGCAAGATCAGCTTGAACATAAGCGGCCAAGCCTAATTCGCGCACCAACGCTTGACCCTCCTCGACCGAGTTGCGCGAATGCAAGATGACAGCGAAGCCATCGTTCGATAGCCGCCGAGCGACGGCGGCACCAATACCGGAAGTAGAGCCAGTGACAAGAGCAACACGAGCCGAAACGTTCATAGAGACATCGCTATCAAGAGTCATGGAGTATTCATCGTAATTCACATCTTTGTCAGCGATGGGGCTAATAACTAAATCCGGATTGGATATGCTAAATTCTGACTATTATAGTCAGAATTTAGCAGGAGGATTAAAAATGCACGCATGGCAAATACAAGAAGCTAAAGCGAAGCTATCCGAGGTCATTAAATGCGCTGAAAGCGAAGGTCCGCAAGGGATCACCTTGCATGGACAGCACGTTGCTGTTGTGATGACGCGCTCACTCTACGACCAGCTCACTGGCAATGAACGCTCATTGGTTGAGTTTATGCGTCAATCTCCGTTGTTTGGGCTAGAGGAAATCAGCCTTGAGCGAGACCGCAGCTTGACTCGCGAGGTCTCAATTTGAGTTACCTACTGGATACAAACGTTATCTCCGAACTCCGCCGCAAGACACCAGATCCTTCTGTCATTGAGTGGTTTTCTAAAAGACCGGCTTCCACCCTCTATTTGAGTGTGCTGACATTAGGAGAGCTTCGCAAAGGTATCGAAAGCGTAAAAGATTTAGAGAGACGCATGGCGCTCACTGATTGGCTTGAAACCGACTTGCCAGTTTTTTTTACAGGACGCATCCTGCCTATAGACCTAAAGGTGACTGACCGGTGGGGTAGATTATTGGCCGCCGCAGGCCGGCCCTTACCCGCAATTGATAGTCTGTTGGGAGCCACAGCTGCTCAACATGGTTTGAGCGTAGTCACACGTAACAGCCGGGACTTTGACAACCTCGGACTCAGCATCATTAACCCTTGGACGGTTCATGCGCGAAGTGAAGACGCAGATTAATCGCCCGCTTTCCTGAGAAACAGCGAACTTAGACGTGAGTCGCTCAAGTTCTTGGGAGGCGACCCTCGTGAAAAAATATCTGTATGGCTTGGTATGTTGGATTGAAAAGCACAAGGAACCTAAGGCCCAGCTATACATTCCCTGCCACGTCATCACGAGGCTTAGCTCCATCGCTCAGATCCTTGTAAAGGCTTTCACGACCAAGGCCGGCGTCCTCAGCAAGCTGAGCCATGCCGCGAGCCCTTGCAATGTTCTTAACAGCAAGCAATAGCATTTCAGGATTTGGATCCTCAAGTGCCATATTAAGATACTCAGCAATGGTCTCTTGATCATCCAGAAAGTCGGCAACGTCGAAAGTTTTGGATTTGATATTCACCGCTTTTCTCCTAAAGCTAAGCTGCGCGCCATCCGCGCACTTCAGTCATGGCAATCGGATAACGCCCTTTGTCATTAAAAAAACAGTTATACCTAAAGCACTGCAATTTTGCGGGCACAATTTGTAACTGACGTACATTGATTATGTGAGATTCAACCCACCATCTGACAGCAAAATTTCTCCCCCCAGATGATCATCGTTGTGCATCGTCACGACTCAACGCTTCGAAAATTAATCGCCCGATCCGCATACGAACCAAATCAAGCGTTTTGCCTTTCAAATTCATACCGTGACCCGCCTTTACGTAAAAAAAGCGGACCGCTTGTGAAAATTTATACTTTTTCATTTGCACCAGCCCACCGTACTCATCCCTGATCCCTTGAATCACGAGAGTCGGTGTAAAGAGCGACTCCAAATGCCGATACCGGATTTCCTCTTCAGCTTTATGCGGATGCTTAAAGGGATAGGCAAAACACACTACCGCTGCAACATTCCTCTCGTCTGCACACAGGCTTGCGACGCGGGCACCGGACGATCGGCCCACCAAAAGGACGGGGCCCGAAAGACTGCTGATAGCCGCTTTTAACCCGGCTGCCCTCTTATCAACTTGAATCCCTCCGCGGTAACTCTCTGGCGCAGAATCGATATAAATCAACAAATCGTTGTGCGAAATGAAACGTAAACCAAGGGCTGCAGCAAAATACCGGCCAATCGATTCCTCTTCTTTATCACTCGCTGGATATGAATCTCCAGCCAGATAAATGACAGCGCCACCGTCGAGCTTGAGCTTCTTCCAAAGCTTGTCATGCCAAATCAAACTCCATACCTCGCATAACCATTCTCATCCGTCGTCAGCAACTTCATGAACTTCGGATGTAGAAAAAGTTTTTCTTTCATCACACCCACTTCAATCAACACACCAATCTCGACCAGTTGGTTCAGATAAATTGAAGCCGTTTGACGCTTGGCGATACCCGCGTCAGTCACGCTCGCGATACGGCAATAGGGCAAATCAAAAATCAGCCTGACCAGCTCATGGCTGTAAACCTTAGGCAACTTGCTGCGGATGTAATCCGTTGTGTGCTCAAAAAGCGACCTAGTCGCGGCGATCTTGGCGGTGGTCCAGTTCGCCGTTTCCTCTACCCCCTTGAGCACATACAACACCCAAGGCTCCCAGGCTGCATCGCGTGTAACGCCCAATAACAATCGGTAATAGTCACTCTTGTTATGAATGATATATCGGCTCAAATACAGTATCGGTAAGGTTAGCAAGCTCTTCTGAATCAAAAATAAGCCATTGATAACCCTCCCCGTGCGACCGTTACCGTCCGTAAAGGGATGGATCGCTTCGAACTGGTAGTGCCCGACCGCCATGCGAATCAGCGGATCTAGGTCCGTCTCCTGATGCATGAAATCCTCCCAGTTTGCCAGCAGAGCCCTCAATCGCTGCTCGCCCTCAGGCGGCGTGTAGACCACGCTTCCCGTCAGATCGTTCTGCAAAGCCGTGCCCGGGGACTTACGCACAGACATAAAGACACCCTTGATGTGGGTGCAGATTTCCTCGGCACTGCGTGTACTCAGAGGCGTGACGTTTAGACTCCGATAACCCTCAAGCACCGCCCTGCTGTAACGCAACGCTTCTTTTGTGGCTGGGTCAGCATGTTCTTCATGATTAAGATGCTCAAAAAGCTTGTCAGTCGTCGTAACAATATTTTCGATTTCAGAACTGGCTTTCGCTTCAAGGAGTGGCAAAGTATTAACCAGCACAGACTGATTTGGAAAGAGTTCAGCCGCCACCTTGAGCTTCGCAACGGCCGCTCTTGCCAAGATGCACTGCTTTAACACCGCCTTCGTTTCAAGCTCGTGTGAAGATGGCAACAACGGTAATTCGTTGTAGGGGCTATTAGGGCGCCAGAGACTCATGTTTATAAAATTGGATTTTATCGACACAAACTCAGGATATGTCGATGCAATCGACATATCAATTTACCCTTCACTAGGCACGCTGATCCTCTGAGCAATCATAATCTGCGTTTTGATGGGAGTATAAAGATCGACATCGATATCTTCGACGGGTTCTAGTGAAACAACCAGCGAATAGCGTACGCCTGTGTCCCATTGTCGGGCGTCAGCCCAATCCTTCCACCAGCCTCCAACAGGAAACACCGCGATAGTTCCTTTGGAAGCCAGCTCGACAGCAGTACCAGTCCAAGTATCCGAATGCAAAGATCCATTAGTTCGCAGTTGGTAACCATAAGACCATCCGTCTCGGTCTGGATCTTTGTGGCTTCCTTCGTTATCTTGGTCGCGTTCGAGTGCATTTATTCGCTCTGCAAAATCCTCGTCTGTTTCTGAAGCTCCCTTGATGGCAAAGCGAAGTCCATAAGACTGATAACGAAACTTACTTTGCCATCCGCGTTTACTTGGATTCGGTTCAACAAAGTATGAAAGAGTAACTCGAAGGGAAACTTCAATTTCACCCAGAGGTATGAGCTCATTTGCTGGCCAAGGCAAATCATGGAACACCATTTTCCCGAATTTGATGATTCCTCGATCCTTCCGTAGCGGTTGAATTTGCTCCTGAATGACCATCGTTGGTCTATTTAAATCAGACGATAAAGAATACTGCTCGTTGATCAAGCCATGACCATAGGTTCTCAAAAAAATCTTCTTATCACGCTGCGTCGGTTGGATCTTTAGCGCGCCGCGCATGTTAGTTGTATGCCTAGCTCCGTGCACCACTAGGGCACGGATAGTTTCTGGCCAGTAATCGGGATACTGAAAAGAGAGACGAGCGCAAAGTCGAGCAACCTCCGCAGTAGCTGCGCTTGTATCTCCTGTTTCGCGAAGCGAAACACGATGCATATCTGAGGAAGTCGTTAGCAGACGTAAAGAGTCTGGACCTACCGTAATATTATTTGCGATATCTCTGCAGCCGTTTCCTCCTTCCGCCAACACATCAGGTTTGTACGGCCAAGTCGACTGCCACATAACAGTTGTACGGGAAGCTGGCCCTAGTCCTCCCTGTGGTGCAATGACTGCCAATCCAGGATATTTTTTTGAGTCTATATCAACGAGGTTGGTGGTTGCCCCGACTGTCAGAGCATTCCATGCTTGGCTTGGGCTTTCAGCCATCTGAAGCTGGTTAATATTCGGATAACGGCTCCAATCGGGCCAACGAACATTGCCACCAGCGATAATGTAAAGCCTTTGTGTCCGCTCATCCTCATCTGCCTCATCGTCAATTCCGACCTCAATAGCAGGACGACCAAAAGCGAGCTGATCAATTGTTGCAGACCATTCTGAGGGCTCTCCGCCAATATCACCTGTTGAAGTTGTCATCATCGCAAACACACGACGCGCGACGGGATTACTCACCTCAACACGGCTAGTCGCTTCGGCAACAATACTTCCATATAGATGAGGTGCATTTTGACCTTCATCAGGAAAAATCTTGACCGACTCAAGCTGATGCGATATTTTAATAGGCTTGTCATGCGCCAAGACTGGCACGAGATTTCCGTAGAGGCACAGCCCAGCCATCTCCGTCCCGTGCCCATCGCGATCATCTAAGGACCAAGTCGGGTCGTATACATGCATGTCGGCTGCAGAAAGCTCCGCCTTCAGCAATGGATGGCCGGCATTCACCCCCGTATCAAGGAGGGTTAAGCGATTATGCTCAACACCCTCAAGCCTCGTACTTCGCTGCAGCAGATTTTGAATCCATTCATCTTGTTGATAGGGTTTGAGCTCAGAAAGAAAGAACTCTGCTGTAGGCGAGACACCCCGGATTTCCGCAACCATATCTAGGAGCTCGGTTGCCTGCTGTATTGCGCTCCGCGTTGCATGTACAGCAACAATCACCCTTCCTGGAAAATAAACATGCCCAGGCTCGACCTCAATCCCTAGTTTTGAGGCGAGCTCTAAAAATCTCGATACGACATCCTTGGCCGCTTTACGATTAATGCGCAACCACACTTGACACCAAATATGGTCCTCACCCTCGGGCGGATCTGTCCGATCAGTCCAAAAATCAAGAAATACCGCTTTTCGAACATTCTCAATTGCATTTACCAGAGTCATATACGAAGGCTTCCCTGTCCGGGTCTCGGCCTTTAAATACTGCTCAATGCGTCTTAAAAGAGCACTCAACTTGCCATCAGGGATGTGGAGAATGACAGTTTCAGACTCCTCCGAACCTCGAACATTCAGGACCTCAATGCCTTCTCGTTTCCACTCAACGCTCTTATAGTCCAGCGCGCCTTTAGGACGAATTTCAAGGGCGACAGCGACTCCACTCTCACTCCCGAGCCTGGCTTCGACGCGTTGCGCTTTAATAATGGGAAGTGCTTCCTGAATACATTGGATTTGCCGAAGCAGTTTTAAGCCATGGTCGGCTCGGTCTCTCTCTGTAACAGGCCGACGGGATGCTGAGGAGGGCGACTTAAAGTCGGAATAACTGGAAAAACCACTTACAACTAAATGCTGAAGAACTTGATCGGGCATTAAACATCTCTTTCATTTTTAATCACAAAACTTAACTCTTTAGCCCGACCTGCTGCTATATCTTGTGCGCAAGGGCTCTCTCTTCGAGATGCTGAATCACATTCCTTACGGCGACAATGTCCAAGCCATCCATCACCGCGTCTTTGACTGCATCAAGACAGGCGCGAGAAATTTCAGCATGGGATTGACCGCACGCGACTTTAACGAGCGGTTCAAATTCAAATCCCTTTTGCACAAACGCACCCAATTTATTTTTTAGCAGAACAAGAACCTGAGCGCGATCCGGTGGCTCATAGCGAACCACATCATCAAAACGTCTGAACAAAGCGATGTCGAGATCCTTGGCATGATTAGTCGCTGCCACAATCAAGCTATCTGACTCATCTTGATCCAGGAGTTGAAGAAACATATTTAGCGTTCGACGCATTTCGGCTACGTCATGCTGTCCGCCGCGCCGAAGACCTAAAGAATCGAATTCATCAAAGAAATAAACCCCGCGAGTGGTTCGTAAGGCATCGAAAACTAACCGGAGTTTTGATGCGCTTTCACCCATAAATTTTGTAATCAGGCTATCGAAGCGAACGGTAAACAAAGGCAGTTTGAGCTCCCCAGCAATCACGCTCGCCGTCATTGTCTTACCGGTACCTGGTGGCCCAACAAGTAGAAGTTTGCGTCGAGGTGCGAGACCATGAGTCCGTAACTTTTCGCCAAAGCGCTGCTCGCGGAGAGTTCTCTGAAGTTTGGACACGACAGTATCTGCGAGCACCATTTCAGACAGGTGATCGTTGGGGTAACGAGCCGTCAACAGATCGCTCAGTTCACCTTTTGGCTGCGCCAGCGCAGTAGGACGAGCCGAGCGCTCGGGCCTCGCCTTAACTTTGGCCGAATCAATCAAATCCCGAAGTTCTGCCGCAAGATTGACGTGACCACGACGCGCTTCGTCCGCAGCCATTTGCATGGCAACAGCATAAAAATGCTCGGAATTCTCCCCGACATGGGCGCGAAGAAGTGCCTTAAGTTGATCTGCTCGTGCCATATGTTTTCTCGTCTAGACGTAATGCTACTTTGCGAGCCTTACCTGCGCCAAGCTCTGTTACGAATGTAGCATTTGAATGTTGTCAAAACACCGTGTTATCGACAATATCCACCGGCCATCCTCCCTGCGAACGTTTCACGACTCAACGCTTCAAAAATCGATCGCCCGATCCGCATACGAACCACATCAAGTGTTTTGTCCGCCAAATTCATGCCGATACCGGATTTCGACTTCAGCTTTAGGCGGATGATTAAAGGGATAGGCAAAACACGCCACCTCTGAGGCTTAAAGAACCGATGCAGCAGACTAATCGAGTTACCATTTGCATGAATTATTAATGAGAAATCATGCAATGGCACTTAGTGCTCAACAACTTGCACCCTTACCTTTCGGTAAAGCCTCGCTACCGACGCGATCGCACGCCTTGGATCAAGTCGCCAGGACACTCCACGCTGGTAAGGTCTATCGCAGAGAGGATTTGGCGAAGGTGTCCAACGCAGTTGACAGACACCTCCGCGAGCTTGTTACAGAAGGCGCATTGCAGCGATTGGCTCAAGGACTCTACTACGCACCAAAGAAATCGGTATTTGGACTGCTGCCCCCAGCCGATCAGGAACTGATTGCAGCATTCCTGCGCGACAAGGACTTTCTTGTGTTTTCCCCATCCAGCTACAACACGCTGGGCTTGGGAATGACACAGCTCTATAACAAAACCTTTGTGTACAACCACAAGCGGCACGGCCTCTTTTCGTTCGGGAACCGTCAATTTGATTTCCGCGTCAAGCCGCGCTTTCCGAAGAAACTCACACCAGAATTCTTACTGGTGGATGCAATCAATAATCTGGAAGAATTGGCTGAAGATAAAATACGAGTGCTTAAGTTGGCGGAGCGCAAACTGTCAGGTTTCGATCAGGTCAAGTTGAAGCGGGCCGTTTCAGATTACGGATCTCTCTCTACGAAGAAACTTTTATTGCAGTGGTTAAAATCCTAATTCAGGGCGCCAGTGGCTCATGTTTATGAAATTGGATTTCATCGACACAAACTCAAGCCTCAGCATATGATTCTTTCACAGACTCCATGACCCCGATTGAAAACCAAAGTTGTTGGTTGTCGAGCTTGGCAACGATAAGCTCCGACTCACGGCTAGAAGAGATACGAGCGACCCCGGCGGGCTGGTACGACAACGAGAACCATGCCTCATCGCCGGCAGCAATCGAAGCAATGCGTAGATTCTTGGTCAATGTCGCCATCCAGCCCGCTCCACTCCCACACATCTATCCGCTTCGGAGCGGAGGAATTGCACTTGAGTGGACGATTGGCGCATGGGAGGCGAGTGCCGAAGTCGAGGAGACAGGCTCGCAAATGACCTTGAATGCTGTGAATATTGAAACTCTTAACGAGATCGACTTGGTGATCGACGTGCACAGCACTGAAATCATGCCTCAGTTCATGACGTTCATCAATGCGATGTCAAAGGACGAAAAAATACCCAATGCCAAGAAGTAGTCGACCGTAGACCAATTCGACTATGCCGAGACATAATCGCGAAGACGTCTGTATCCGCCTACTTATTCGGCAGAATAAATCCCCATTCAGTGGGTAGTGGGTAGAGATAAACAGCGCGGACCACTTGCAGCCACGCAAAAGTCATGGCTCCATTTCTAGAGAACTTTGTTTGACATAAAACGGTCACGCTTTCGTGAAATCACCGGTCACGATGATATGAAATCGCACCCTGCTTATCGTTATCCGTCATAAATACATAAATACATAACGTTACAGATGGAAAACAAGTGTTGCATCGAGCAACACCTCTTACGAAGACGTTGGCATAAGATTCACCGACGTAAGCTGTGTGGAGATAGCGTGTGAAAAGCAAAATCATTGATTCATTACGACGTGACATGAAGGCTCTTCATAAAGCCGGCGCAATCAGCAAAATAACCATGCGTGAGTTTGAGAAAATTTTCCAAACCAGTGAGAGAGCTCAGCGCAAAAAGCCTGTCACTCAAGCTTCTTAACGTGCTTGCAGACAAAAACTTGTAAGCGTTCATCTAATTTATTGATCGCTACCCTTGGGGATGTTCAAGTTGTGAACTCTCGCCCGAAAAAATCATATTACTCAGAAGACACAAGGATCACTTTTGTCACGACACAACGCTTCGCATATCAATCTCTCCATCCGCATGATCAGGCTCACTAGCTCATTGCTGTCCACCTTTAGCAACTTATTTCGGAGGAATTGCAGTTGAGTGGACACGCAAACTCCCTCTCTGAGAGCCCATCAATCTTCAATCCCGAGCAGCCATTGACCGGAAATTCGTACTACACGGCTTGGCGGCGCATCCTTGTCCAACTGCTTTTCACCGGGACTTCGCGCACATTGATTCGTGTGAATTATAAGTTACAATATAGGTTACTCCATGATTGAAGTGCACCGTTATCAGCGCCTTGATGGCCATACACCTTTGACAGACTGGCTTGCGGAAATGCGTGACGCGCGGGCCAGGGCCAAGTTGGAAATCCGTTTTCGGCGAGTGTCCCTGGGCATCTTCGGTGACATCAAATCAGTCGGCGAAGGTGTGCTGGAGTTGCGCGAAGACATTGGTCCCGGCTATCGCGTGTATCTAGGGCGGCATGGCACTACGTTGGTCATCCTGCTCTGCGGCGGCGACAAGCGCACGCAGGATACGGATATCAAACGGGCAAAGGAATATTGGCTGGACTGGAAACGGAGAAATACATGAGCAAACTCAAACATGCCGCTTCGGTTTCCCATAACGAGGCGACCATTGCCGAGCTACGTGCTGATCGGGCCTTTGCGGTGGAGTACCTGAAATCGGCGCTGGAAGAATTGGACAATCCGGATCATCGCGCCGTCGGCCTGCTCGCACTGCGCGATATTGCCGAGGCCTATGGCGGACTTGCGACCGTGGCCCAAGAGGCGGGAGTCACCCGTGAGGCTTTGTATCGGGCACTGTCACCGAGCGGCAACCCGACGCTCAAGACTCTTTTGGCAGTGCTTCATGCAGTAGGTATGCGACTGTCTGTTGTGCCAGCCGAGCCTACCCCCGTTCACGGTCAACCAAGCGCTGTCATCTAAACACCACCGCCTCGACTTTTCGCAAATGGGAGCAAGGGGAAACACTCCCATCAGGCCCAGCACTCAAGCTTCTTGACGTGCTTTTAATCAAAGGCTTGCAAGCGATCATCTAATTTTTTAATTGCTACCCCTGACGATCCCCGGGTTGTGCACCCTCACCCGAAAGACCCTTATAAAGACTTTCCCGAGATAGGCCGGTCTCGCGGGCCAGTTGAGTCATATCTCGGGCTCTGGCGATGTCACCCAACGCTGCCGCCAAGAGTGCTGGATCACCATCTTCTGTTGCAACCTGAAGGTAGGCGGCAATATCTGCCTCATCATTTCCCTATGAATATGTCGGAATAAATTTACTTTATCCGACAATTTCGTCAAATAGCGTATGCAAGCAAAAAACACTCATCCCGCACTCGAACTGATACGCACCAAAGGTCTGGTCCGTGCATGTGAGCTCGCGCGCATAGGTGTCGCAGGAGAAAAACTCCAGCAGCTACTAAGCAGCGGCTCACTGATCAGAATTAGCCGTGGCCTTTATGCCGCCCCGAACAGAGCCGTCACCGAGGCAGACCAACTCGCGCAGCTTGCAATCAAATATCCCAACATGGTTTTTTGCTTGCTGACGGCGCTGCAAATCCACGGCCTGACAACACAAGCACCACATGAGGTGTGGGTTGCCATCTCGTCCAAAGCAAGACCCCCGAGCGTGACCTATCCCCCACTGCGCATCTTTCGCTTCAACGACCCCGGCCTCTGCGTGGAGGCAAAATCAATCGATGGAATCGCTCAGCTACCCGTGACAACAGTGGCGAAAACCATCGCTGACTGTTTTAAATTCCGCAATAAGATTGGACTTGACGTTGCGCTTGAGGCGCTAAGAGATGCCTGGCGACAAAAAAAGGTGACCATGGATGAACTCTGGGAAGCTGCCCAGCTCTGTAGGGTGGCTAATGTCATGCGTCCATATCTAGAGAGCTTGGTTTGACGTAACCTAGCGAAGCTTTATGGATATACGATCTTTTTAGCATCGTTTACCCCTAATATCATTACTCGACCCTTCGCGGTCCCTGGCAATTCATATACGACTGCGGCGTCTGCCTCATGCCATCCCCAGCGAAAAGTTTCTTGTACTTCAGCGTGAGTCCTCAGATAAAAAGTTAGGTTTCCGCTTCATTGCGAGCCTCCCAAGTCGAGAGCAGATAAGTTGCCAGTGCACCTGCCAGATTCACAGCTAACTCTGCATGTCTGGGTGCTGGTTTAGCACCGATTTTTCCTTGTCCATGTGAGTCGCTCAGTCTGTTGCGCAACGAGCCCAGTCCTTCGACAACTGCGGTGCAGCCGCCGAGAATCTGCTTGAATACTTGCTCAGTGTGCTGGGATGGGGCGATATTGAGCTGCTCTGCTGTCAAACGGTACAACTTATTTAAATCCGGTCCCTCACCGTATGTCACAACGGCCTCATCAAGTATGTGTTTGCAAATCGACTCCAAGAGAGTTCTCGCAACTGTAATTGCGCCTTCTGGGTCAGAGTTTCGCCGGTCTAATGCCTTTGACCACGCAGCTTGGACATGCGATGAATCGAACTTTTCAATAGCTCCGGAGATTAGCTCATCTGACGGCGTTGTTGCACCACGCTCCAGCAACTCTAGCAACGGTCGGAACTCTCGCCATATATATTCCCTGCGCTCTGCGTACGTACTGAACTCGTGCTTTATGAACTGCCAGAACTGGGCAAGATTTCTACAAGTTCGAACAAAACGAGGTACTACTGAGTCTACCGATAACTGGAAGAGCATGACCTGACGCAGGCGCATGTATTCAGCATCGTCCTCTTTACCCCCAGTTGCTTGAGACACCAAGAGATTTTGTAATGATTCCGCTTGATCGAAAAGCTCGTTCATACTTCTCTACACCTATTAAGTTTTATGTGATTGCATGAAGGTCAATCGGAGATTCAAACCTCAAATTTTCGTCCATATCCGCAACAAACTGTTGCCAAGTTCCTCGCTCAGTACGTCTGGCAACATAATGGGCAGCCATAGTTAAAAAGCGCTCTGCGACTGTGCTCAAATCAGATACAAACGATGTAATGCGCCCCGTGCGATCTGCACCGTACGAGAGATAGATTGAGTCACGATAATTGGCCTTGCCGCGATAGCGGAAAGCTTGAACAAGGAAATTCACAGACTCCCGTCGAAGTTGCTCATCTCGAAAAGCTCTGGCTGCGGCGGTTCTGAAGTTTTGTATGGCTAACTCTCGGTATGATCGACTAGTCTTAACCTCTTCTTCGATTTGCCATTTGATATATTCTGCAGTTCCCTTGAGATACGAGAGCGCGGCGCCAAGGGCCTCAACTTGATTTTTTGGTTCCAGACTTAGGTCGTGTTTGTTTCCTTGCCTTAGACCGGCAATTTCTAGATTCACCGTCTGGGTAACTACATTGCTAAGCATGAAAGAGAAGGGCTTTACCGCAAGGCCAGCTTCTACTATGTCGGATTGCCAAACCTTGGCAGACTTCGCGTGCGTTTGAGGATCTGAACCACTACATGATGCGATCATTGCCTTGGATGAGTAATAAGTGCAGTAGTACCAAGAGATGATTGCCGAACGCACAATGCCGTACTTGTCAGTCTCCGGGGTACAAAGGGACTTCAAGCCGTAAAGATTATGCAGCCCCATAAGAAGCATCTCAAATGCGAGTGTATCTGCTGCTGGATTAGCTTTCCGACGCCGTACAAGAAGGTACTTAGTTTGCAAAGCTTGGTTTGAAAATGTCTGATCGTCCGCCAAAATCGCCAAGGCACGCATCCAGTTAACCGTGCCTTGAAATGCAAATTGAGCACTAGGTTGCTCTTGACGTTTGAACAGTCGATCGAGAAGCCAGCTGGGCATGTGCGCTCCAATGATTAATCCACCAGCAATTTGCAAAGAATTATTTACAGGCCCCAATCTCGCCGGCACCGTGACTAGCGCCTGCACCGAACAGTACTACATTCATTGCGTTGAATTACTCATGTCAAATCTCTCGTAAATTTAACCAAGCCTATTAAGCGTAAAACGATCCCACCCTTAGCCCACTTGAATAACGTCCAACGTTATAGTGACTTCGCGTCCTAATCAATCCGCACTCATCACGCTGGGATCCTCAATCGCTCTAGCAATCTTCCCTTTAATGACTACTTTATCAACCATCTGGAATTCAAATGTCCTGCTATGCGGCAACACTTCCACAAACTGTCCGTGGAAAACGTACTGCTCTCTTTGATATTCTCATCGCCGAACCGAGTTGCCTAGTCGCCGACTCAGCCAATTCCTCAATCCCTAAGCGCGTTGAATCACACCCTCAC
>JAURZO010000001.1 GCA_030653405.1 Zwartia sp. | reverse complement strand
TGTCAGGCTGGTATGACGGCAGTGCTTTTGTCAATGGATCAATCGCTCGATTCTTGAGCAATCCCGGCGCCGACAATCGGCTGCTTCTGGGTCCGTGGGACCATGGGGCGCGGACAAATGGATCGCCCTGGCGCAATGCTGGATCTAAGCCAGAGTTTCCGATTCTGGGAGAAATTTTGCGCTTTTTTGATGAGCATTTGGTTGGAAAGGATACGGGTCTTAAAAAAGAGCTGCCTGTTCACTTTCATACTCTGCATGCTGAAAAATGGAGTGCGTCGCCAACCTGGCCACCTCATGATCACTCGACACGCTTATTTTTCTCTGAAAATGGTCAGCTTGTTCAGAGCGCACCCAAGACGATATCTAACGCTTCATATCAAGTCAGTTTTTCAACAGGGACTGGACCCAATAGCCGCTTTGAGCGTCTTGGCGCTTTACCTGTTGAGGACTACTACAAGGACTGGGATGGCAGAGAGAAGCGCATGCTTTGCTTTGCCTCTGAGCCACTCGAGCGAGATCTTGAGCTATCAGGACATGTCACCATTCAATTGAATGTGTCGTCGTCCGAGCATGATGGAAGTGTGTTCGTCTATCTGTCAGAGGTCGATGCAAATGGTCGCTCTTGGTACATCACGGAAGGCAGCTTACGCCTGCTTCATCGTGCTGAGGCATCTCCTCCTAAAAGCTACGATGTGAACTGGACCTATAGAAGCTTTCACCGTGAGCATGCTAAACACATGCAGCCAGGCGTTCTTGAGAATGTGAAAATTTCGCTGCTGCCGATTTCCTGGAATTTTCAGGCGGGCAGTCGTCTGCGCATTGCAATTGCAGGCACCGATTCAGACCATTTCGCACAAGTCACTCACGGTCGCCCTCCATTGCTAAATTTCACACTGGGCGGTGAAAACGGTTGCTTTATCGATTTGCCGTTTCGAGCTGGGACAACTTAATATTCAAAAACGACCGTTAAGTTGTCCCATGATGCAGAAGCCGCGAAAGGTTGATTAATCAACTTTTAGATTGATCTTTTTTGCGAGTGCTGCGAACTGCTTAACTTCAGTATTGATTTGCTGCGCCATCTGCTGCTGAGTCCCACCGACGGGCTCAGCGCCTGATGCAAGAAGAACGGCTTGCATCTCAGGGTTTTGCAAAATCAAGGCCACTTCTTTTTGTAGTTTCGCGATGATATCGGCTGGCGTGCCTGCGGGTGCCATCAAGCCAAACCATGTCGAAATATCAAAACCCTTCAAACCAGACTCGTCTAGCGTTGGGACATTGGGTAGAGCGACGGATCTCTTGGCGGGCGTCACAGCTAAAGGCTTGACCTTGCCTGCTTTGATTTGCGACAAGCATGATGGGATGGTGTCAAACATGGCCTGAGTTTGTCCGCCAATCAAATCAGCTAATGCTGGAGCGCTCCCCTTGTAAGGGACGTGAATGATTTGAGTGCCCGCCATTTCGTTGAATTGCTCCCCAATAATATGGTGTGCCGTCGCGGTGCCTGTACTCCCGTAAGCCATTTTTCCG
>JAURZO010000237.1 GCA_030653405.1 Zwartia sp. | reverse complement strand
CTCTCTTAAAACAGTCAAAGACAAACGCCAACGCAAAGCCGCCAAAACAGTCGCACCCACAGCGCCGACAGAGGCCGCTTCGGTCGGAGTTGCAATGCCACTCAGGATAGAGCCAAGCACTGCAATGATGAGCAACAGCGGAGGCACCATTGCCGTCATGACTTCTTTTAAGATGCCTTTTTTTTCTTCGCTAGTAAAAGGTGTGGCGGGGCAAGACTTAGGGTCCGTGATAGCTTTGAATACCATCCAGAGCAGATAGAACGCGACCAGCATCATTCCCGGGATAAATGCGCCAGCAAACAGGTCACCCACCGATACAGGGTTTGGTGCAAAGTTGCCTTTGGCCATCTGTACTTGAGAGTTGATGCCGGCCAGCATGTCCGCCATAAAAATCAAGACCGTCGACGGGGGAATGATTTGACCTAGTGTTCCGGAGGCGCAGATCACACCACTTGCAAGCTTTGGGTCATACCCTGCTCTGAGCATGGCTGGCAGGGAGATCAGGCCCATTGTCACGACTGTCGCACCGACGACCCCTGTCGATGCAGCGAGAAGGGCGCCCACCAGGATGACTGAAATACCTAAACCGCCCCGTACATTTCCAAATAGTTTTCCCATCGTGAGGAGCAGCTGTTCGGCGATCTTGGAGCGCTCGAGCATCACGCCCATAAAAACGAATAACGGGACAGCGACCAGCACCTCGTTGGTCATGAACCCAATGTAGCGACCGGCAAGAGATGCCAAGTTTGAAAAATCGAAGACTTCGAGGTAATAACCGACCGCCCCGAAAATCAATGAGGTACCTGCCAGCGAAAATGCCACTGGGAAGCCGAGCATCAGCATTCCGATCACACCAAAAAACATGAGACCCGCAAGAATTTCACCAATCAATACGTAATCCATGTTGGTTACTCCTTGCCTGTCGCTTGCGCGATCGTTGGGTAGCGGAAGTCTTCAGGAATCAGATCCTCGCGTTTGGCGAGTACTAAAATTGAGCGGATCGCCATCGATAAACCTTGCAGGGCGACCAGCGCCACGAAAACGAGAATGAAAGACTTCAGCACGTATAGACCTGGCATGCCACCAACATTGGCGGAGTTTTCAAAAAGACGCCATGAGCGCAGCACATAGGGCAGGCCAATGGTGTAGATCGCGAACATGAAGGGAAACAGGAACAGACACACGCCAATCAGATCGGAGATCGCTTTTTTCCTGATCGAGGCGGGTCGATAAAAGATGTCAACACGCACATGATCTTCGCGAAAAAGAGCAAAGCCTGCGACGGCTGTAAACATGACGCCATTGAGCCACACGTACAGATCTTGCATCCACAGTTTTGTGGAAGAAAAAATGTAGCGTTCGACAACGACCGCAAAGCAGACGAGTACAACAGCGACTGAAAGCCATGCAAACGTACTGCCAATCAGCTTGTTTAAGCCATTGATTGAACGCATAATCGCCGCTAGGATGGTTAGCATGCGAATTCTCCAGTTAGATCACTAAGCCCGCGATTTTAAAGCAGCCTTGCTTCGAGGCGCACCAGCATCGGGTTTGCCCTAGTTTTTGACGGGGATTGCGAGTGCTCGCAAGCATCATCTTACGTACAGCACAATCATAATAATTTGGGGGACTGAATGAAACGCATCACTTTGCGAGAGATCGCGCACTCTAGATCGGGTGAAAAAGGCAATAACTCGAATGTTTCTGTTATTGCTTATCGTCAGGAGGACTATCCTTTACTGGAAAAATTAGTCACCGTCGAAGCCGTGCGAAAGCTCTACGGTCCGATCACAAAAGGCGGTATTACACGTTATTTGGTGCCGCTGATCGGCGGAATGAATTTTGTCTTGGAGGACGTCCTCGAAGGGGGGCGATCACGCACGCTGGCCTTTGAGGAGTCTGGCAAGGCACTGTCTTCTCTGATGTTGACGATGGAAATCGAGGTGCCAGACGATTTTGTCGAGCGCTCTGTGCAGGTCAAGCAAGGGAGCGCAGCATGAAAAAGATTCGTTTAGGATCAGCGACCGGCTGGGCGCGCGACCGTTTTGAACCGGCTAGTCTCTTAGTGCGCGATGGCCGTGTTGATTACCTGTGCTTTGATTCAATGTCAGAGGTCACCATGAGCGCGGCACAGGTTCAGTTAATGGAGGATGCGCGCACGCCGCCTTATGATCCGTACCTTGAGCCAAGGATGGAACCTATTTTGCGGGAATGCAAAGAAAAGGGTATCAAGATCATCACTAATCAGGGGTGGTTGGATCCTGAAGCCGCGGTCGACAAAGTGCTGGAAATTGCCAAGCGGCAAGGCATCAAAAATTTGAAAGTCGCTGCGGTATGCGGCGGCATCATTGCGGACCGCGTGGCCGAGATGGGGCTTGATTTCACCGAGACAGGTTCACCGATTGCAGACCGTCGTCAGGATATCGTCTCAGCCGAGGTTTATCTCGGTGCGCGCGGTATTGTCGAGGCGTTGAAGCAAGGCGCCGATGTCGTGATCACCACACGTGTCGCCGATGCGTGTGTCTATCTCGGACCCTTGGCCTATGAATTCAACTGGGACTTCAAGGATCACCACTTGATGGCAAAGGGCATGATTGTTGGCCATTTGCTGGAATGCGGCACTCAAATCAGTGGAGGATATTTTGCGGATCCGGGCTACAAAGATGTGCCGAATCTGCACGATGTCGGTAATCCTATTGTCGAGGTGACTGAGGATCGCATCATCATCAGCAAGCTGCCCGGAACAGGCGGCGTGGTTTCAGAGCAAACGTGTAAAGAGCAGCTCATTTATGAGGTGCAGGATCCTGCGCGTTATTATTGTCCTGACGTCATCGCAGACCTTACCAAGGTAAGTTTTAAGCAGATCGCCCGCGACGAGGTCGAAGTCTTTATTCATGAGGCAGGTTTGCCCAGAACCCCGACGCTTAAGGCACTCGTGGGCTTGAACGAAGGCTTTATGACAGAGGAGATGGTGTTGTTTGCCGGTCCAGGAGCCTTGGCGCGTGCTGAGTTGACCAAGGAAGTTTTAAGGGAACGCTTCAAGCGTGTGAATCTGGTCGCAGAGGAGTTGCGGATGGATTACATCGGCATGAATGCGGTGCATCGCGAGTCATCATCCCCCCCTGCGCAGGAACCTTACGAAGTCGTGTTGCGCCTTGCCTTAAAAACGAAAACACGGCTTGAGGCAGACAAGCTGCGGCGCGAGGTAGATCCGTTGGCGGTGAATGGTGCCTCAGGGACTGGAAAGTGGGCAACGAGCTCGCCTGGCTCCCGAGTACGCCCTGTGGTGGGTCTGTATTCTGCATTGGTGCCGCGCGAACTGATACCTGCGACACTTGTCGTGAAGGATATTGAGGGTGCCCGTTATGAAAGCTCCGTACCGGATGCTTGATCTCAATCGTTGATTGTCGGAGTTGTAAAAAAAAGAGGGGCCGGAATTCAATCCAGCACCTCTGTCGTATTTTAAAAGTCCAAAGCTGTTTGCGATTACTGTGCTTCTACGCCAGCCTTTTTGAACAGATCAGCCCATTGCGGTACTTGCTGTTTGACCTTGGCATCCAATGCGGCAGGATTTGCATCCGCAGTCAGAACCTGAGCACCTAAGCCAGCCATACGTTCCTGAAATTTAGGATCGGCCAGTCCGGCTTGCAATGCTGCAACGAGCTTTTCACGCACCGCGACAGGCGTGTTTTTGGGAACCCACATGCCGTGCCAGATACCGACTTCAAAATCTTTGAAACCGGACTCGTCCATGGTGGGCAGGTCTGGCAAAGTCGCCACGCGCTGCTTGCTGGTGACAGCGTAGGCTTTAATCGTGTTTGCTTTGATCTGCTGCGTGGTGTTGGTTGTTTGGTCGCATAGCAGGTCAACCTGTTTACCAACGAGGTCATTCATCGCCGGACCGGTTCCTTTGTAAGGGATGGTCAGCAAATCAACGCCCACGCCATTTGCGAACATCACACCACAGAGGTGAGAGGCCGCACCAATGCCAGCGTTCGCGAGCGAGACTTTGTCTTTGTTTTTCTTGACGTACTCAACCA
>JAURZO010000233.1 GCA_030653405.1 Zwartia sp. | reverse complement strand
TTTCGAGACCCGCGCGTTCAATACGCTCGACCATTGCCTTATGGACACTTTTTTCCATGCCGGAATAGACATGAACGACATACCAACGTTTACTCATGGATCGTCCTTGTTATTTCCAGCCTAGCAGAACACCAAACAACAGCCAAGCAACCAGCTTGTCCAACACCCACAAAAATAAACCCATCACAGCGACAAAGGCAAACACAATGCCTGTCATCTGCATCGTTTCTTTACGAGTTGGCCAAACAACGCGCTTAACTTCGTTATATGAATCCTGGGCAAATGCTATCGTTCGACGACCGGGCTCACTAAGCCATGCAATGACTGCAGCAAGGATTAGACTGCCAATAAAAATCGCAACCCGACCAACCAAAGGAATTTTTGACTCAAGCACTGAAAAGCCAACGATACCGGCAATAATGACGAGCACAGCCAAACCCAACTTGAGTCGATCCGCAGTACTTGTTACGTTTTCAATCGTCGTATTTGACATGTTCTGCACGCAAGCACTAAAAATGTGCTTAACGTAAATTTGTTTTTGCGGTGGCAGGGGCAGAGGGCCTCGAACCCCCAACCTTCGGTTTTGGAGACCGACGCTCTGCCAATTGAGCTATGCCCCTAGACCTGCACTGCAAAACTGAGCCAACACCTTTACGCGTCAGCCCTACACCTTAATTTACTTCAGGATTTTTGCAACGACACCGGCGCCGACGGTACGACCACAGTCGCGGATTGCAAAACGCAGACCTTCTTCCATGGCGATTGGAGCCAACAACTTGACTGTCATCGCAACGTTATCGCCTGGCAAAACCATTTCTTTGTCTGCTGGCAACTCAATCGTACCGGTCACATCTGTCGTACGGAAGTAGAACTGGGGACGATAGCCATTAAAGAATGGCGTATGACGGCCACCTTCGTCTTTCGACAAAATGTACACCTCGGCTGTGAAGTCGGTGTGTGGCTTGATCGAACCTGGCTTGGCCAACACTTGGCCGCGCTCGACTTCTTCACGCTTAGTACCACGCAACAAGATACCAACGTTGTCACCGGCCTGACCCTGGTCAAGCAGCTTGCGGAACATCTCGACGCCCGTGCAAGTGCTCTTCAGTGTGTCATGGATACCGATGATTTCGATTTCCTCGCCGACTTTGACGATCCCGCGCTCGATACGACCTGTCACCACAGTGCCGCGACCCGAGATCGAGAACACGTCTTCGACGGGCATCAGGAACGCACCATCAACGGCGCGCTCTGGCGTAGGAATATAGGTATCCAGCGCCTCGGCCAGCGCCATGATTGCCTGCTCGCCGAGCTCACCCGTGTCGCCCTCGAGGGCAAGTTTGGCCGAGCCTTTCACGATCGGTGTGTCATCGCCTGGGAAGTCGTACTTTGAAAGAAGCTCGCGCACTTCCATTTCGACCAGCTCAAGCAGCTCAGCATCATCGACCATATCGGCTTTGTTCAGGAACACGACGATATAAGGCACGCCAACCTGACGGCTTAGCAAGATATGCTCGCGCGTCTGGGGCATTGGGCCGTCGGCTGCAGACACCACCAGAATCGCGCCGTCCATCTGCGCGGCACCGGTGATCATGTTTTTGATGTAGTCAGCGTGCCCGGGGCAGTCAACGTGTGCGTAGTGACGGTTAGCCGTCTCGTACTCAACGTGAGCCGTATTAATCGTAATACCGCGTGCGCGCTCTTCAGGCGCAGCGTCGATTTGCGAGTAGTCTTTTGCTTCGCCACCAAACTTACGCGCGAGCACAGTCGTAATCGCTGCGGTCAACGTCGTTTTACCGTGGTCAACGTGGCCGATTGTGCCGACGTTAACGTGTGGTTTGGTGCGTTCGAATTTACCTTTTGCCATGATTATCCTCTAACTAAATTACTTGCCGCGGGCCGCGATAATTTCTTCGGCCACATTTTTGGGAGCTTCGGAGTAGTGCTTGAATTCCATCGTGTATGTTGCACGACCTTGCGTCAATGAACGCAAGTTGGTCGCATAACCAAACATCTCAGCCAGGGGGACTTCGGCCTTAATGACCTTGCCACCACCAACCATGTCATCCATACCTTGGAGCATACCGCGTCGTGAAGACAAATCGCCCATCACTGTGCCGGCATAATCCTCGGGTGTTTCAACTTCTACAGCCATCATCGGCTCAAGCAGCACAGGACTTGCCTTGCGCATGCCGTCTTTGAAGGCCATGGAAGCAGCCATGCGGAACGCATTCTCATTCGAGTCTACGTCATGGTAAGAGCCGAAAAACAATGTTGCCTTGATATCGACAACAGGGTAACCAGCCAAAATACCTGATGGCAACGTTTCCTGGAGACCTTTCTCCACTGCAGGGATGTATTCGCGAGGAACAACACCGCCCTTGATGGCGTCGACAAACTCGAATCCGCCACCTGGTGGTAAAGGCTCAAGTTTAAGAACCACGTGACCATATTGACCACGGCCACCTGATTGTTTGACGAATTTACCTTCGATTTCTTCGCACACCTTGCGAATAGTTTCGCGGTAAGCCACCTGTGGTTTACCCACGTTTGCCTCAACGCTGAACTCACGCTTCATGCGATCGACAATAATTTCGAGGTGCAACTCACCCATACCAGAAATAATCGTCTGACCGGACTCTTCGTCGGTACGCACACGGAAAGAAGGATCTTCTTGTGCGAGACGTGAAAGTGCCAGGCCCATTTTTTCCTGATCAGCCTTAGTCTTGGGCTCAACAGCCTGCGAAATCACTGGCTCAGGAAACACCATGCGCTCAAGCATAATGTGCGAGTCAACATCACACAATGTCTCGCCCGTCGTGACGTCTTTTAAACCAACCACTGCGGCGATATCGCCAGCAACAACTTCTTTAATTTCTTCACGGTTGTTTGCATGCATCTGCAAAATACGACCAATACGCTCTTTCTTTCCCTTAATAGGGTTGTAAATTGTATCGCCCGACTTCAACACGCCTGAGTACACACGCACAAAGGTTAATTGACCAACATAAGGGTCTGTCATTAACTTGAATGCTAAAGCAGAAAACTTTTCACTGTCATCGGCTTTACGGCTAGTTTCAGAGCCGTCATCGAGCTCGCCTTTGACTGGTGGAATATCAACCGGCGAGGGCAGATATTCGATCACTGCGTCAAGCATGCGCTGAACGCCTTTGTTTTTAAAAGCTGTACCGCAAAGCATTGGCTGAATCTCGCAAGCGATTGTGCGCGTACGGATTCCAAGAGTGATTTCCTCTTCAGTGAGTTTGCCACCCTCGAGGTATTTATTCATCAACTCTTCTGATGACTCTGCCGCCGCTTCAACCAGCTTTTCATGCCACTCTGCAGCAAGCTCAGCCATATCGGCCGGGATCTCTACATAGTCAAACTTGATGCCTTGGCTGGCCTCATCCCAGATGATGGCTTTCATCTTTACCAGATCAACAACACCAGTAAATTTTTCTTCGGCACCGATTGGTAACACGATCGGTACAGGGTTCGCTTTTAGGCGAGTCTTGAGCTGATCGTAGACCTTGAAAAAGTTAGCACCAGTCCGATCCATCTTGTTAACAAAGGACAGACGCGGCACGCGGTATTTATTGGCTTGACGCCAAACGGTTTCAGACTGGGGCTGAACGCCACCCACAGCACAATAAACCATGCATGCGCCGTCAAGCACACGCATGGAGCGCTCAACTTCGATTGTGAAGTCAACGTGCCCGGGAGTATCGATCACATTGATACGATGCTCAGGGAAATTGTTGGCCATGCCTTTCCAGAAGGCAGTCGTTGCAGCCGATGTAATCGTAATGCCGCGCTCTTGTTCCTGCTCCATCCAGTCCATTGTGGCTGCGCCATCATGGACTTCGCCAATCTTATGATTGACACCTGTGTAGAACAGAATTCGCTCGGTTGTTGTGGTCTTCCCTGCGTCGATATGGGCAGAGATACCGATGTTGCGGTAGCGCTCGATCGGGGTTTTGCGGGCCATGGTTGATCCTTAAATTACCAGCGGAAATGACTGAATGCTTTGTTAGCTTCAGCCATCTTGTGCGTATCATCACGCTTTTTCATGGCAGCGCCACGGCCTTCAGCTGCATCGAGCAGTTCGCCAGCCAGGCGTAGATCCATAGATTTCTCACCGCGCTTTTTAGCGGCTTCACGCAACCAGCGCATGGCAAGTGCCAAACGACGGACCGGGCGAACTTCCACCGGTACCTGATAGTTTGCACCACCAACGCGGCGGCTTTTCACTTCAACAATCGGCTTAATGTTGTTAATGGCCAAATTAAAGACCTCAATCGGCTCTTTGCCAGTCTTGGTCTGGATCTGATCCAGCGCACCGTAGATAATGCGCTCTGCCACAGCTTTTTTGCCGGACAACATCACAACGTTCATAAACTTAGCGAGCTCAACGCTGCCGAATTTTGGATCGGGCAGAATGTCACGTTTGGGGACTTCGCGACGACGGGGCATATCAATTCCTTTGTGTCATTTCAGTTGAACTGTAACCCTAGGGTTACAGCCACGATCTACCATCGAGTAGATCACTTACGTTGCCAATATGTTCTTTTACATTTCGGCTGCACATTTCAGTGCTACTTTTTACTGTTTTGTAATCTAGCAAACCAACTTAAAAGCTGGATTACTTGGCTTGCTTCGGACGCTTAGCGCCGTACTTGGAGCGTGACTGCTTGCGGTCTTTCACGCCTTGCAAATCGAGCGAACCACGCACAATGTGGTAACGAACACCAGGCAAGTCTTTTACACGACCGCCGCGCACGAGCACGACTGAGTGTTCTTGCAAGTTGTGGCCTTCACCACCAATATACGAAATGATCTCGAAACCGTTGGTCAGACGCACTTTGGCGACTTTACGCAACGCCGAGTTCGGCTTCTTTGGGGTTGTTGTGTACACACGCGTGCACACACCGCGTCGCTGAGGGCAGTTTTCGAGCGCGGGGCTCTTGCTCTTAGTAACGCTGACTTCGCGCGGCTTGCGCACGAGTTGGCTAATGGTTGGCATAACCTAAAATTCCCTTTTATTTCTGATACTTGCGTGCAGCGCATTTCACCCTGAAATACACCCTCTACGACGCGTTCTCAGTATTCCCGTTCCTGGGCAGCTCGCGCAAACCCACCATCAAACGGAAATCCGTAAAAGAGCGGGTATTGCTGTTTTAACCAAGGCACATCAACAAGCCCAGAGCTGTTGAGTCCCTAAAAAATACGGTTAGCCTTGTAGCTTAGCGTAAATTCTTATTTATTGTCAACCAACAATTAGCCTTGGGCTATTGATGCCTAGGTTAATTGTTGTTGATTCTTGCTAGGGCGCTATTTAGGCGCCCCTTTTTCACACAACTTCACTAGCTAGGCTAGTAAATACTATTCTTCCGTTGCTTCTGGTGCCTCAACGACAACAGGAGCGTCTTCGAAAGGATTGGCTTGATGACGTGCTGCTTCACGCTCAGCAGCCTCAATCGCTTCTTTTTCTTTGCGTGCCACGTGGTAAGCCATTCCTGTACCAGCTGGAATTAAGCGTCCCACAATGACGTTTTCCTTCAAGCCACGCAAATCATCACGTTTGCCCATAATTGCAGCTTCGGTAAGAACACGTGTGGTTTCCTGGAAGGAAGCGGCAGAGATAAACGAATCTGTCGACAATGAAGCCTTTGTAATACCCAACAAAATATTGTCATATATTGCCGGGCGTTTATTATCGGCTTCCATACGATCATTTTCGTTAAGTAACTCAGCACGCTCAACTTGTTCACCTGTGATGAACGAAGTATCGCCAGCATCAACAATGTTGATACGTCTCAACATCTGGCGAACGATCACCTCGATGTGTTTGTCGTTAATTTTCACGCCCTGCAAACGATAGACATCTTGCACTTCGTCGACAACATATGTCGCCAAGCGTTCGATGCCCTGTAGTCGCAGAATATCGTGCGGATCAGCAGGTCCGTCAACAATCATTTCGCCTTTGTTTACTACCTGACCGTCGTGCACTAAGACTTGCTTCTCTTTAGGAATCAAGAACTCGTGTGCAATCCCTTCAAGATCTGTAATCACCAAACGCTGTTTACCTTTGGTATCCTTGCCGAAAGAAACTGTACCCGTGATGTCAGCCAACATGCCCGCGTCCTTTGGCGAACGCGCCTCGAACAATTCGGCCACGCGTGGCAGACCACCAGTAATGTCGCGAGTCTTTTGCGATTCTTGTGGAATCCGCGCCAACACCTCACCAACCTGTGCCTGTTGGCCATCTCGCACAGTAATCAGTGCGCCAACAGGGAAGGAAATATTTACTGAATGATCTGTGCCTGCGATCTTGACTTCTTCGCCATTTTCACCAATCAACTTGATCTGAGGGCGCAATGCGATTTTCCCGCCACGTGTTTTGGGTGTAATCACAACAAGCGTAGATAAACCCGTCACATCATCGACCTGACGGGCGACTGTCGCACCCTCTTCGATATTTTCAAAGCGCACGGATCCCGCGTACTCGGAAATAATCGGACGTGTCAGAGGATCCCAAGTGGCCAAACGTGCGCCAGCCTTCAGTACATCGCCATCATTGACTTGTAATGTGGCACCGTAAGGCACTTTGTGACGCTCACGTTCACGATCATTGTCGCCAAAGATCACTATCTCGCCTGAGCGAGAAATCGCAAGGCGTTCGCCTTTGGGATTCGTGACGTAGCGCATTGAGCTAGCAAAACGGACCACACCATTGGACTTGGTTTCAACACCACTTGCCATCGCGGCGCGTGATGCGGCACCACCGATGTGGAATGTTCGCATTGTTAGCTGCGTACCTGGCTCACCGATGGACTGAGCTGCAATAACACCTACAGCCTCGCCTACGTTAACGAGATAACCACGACCAAGATCGCGTCCATAACAATGCGCGCACAAACCATGGCGTGTTTCGCATGTTAATGGTGTACGTACACGCACCTCATCAACACCGAGCTTGTCGATGTAGTCAACAAGATCTTCGTCAAGCAATGTACCCGATGCAATTGCTGTTTCCTGAGTATCAGGATTCACTATATCTACTGCCGCAACGCGACCTAAAATACGCTCACGCAAGGGCTCGATAACCTCACCACCCTCGACTAAGGCTTTCATCGAATAACCATGCGTTGTTCCGCAATCGTTTTCGGTAATCACCAGATCTTGTGTAACATCCACTAGACGTCGTGTTAGGTAGCCAGAGTTTGCTGTCTTGAGCGCTGTATCAGCCAAGCCTTTACGCGCACCGTGCGTCGAAATGAAGTACTGAAGTACGTTCAAGCCTTCGCGGAAGTTTGCTGTAATTGGCGTCTCAATGATCGAACCGTCAGGCTTGGCCATCAGTCCGCGCATTCCCGCCAGCTGTCGAATCTGAGCAGCTGAACCGCGCGCACCAGAGTCGGCCATCATATAGATGGAGTTAAATGACTCTTGACGAACATGATCGCCATGGCGATCAACAACAGGTTCTGTTGCCAACTGTTCCATCATGGCCTTGCCAACTTTATCGCCGGCCTTGCCCCAAATATCCACCACATTGTTGTAACGCTCTTGCGAGGTCACAAGACCTGATGAATATTGCTTATCAATTTCCTTCACTTCACGACTTGCTTCAGCCAAAATGCCTACCTTGGCTTCAGGGATCAGCATATCGCCCATTGCGATTGAAATACCGCCTCGTGTGGCAAGGCGGAAACCCGCTTGCATCAGCTTGTCAGCAAAAATCACTGTATCGCGCAAACCGCAACGACGAAATGACTGGTTGATCAGGCGTGAAATCTCTTTCTTTTTCAACGCGCGATTCAGCACGGAGAAAGGTAGGCCGCGTGGCAAAATTTCTGACAACAATGCACGACCTGTCGTCGTTTCTACGCGCTGCACGCCAGCAACCCATTCGCCTTCGGCATTACGGGACCACTCAGGCAAACGCACAGTAATACGCGTTTGCAGTGTAGTTTCTCGGTTGTCGTACGCGCGCTGCACCTCGGCTACATCAGCAAAGAACATGCCTTCGCCTTTGCCGTTTGTACGTTCGCGTGTGGCGTAATACAAGCCCAATACGATGTCCTGCGAGGGTACGATCGATGGCTCACCGTTTGCAGGAAACAAGATGTTGTTTGAAGCAAGCATCAGCGTGCGTGCTTCCATCTGCGCCTCGATCGACAAAGGCACGTGAACAGCCATTTGGTCGCCATCAAAGTCGGCGTTAAACGCTGCACAAACCAATGGGTGCAATTGAATCGCTTTACCTTCGATCAAAACAGGCTCGAATGCCTGAATGCCCAAACGGTGCAGGGTTGGCGCACGGTTCAACATGACCGGATGTTCACGGATCACGTCTTCGAGAATGTCCCAAACAACAGGCTCTTGGCTTTCAACCAATTTCTTGGCGGCTTTGATTGTTGTGGCCAAACCCATCAATTCCAGACGGCTGAAAATAAATGGCTTAAACAACTCGAGCGCCATCAACTTTGGCAGACCGCATTGATGCAGTTTGAGTTGTGGACCCACAACAATCACGGAACGACCAGAGTAGTCGACGCGCTTACCGAGCAAGTTCTGACGGAAGCGTCCGCTCTTGCCTTTGATCATATCGGCGAGGGACTTGAGCTGGCGTTTATTTGCACCAGTCATCGCCTTACCACGGCGACCGTTATCAAGCAACGAGTCAACAGACTCTTGCAACATACGCTTTTCGTTGCGCAGAATGATTTCTGGCGCTTTGAGCTCGAGCAAACGCTTGAGACGGTTGTTGCGGTTAATGACACGACGATATAGATCGTTGAGGTCAGAGGTCGCAAAACGTCCGCCATCTAGTGGTACCAAAGGACGCAAGTCCGGTGGCAACACTGGCAAGACTTCCATGACCATCCACTCTGCCTTGATGCCAGACTTTTGGAAACCTTCCAGCACTTTGAGGCGCTTGGATATTTTCTTGATCTTGGCTTCGGAGGTCGTAGCGCTGAGCTCACCACGAAGTGTTTCAACTTCGCGATCGATATCGATCGTACGCAGCAATTCACGCACGGCCTCGGCACCCATTAAGGCACGGAAGTCATCACCATACTCTTCGGTTTTGGCGATAAAGTCATCATCCGACATGATTTGTCCGCGCTTGAGCGGAGTCATGCCTGGCTCGATGACGCACCATGCTTCAAAATAAAGTACGCGTTCAATATCACGTAGTGTCATGTCGAGCACCATACCCAGACGGGATGGCAGACTCTTCAAAAACCAAATGTGCGCAACAGGACTCGCCAACTCAATGTGGCCCATGCGTTCGCGACGAACTTTAGCGACAGTGACTTCAACGCTACATTTTTCGCAAATCACACCACGATGCTTTAGTCGCTTGTATTTTCCGCACAAACATTCATAGTCTTTAATGGGACCAAAAATTTTGGCACAAAACAGTCCATCTCGCTCTGGCTTGAACGTTCGATAGTTAATAGTCTCTGGCTTGCGTACTTCACCATAAGACCACGAGCGGATCTTTTCTGGTGAAGCGATGCCGATTTTAATAGCATCGAACTGTTCGTCTTGCGAAACCTGTTTGAAAAGGTCGAGTAGCGCTTTCATTATTTACGCTCCAGATCCATGTCAAGAGCCAAGGAACGAATTTCCTTGACCAGCACATTGAACGATTCGGGCATGCCCGCATCGATCGTGTGATCGCCTTTGACAATGTTTTCGTATACCTTGGTACGGCCGTTAATGTCATCGGATTTAACCGTCAACATCTCTTGCAACGTATAAGACGCTCCGTATGCCTCAAGTGCCCAAACTTCCATCTCACCAAAACGCTGACCACCAAACTGAGCTTTCCCGCCCAGAGGTTGCTGCGTCACCAGTGAGTATGGACCTGTTGAACGTGCGTGCATTTTGTCGTCAACCAAGTGGTGTAACTTCAGATAATGCATATAGCCCATCGTGACAGGTCGCTCAAACTGCTCGCCTGTGCGTCCATCGTAGAGCCAAGCTTGCGTACGTGACTCAGTCAGGCCCATCTGTTGAGCAACCTCGTCTGGGTAAGCCATCTCAAGCATCTTGGTAATTTCAGCTTCGGTTGCGCCGTCAAAAACAGGTGTTGCAAACGGCACGCCATTCTTAAGGTTTTGAGCAAGCTCAATCACCTCATCATCATTGAGTTCATCAATGCGCGCGCCGGTTCCGCTACCGTTGTACATTTTGTCCAAGTAGGTACGGATCTTTTTAACTTCGACTTTTTGCTGATCGCGCAGCATGTCGCCAATGCGTTGACCCAAACCTTTTGCAGCCCATCCGAGGTGAACTTCGAGTACCTGTCCCACGTTCATCCGTGATGGCACGCCCAAAGGATTCAAAACGATATCAGCAGGCGTACCGTCGGCCATGTGCGGCATGTCTTCGACTGGGGTAATACGTGACACAACGCCTTTGTTTCCGTGACGCCCCGCCATCTTGTCACCTGGCTGCAAGCGACGCTTGACCGCGAGATAGACCTTGATCATTTTGAGCACACCAGGAGGCAGCTCATCACCTTGAGTTAGCTTTTTACGCTTTTCTTCAAATGCGAGATCAAATTGATGGCGCTTTTGTTCCAGAGACTCTTTTGCTTGTTCCAGAACAATTGCATGTGCCTCATCCGCAAGGCGAATGTCAAACCATTGCCAACGATCCAAATCAACCAAATACTCTTTTGTAAGAGCTGTACCTTTGGCAAGCTTACGTGGACCACCGTTAACAACTTTTTTAATCAGCAATTTTTCGATTCGATCGAACGTATCGTTCTCAACAATACGAAGCTGGTCATTCAAATCTTGACGATAGCGACGCAACTCATCATCAATAATCGATTGAGCCCGCTTATCACGAACAATCCCTTCACGCGTGAAGACTTGAACGTCGATGACTGTACCAACCATACCGGATGGCACGCGTAACGATGTGTCTTTCACATCAGAAGCTTTTTCACCAAAAATCGCTCGTAAAAGCTTTTCCTCTGGCGTGAGTTGCGTTTCACCCTTAGGTGTCACTTTTCCAACCAACACATCATCGGCACGCACTTCAGCACCAATGTGAACGATGCCAGATTCATCGAGTCGATTTAGTTGTGTCTCAGCCAAATTACTGATGTCGCGTGTAATTTCTTCTGCACCAAGCTTGGTGTCCCGCGCAACGACTGTCAATTCTTCAATATGAATAGAAGTGTAACGGTCATCTGCTACAACTTTCTCAGAGATCAAAATTGAGTCTTCGAAGTTATACCCATTCCATGGCATGAACGCGATCAACATATTTTGGCCGAGTGCTAACTCACCCAGATCTGTTGAAGCCCCGTCTGCCAACACGTCACCAGCTGTAACAATATCTCCACGGCGCACAATCGGGCGCTGATTAATATTTGTATTTTGGTTTGAGCGTGTGTATTTGATCAGGTTATAAATATCAACGCCAACTTCACCTGCGACGTTCTCTTCGTCATTGACCCGAATCACGATACGGTCAGCATCCACGTGGTCAACAACACCACCACGTAAGGCTTGAACGGTAGTACCCGAGTCAATCGCAACCGTACGCTCAACACCCGTACCAACAACCGGTTTTTCTGGTCGCAAACACGGCACAGCTTGACGCTGCATGTTCGCACCCATCAGCGCACGGTTTGCATCATCATGCTCAAGGAAAGGAATAAGCGAAGCCGCAACTGAAACGATCTGTGAAGGTGCAACGTCCATGTAATGAACGTTTGCAGGCGCAGTCAGCAAAGTCTCGCCTGCCTGACGACATGCCACCAACTCATCGGTGAACTTGCCAGTCGGACTCAATTCAGCATTTGCCTGCGCAATGACGTAATTACTTTCTTCGATTGCGGAGAGGTACTCAATCTGATCCGTCACGCTACTATCGACAACTTTACGATAAGGCGTTTCTAAAAAGCCGTATTCATTCAGGCGCGCATACAGTGCCATGGAATTAATCAGACCGATGTTCGGGCCTTCTGGCGTCTCAATTGGGCATACACGACCATAATGAGTCGGATGCACATCTCGCACTTCGAAGCCCGCACGCTCACGTGTCAAACCGCCAGGTCCCAAAGCCGAAACGCGACGCTTGTGCGTAATTTCGGAAAGTGGGTTGGTTTGATCCATAAACTGCGACAACTGACTAGAACCGAAGAACTCTTTAATCGCGGCGGAAATTGGCTTGGAGTTAATCAGATCGTGCGGCATCAGATTTTCTGTTTCCGCTTGACCTAACCGCTCCTTGACGGCACGCTCCACACGCACGAGCCCGGCACGGAACTGGTTTTCAGCCAATTCGCCCACGCAACGTACTCGGCGATTGCCCAAGTGATCAATATCATCAATCTGGCCGCGACCGTTTCGCAGCTCAACAAGGACTTTGATTGCCTCGAGGATGTCCTCGTTCGTCAGCGTCATCGGCCCAGTGATGTCATCACCGCGACCTAAGCGGCTATTCACCTTCATGCGCCCAACACGTGACAAGTCATATGTTTCTTCGCTGTAGAACAAGCGTTGAAACAAAGCCTCGACTGCGTCTTCTGTTGGTGGTTCGCCAGGACGCATCATGCGATAAATGGCAACGCGTGCCGCCATTTGGTCGGCGGTTTCGTCCGTACGCAAGGTCTGCGAAATAAATGGACCACGATCAAGATCGTTGGTGTACAGAGTTTGAATCGTATTGATCCCTGCTGCACGCAAAGCACTTAACGTACCTTCTGTGATCTCATCATTTGCCGATGCAATCAATTCACCTGTTTCTGCATCAACTATATTCGTTGCAATCACTCGACCGATTAAGAAATCTTCGGGTACGGAGATACGCTGAATTTTTGCAGCAGCGATATCGCGCAAATGCTTGGCATTCACGCGCTTATCTTTTTCAACTAAGACCTTACCGCTACGATCTGTGATGTCGAAGCGGGCAACTTCGCCCTTCCAACGGTCACCAACAAATTCCATCATGCCGCCTTCACTTTGAAGTTCGAATTGATCGAACTCAAAAAACTCAGCGAGGATGGCCTCTGGGGTCAAACCAATTGCCTTGAGTAAAATCGTAACAGGCATCTTTCTGCGGCGATCGACACGGAAGAACAAAACGTCCTTCGGGTCGAATTCAAAGTCGAGCCATGAGCCACGATAGGGGATCACGCGTGCTGAAAATAGCAACTTACCCGAGCTGTGCGTCTTACCACGGTCGTGTTCAAAGAACACGCCAGGCGAACGATGCAACTGGGACACGATCACACGCTCAGTACCGTTAATGACAAAGGAGCCTGTGCTAGTCATAAGCGGTATTTCGCCCATGTACACTTCTTGCTCTTTGACTTCTTTTACGGTTGGCTTGCTCACCTCACGGTCGAGCAAAACCAGGCGGACTTTGGCACGCAAAGGGGATGCGTAGGTCAAGCCACGAAGCTGGCATTCCTTAACGTCGAAAACAGGTTCGCCTAAGCCGTAGCTCACGAACTCCAGACGTGCCATATTGTTATGGCTGGAAATTGGAAAAATTGAACTAAAGGCCGCCTGCAGTCCTTGCTCTTTACGAGCAGATGGTGCGGTTTCAGCTTGCAAGAAGGTTAGATAAGATTGAAGCTGTGTCGCAAGCAGAAAGGGAACGTCTTGCACGTCCTCACGCTTCGCGAAGCTTTTGCGGATGCGCTTTTTTTCGGTAAACGAGTAAGGCATGAGCACTCCGACTCGAAGTTACATAGGCCGTCAACCACGGCCACAGGGTAAAACTTAAGGAACTATCGGTACTTCAAACGACTTCAGAAAACCCGACTGAACGATCGGTATATTAGTTTTATCCAACAATACCCCTCAGACTTAGAGGGGTTTTCTGAAAGCGCAAACGCCCGGGAAAGCAATATCCACTTTCCCGGGCGATCACTGAAAAGCTTACTTCAGTTCAGCTTTAGCGCCAGCTTCTTCGAGCTTCTTCTTAGCAGCATCAGCATCTGCCTTAGAAACAGCTTCTTTAACAGCCTTAGGAGCACCATCAACCAGATCTTTAGCTTCTTTCAGGCCGAGACCCGTCAGTTCGCGAACAGCCTTAATCACGCTAACTTTATTTGCGCCGACTTCTAGCAACATGACGTTGAATTCGGTCTGCTCTTCAGCAGCAGCAGCGCCAGCAGCAGCAGGTGCTGCAACAGCAACAGCAGCAGCGGCAGCGGACACGCCAAACTTCTCTTCCATTTCTTTGATCAGCTCGGACAACTCAAGCACAGTCATGCCAGAGATTGCGTCGAGGATTTCAGCTTTAGTAGCCATTTGTAGAACTCCAGATTAAATAATATGCCAGGGGTTGGTATCGCTTGTCGTTCAATGAAGTTTCTGCAAGCTGAGTTAAGCAGCTTCTTTTTGATCACGCACAGCCGCAAGGCCACGCACGAACTTAGTTGGAACTTCATTAAGAGTACGTACAAATTGCGCGATTGGAGCTTGCATGGTGCCAAGCAATTTGGAAAGCAACTCGTCACGCGAAGGCATCGTAGCCAAGGCTTTTACGCCATTGACATCTAACAGGCTATTGGGCAATGCCCCAGCCTTGATGACTAGCTTGTCGTTATCTTTCGCAAATGCAGAAAGCACTTTTGCAGCATTGACGGGATCTGCACTGATTCCATAAATCAGTGGACCAACCAACTTGTCGGACAATGCCTCGAAAGGCGTGCCTGCGACAGCTCGGCGTGCTAACGAGTTTTTTAAGACTCGGAGATACACGCCTGACTCACGCGCAGTTTTGCGCAGTACGGTGACAGAGGCGACGTCCAGACCACGGTACTCTGCAACCACAATCGATTGTGCCGTCGCGACTTGTGTCGTGACTTCTTCGATTACGATCGCTTTCTCTTGACGATTGAGACTCACGGTTTGAACACTCCATCAAAAGATGCACAGGGATAATTCCCTTTGCATCAACCGAACGCGGCGAACCTGGTCGAGTTCTTAAGAACAAGAAATCTTCCGTGGACGCCGTCTGCGCTGGATCCAGTAAAAACCTGGGATTAAGCCTTAGGAACAAAGTGAAGTTATTTCACTCAGTTCGCTAGAGCTCCAGCGGTCTTTGACAGCAACACCCGGACAAGCCGGGTGCAGCCCAAAGTCTGTATTAACTGACGATTACTGTTGAGCCGCCGTCAGTGATGCAACTTCAATACGTGCTCCACCACCCATTGTGGATGACACAGCAAGTTTGCGTAAATAAACACCTTTAGACGCAGCAGGACGCGCCTTATTTAATGCGTCAACAAGAGCAGCAAGGTTTGTCTGTAGCTGTTCAACAGCAAATGACGCACGGCCGATTGTTGCATGCACAATCCCGGCCTTGTCCGTACGATACTGAACCTGACCGGCTTTAGCGTTTTTCACAGCTTGAGCAACGTCGGGAGTGACCGTACCAACCTTCGGGTTTGGCATCAATCCGCGCGGTCCTAGAATCTGACCAAGTGTTCCGACAATACGCATCGTGTCAGGTGAGGCAATCACAACGTCAAAGTTAAAAACTCCACCTTTGATTTGTTCTGCCAAATCTTCCATACCGACAATATCGGCACCCGCTGCTTTAGCTTGATCTGCTTTTTCGCCTTGTGCAAACACGGCAACACGAACAGATTTACCTGTTCCAGCAGGGAGAACGACAGATCCGCGTACGAGCTGATCAGATTTCTTTGGATCAATACCGAGCTGAACAGCGATATCAATCGATTCGTCAAACTTAGCTGTTGCAGATGCTTTCACCAGAGTGATCGCTTCTGTTACTGGATATAACTTGGCGCGCTCAATTTTTTGAGCAATCGCGGCCATTCTTTTTGATGTCTTAGCCATGATCAGAGTCCCTCTACCGTGATGCCCATGCTGCGAGCGCTTCCAGCGATTGTGCGCACAGCTGCGTCCAAATCCGCCGCAGTCAAATCTGGAGCTTTTGCTTTAGCAATCTCTTCAGCTTGAGCACGAGTCAACTTACCGACTTTGTCAGTGTGTGGTCGTGGGGAACCTTTTTGAATGCCGGCGGCTTTCTTAATCAAGATCGACGCTGGTGGCGTCTTCATGATGAAAGTAAAGCTCTTATCGGCAAAAGCTGTAATCACTACAGGAATTGGAAGACCTGGCTCAAGACCTTGGGTCTTAGCATTAAAAGCCTTACAAAATTCCATGATGTTCAAGCCGCGATGACCCAATGCTGGACCAATCGGTGGTGATGGGTTGGCTTTACCAGCTGGCACTTGCAGCTTGATGAAGCCGACGATTTTCTTCGCCATGCTTAGCTCCTTACGGGTTCAATCGCCAGTGCTTAAAGGCAACCAGCTCCCCGGGGTTAATAAATTAGGTTTTTTCAACCTGACTAAAATCTAACTCTACGGGTGTCGAGCGACCAAAAATGGCCACAGAAACCCGGACTTTATTTTTCTCGTAATTGACTTCTTCGACGTTTCCGTTGAAGTCTGCAAATGGGCCTTCTTTGACGCGGACCATTTCGCCCACCTCAAACAATACTTTTGGACGGGGCCTTTCCACACCCTCTTCCATTTGCGACAGAATCTTTGCTACTTCTTTTTCAGAAATAGGAGTGGGGCGATTACCTGAACCACCTAAAAAGCCCGTAACTCGCGGCGTATTTTTAATGACATGCCAGGTCTCATCGGTGAGGTCCATCTCTACCAGAACGTATCCTGGGAAAATACGACGCTCAGATATTGATTTTTGACCGCCTTTTGACTCGATGACCTCTTCGGAAGGTACAAGAATCTGGCCAAAG
>JAURZO010000230.1 GCA_030653405.1 Zwartia sp. | reverse complement strand
TCACCTGACTTGAGTTCCAGTGCCCGAGCGATCTCAGCGTTTGCGCGAATCCTCCGACAATCCAGCACCTGACTCTGAGCTGGCTCAGGCGCACCCTCATTGGGCGCGAGCCTCAGAAACCTAAATCGCACTCGCGGTTCTAAATGGGTGGCAACAAAGGTACCCTTGCCCTGTCGTCTAAAGAGAAGATTTTCAGCAGCCAACTCATCGACCGCTTTTCGAACCGTACCTTGGCTGACTTGAAAGCGGGCAGCTAACTCGATTTCACTAGGAATCGCCTCGCCCGGTTTCCACTCGCCCGCATCAAGTGACTGAACGAGCAGTGCCTTGATCTGCTGATAGAGGGGACTGAACGCCGCTGCCAAAGGTGCGGCAGGAAGAGTAACTGAATTTTTACCCATAGCCGTATCGGCACGCGCAGTGTCCGCAACGGCCGAACTCACAGGAACGGCGGAAGCCGCGAACGCGCTTGTGGTGGCTGACGTGCCTGGCGCAGGGCTCGCGCCAACACCAGCATCGACCTCGGAGGCGGAGCTTCGCGGGACGTCAGGCATGCTTACAGACATATTTAGTCAGGCTCAGCGAAAAAGCCCCAGGCAGACTTAAGGATTTCATGTCACTATTTTGGCACAGCACCCCTGTAAAGTCCACAACTCTTGTGTCTTATATAAGATAGAAGATCATTGACGAAATGGGGTCATTTACATTAGCATTTCAAATTGAATTTGCCCCTTCCCGGCTCTTGTTCAAACGGGCTGCGCAAAAAAGCTAAACTCTTTAATTACTCTCTCAAACCATCCTCTCAGTCCTTTCGGAGATCATTATGTCCAAACCCGCCATGCGTGTTGCGGTTACTGGTGCAGCAGGCCAAATCGGTTATGCCCTATTGTTTCGTATTGCTTCAGGCGAAATGCTCGGCAAAGACCAACCAGTGATCCTGCAATTGCTGGAAATTCCTGACGAGAAGGCTCAAAAAGCGCTCAAGGGCGTGATGATGGAACTGGACGACTGCGCATTTCCTTTGCTGCAGTCCATGACGGCTCACAGCGACCCGCTTGAGGCCTTCAAAGACGTCGAAGTCGCTTTGTTGGTTGGTTCACGCCCACGCGGCCCAGGCATGGAGCGCGCCGATCTGCTGGCTGTCAACGCCGCGATCTTTACGGCACAAGGCAAGGCACTGGATGCTGTCGCCCACCGCAATGTCAAGGTACTGGTTGTCGGAAACCCTGCGAACACCAATGCCTATATCGCGATGAAATCGGCACCGAGTTTGCCTGCCAAAAATTTTACCGCCATGCTGCGCCTGGACCATAACCGCGCCCTTTCACAGCTCGCCTCCAAAATGGGCAAGCCTGTTGCTGACATTCAAAAACTGGCTGTCTGGGGCAATCACTCGCCTACAATGTACGCTGACTACCGCTTTGCCACCATTGGTGGCCAGAGTGTCGAAAAGCTGATTAACGATGCTGCGTGGAATCGCGACGTATTTCTGCCCACAGTTGGCAAACGCGGCGCTGCCATTATCGAAGCACGCGGCTTGTCTTCAGCAGCTTCGGCCGCGAATGCTGCGATCGATCATGTCCGCGATTGGGTGCTGGGTACAAATGGCAAATGGGTCACGATGGGTGTCCCTTCCGATGGGAGCTACGGCATTCCCGAGGGTGTGATGTATGGCGTGCCCGTCACCTGCCAGGGCGGCGAATACCACCGTGTCAAAGACCTTGAAATTGACGCGTTTTCACGCGAGCGTATGGATCTCACCCTCAAAGAACTGATCGAAGAGCGTGACGCAGTCGCTCATTTGCTCAAATAAGCAGCGAGTCAATGGGCCCCTAGCGGGCCCATTTTTTTAAAGATTCCAACATCAAAACAATCCCGGAGATCATCATGTCCAAACAAGCCCCTGCAGGTCAACGGTTTCGCGAAGCACTCGCCGCCGAAAAACCATTACAAATTATCGGTGCTATTAATGCTAATCACGCCTTACTCGCCAAGCGTGCTGGCTTCAAGGCGATTTATCTGTCGGGTGGTGGCGTCGCTGCGGGCTCGCTCGGCTTGCCTGACCTGGGAATCAATACGCTCGACGATGTGCTGACCGATGTGCGTCGCATCACTGATGTGTGCGATACGCCATTAATCGTGGATATCGATACGGGCTTTGGTCCCTCCGCGTTCAACATCGCACGTACCATTCAAAGTCTGATCAAATTTGGCGCCGCAGGCTGCCACATCGAGGACCAAGTCGGCGCCAAGCGCTGCGGTCACCGTCCAGGCAAAGAAATCGTCTCGACCGAAGAGATGCGCGACCGCGTCAAAGCTGCGGCAGACGCCCGTACCGATGACAGTTTCTACCTTATCGCCCGCACCGATGCAATCGCCTCACATGGCGTGGATGCTGCCATCGAACGCGCCTTGGCTTGCGTTGAAGCAGGCGCAGATGCGGTCTTTGCAGAAGCCGCCTACGACCTGGAAACATTTGAAAAATTTTCCAAAGCCGTCAACGTCCCATTGCTGGCCAACATTACCGAGTTCGGCAAAACACCGCTCTTTTCAGTTGACGAACTGCGTGGCTCCGGCGTCGGAATGGTGCTCTACCCGCTGTCGGCCTTCCGCGCGATGAATAAAGCCGCTGAAACTGTTTATCAGGCGATCCGCCGCGACGGCCACCAACGCAACGTCATCGATATTATGCAGACGCGCGATGAGCTGTATGACCGCATCAACTATCATGAGTTCGAAGGCAAGCTCGACGCACTATTCGCTCAAGGCAAATCCAAATAATCGCAAGGAATCACCACATGGCTACGACCAAAAAATCTACAAAGACGACCGCGCCTGCGAAAGCATCCTCCGCCAAGGCAGCCACTGCGCAGACAACAGAAACCGCAGCACCCGCATTTAAGCCAAAGAAATCTGTCGCGCTGTCAGGCGTGACCGCGGGCAACACCGCGCTGTGCACCGTCGGCCGTAGCGGTAACGATTTGCACTACCGCGGCTATGACATTCTGGACTTTGCGGACACCAGCGAGTTCGAGGAGATTGCGCACCTCTTGATCCACGGCAAACTCCCAAACAAAGCTGAACTTGCCGCTTACAAAGAAAAGCTTCGCTCGATGCGTGGCTTGCCAGCACAGTTGCAAACAGTGCTGGAGTCCTTGCCTGCCGCCAGTCACCCGATGGACGTCATGCGCACCGCAGCGTCCGCACTCGGTTGCATCCTGCCTGAAAAAGACGATCACAATATCCCGGATGCACGCGATATCGCCGACCGCTTGATGGCAAACCTCGGCTCTGCCCTGCTCTATTGGTATCACTTCAGCCATAACGGTCGCATTATCGACGTCCAAACGGATGATGATTCAATTGGCGCGCATTTTCTACATCTGTTGCACGGCAAAAAGCCGAATGCAGACTGGGTGCGGGCCATGCATACGTCTCTGATCCTCTACGCAGAGCATGAGTTCAATGCCTCGACCTTTACGTGCCGCGTGATTGCCGGGACAGGCTCGGATATGTATTCTGCGATTGCAGGTGGCATTGGTGCCTTGCGCGGCCCCAAGCACGGCGGCGCCAATGAGGTCGCCTTTGAAGTGCAAAAACGCTACGAGTCACCCGACGAGGCCGAAGCCGATATCCGCGCACGCGTCGAGAACAAAGAAGTCGTCATTGGCTTTGGTCATCCCGTCTATACGATCTCTGATCCGCGTAACAAAGTCATCAAAGAGGTCGCGCTGCGTCTGTCGAAAAAGGCTGGCACCACCAAAATGTACGACATCGCTGATCGTCTCGAGGCCGTGATGTGGGATGCAAAGAAAATGTTTGCCAACCTCGACTGGTTCTCAGCGGTGTCTTATCACATGATGGGCGTACCGACCGCGATGTTTACGCCACTGTTCGTCATTGCACGTACGGCTGGCTGGTCTGCACACATCATTGAGCAACGCATCGATAACAAGATCATTCGTCCGGCCGCAAACTACACCGGCCCCGAAGATCAAAAATTCGTACCTCTCGCCAAGCGTCGTTAATATGAATACTGCGAATCGCAAACCCCTGCCAGGCACCAAGCTCGACTACTTTGACACGCGTGCGGCTGTTGATGCCATCAAGCCCGGTGCCTATGACAAACTCCCTTACACCTCACGTGTATTGGCCGAAAATCTTGTGCGTCGCTGCGATCCGGCGACGCTGACCGCTTCGCTCACTCAGATTATCGAACGCAAGCGCGACCTGGACTTTCCCTGGTTCCCTGCCCGGGTTGTTTGTCACGATATTCTGGGGCAAACCGCCCTGGTAGATTTAGCAGGCCTCAGGGATGCGATCGCAGCGCAGGGGGGTGATCCCGCGCTCGTCAATCCAGTCGTGCCCACACAATTGATTGTCGATCACTCTTTGGCAGTCGAATGTGGCGGCTTTGATCCGGAGGCGTTCGAAAAAAATCGCGCGATTGAAGACAGACGAAATGAAGACCGTTTTCATTTCATCAACTGGACTAAAAAAACCTTCAAGAACGTCGACGTGATCCCTCCTGGCAACGGCATCATGCATCAGATCAATCTGGAGCGTATGTCACCGGTTGTTCATGCGCAGGACGGTGTCGCGTTTCCTGACACCTTGGTTGGCACTGACAGCCATACTCCACACGTTGATGCGCTTGGTGTGATCGCGATTGGCGTTGGCGGCCTGGAGGCAGAAAGTGTGATGCTCGGACGCGCCTCATGGATGCGTTTGCCAGACATCATTGGTGTCGAGCTGACAGGTAAGTTGCAACCTGGTATCACCGCAACAGATATGGTGTTGGCGCTTACCGAGTTTCTACGCAACCAGAAAGTCGTATCGTCGTATCTCGAGTTTTTCGGCGAGGGTGCCGCGCATCTGACTCTCGGCGACCGTGCGACGATCTCAAACATGACGCCCGAGTATGGCGCAACGGCTGCGATGTTCTACATCGACCAGCAAACCATCGACTACCTCACCCTCACCGGTCGCGAGACCGAGCAAGTGAAGCTCGTTGAAACCTACGCCAAGCATGCTGGCTTGTGGGCAGAGAGCCTCAAGACTGCGGAATATGAACGGATCTTGCGATTCGACTTGTCGTCTGTCGTGAGAAACATCGCTGGCCCCTCCAATCCTCATCGTCGTGTTGCCACGACTGATCTCGCTGAGAAAGGCATTTCAGGCAAGGTTGAAAATGAACCTGGCTTGATGCCGGATGGTGCCGTCATTATTGCGGCCATCACGAGCTGCACCAACACCAGCAACCCGCGCAACGTGATTGCCGCGGGATTGCTCGCGCGCAACGCCAACGCGCGTGGCCTGACACGCAAGCCCTGGGTCAAGAGCTCGCTCGCACCAGGCTCCAAAACTGTTGAACTCTATCTGGACGATGCCAAACTATTGTCTGAGCTCGAAAAGCTCGGCTTCGGTATTGTGGGGTTTGCCTGTACGACATGTAATGGCATGAGTGGCGCACTTGATCCCGTGATTCAGCAGGAAATTATTGATCGCGACTTGTACGCTACTGCGGTGCTCTCAGGTAACCGCAATTTTGACGGACGTATTCACCCCTACGCCAAGCAAGCATTCCTGGCTTCGCCACCGCTCGTGGTGGCCTACGCGATCGCTGGCACGATACGTTTCGATATTGAACGCGATATTTTAGGTATCGACCGAGAGGGCAAACCGGTGATGCTCAAAGACATTTGGCCCTCTGATGAAGAGATCGATGCCATCGTCAAAGCAAGCGTCAAGCCGGAGCAATTCCGCAAAGTGTACGAGCCCATGTTCGCCATTAGTGTGGATTCGGGCGAGAAGCTCAGCCCGCTCTATGACTGGCGACCACAAAGTACCTATATCCGCCGTCCTCCCTACTGGGAAGGCGCACTGGCAGGCGCCCGATTGCTCAAAGGCATGCGCCCGCTTGCGCTACTCGGTGACAACATCACGACTGATCACCTGTCGCCCTCAAACGCCATCATGCTCGACAGCGCTGCCGGCGAGTACCTCGAAAAAATGGGCTTGCCCGAAGAGGATTTCAACTCGTACGCCACCCATCGCGGTGACCACCTCACCGCGCAACGCGCGACTTTTGCCAATCCAAAGCTGCTCAATGAGATGGCGCTGGAAAACGGCAAGATCAAGCAAGGCTCTTTGGCGCGCATCGAACCCGAAGGCAAAGTCACACGCATGTGGGAAGCCATTGAGACCTACATGGAACGCAAGCAGCCACTGATTATCGTGGCAGGTGCGGACTACGGTCAAGGCTCGTCTCGTGACTGGGCGGCCAAAGGTGTGCGACTTGCCGGTGTAGAGGCTATTGCAGCTGAAGGTTTCGAACGCATCCACCGCACCAATCTGGTTGGCATGGGCGTTTTGCCACTCGAGTTCAAGCCGGGCGTCAATCGCAAAACCCTTGCCCTCGATGGCACTGAAATATACGACGTCATCGGTCAACCAACACCTCTTGCCACATTGACGTTAGTCATCACGCGTAAAAACGGTGAACGTATCGAAGTCCCGATGACCTGCCGACTCGATACGGCCGAAGAGGTCTCTATTTACGAGGCGGGTGGCGTTTTACAACGATTCGCGCAAGACTTCCTCGAATCCACAGCCTCCGCTTAAAGGATACTCAACATGGCTCACCCACCACAGATCAAAGTACCAGCCACCTATATGCGTGGCGGCACGAGCAAAGGTGTATTTTTTCGCCTTCAGGACATGCCTGCCGCCGCGCAGGTGCCCGGTGCCGCGCGCGATGCCCTGCTGATGCGAGTAATTGGCAGTCCCGACCCCTACGGCAAGCAAACGGATGGGATGGGTGCCGCAACCTCAAGCACCAGCAAAACTGTCATTTTGGCGAAAAGCACTCGCCCCGACCACGACGTGGATTATCTGTTCGGCCAAGTATCGATCGACAAACCCTTCATTGACTGGAGCGGTAATTGCGGCAATCTGTCTGCTGCGGTCGGGCCTTTCAGCATTAGTAACGGACTCGTGGATCCGAGCCGTATTCCAAAAAATGGCACGGCGATTGTGCGTATCTGGCAAGCCAACATTGGCAAAACCATCATCGCGCATGTCCCCATGACTGATGGCGCCGTTCAGGAAACCGGCGACTTCGAACTAGACGGCGTGACCTTCCCGGCCGCAGAGGTCCAGCTCGAGTTCATGGATCCTGCTGCCGAAGAAGAAGGCGCAGGCGGCTCGATGTTCCCGACTGGCAATTTAGTAGATGATCTGGAGGTGCCCGGCGTCGGTACGCTCAAGGCCACCATGATCAATGCAGGCATTCCGACGATTTTTATCGATGCCGCTGCCGTCGGCTACAAGGGTACGGAGCTGCAAGACGACCTCAATAGCGATACGGCGGCGCTCGCCATGTTTGAAAAAATACGCGCGTATGGGGCGCTACGCATGGGCTTGATCAAAAATCTCGATGAAGCCGCGACCCGCCAACACACTCCCAAGGTCGCCTTCGTCGCTAAGCCAGCCAGCTACACGGCCTCGAGCGGCAAAGCAATCGCAGCGAGTGATATCAATGTGCTCGTGCGCGCCTTGTCGATGGGCAAGCTCCACCATGCGATGATGGGGACAGCCGCAGTTGCAATCGGTACGGCAGCTGCGATCCCTGGCACGATGGTGAACCTGGCTGCGGGTGGCGGCAATCTCGATGCCGTGCGCTTCGGACATCCCTCGGGTACGTTACGTGTGGGTGCGCAAGCAACACTTGAGAACGGCGAATGGAAGGTCACAAAAGCCATCATGAGCCGCAGCGCTCGTGTATTGATGGAAGGCTGGGTCCGCGTGCCGGGCTGAGCATCGGGTGTAGTTGCCTGCGGCGAATCGCTGTGGGCGAATCTCAACTACACTTTGTTTTACACAGAGACGCCGCCTTTGTGCGGCGTTTTTTTTACCGACTGACAGGCTTACTACTGCGTATGCAACAATATTTTTCCACCGCTCTCGTCCTGACCTTTACCTTTTTCATCACCTGCTCTTTTGTGTTTTTTATTTCAGGTGGGTATTTGTTTTTATACAAAATCAACGAGGTGAACGCACGGTTCAAGCACCCGTACTTGCGTCAGCGCAAGTTCGCTCAGCTGCCCATGAGTATTCGTCTGACGATCACGCTCGATTACTTTCTTCGCATCCTATTTCACAAATCCAAAAGTTCATTCGCCGAAAATGCAAATCGCTTGTTGGCGCATGTGGATCCAGTCGCTCTGCCCATGAGCGTGCGTTGGCCGATCGTTGGACTATGGGGCAGCTGCGTGGTGGGTTTGATCGCCATGCTTGGACTATGGGCCCTTTTAATCATCGGATCGTAGGAGTCAAATCATGAACAACATTTTTCATA
>JAURZO010000229.1 GCA_030653405.1 Zwartia sp. | reverse complement strand
TAGCGCCGTCATCGAGTTGTAGAGTTGGGGGATCTGAAATGATCGACACACGCCGAGTTTGGTGATTTCGCGCGGCGCAAGCTGAGTGATGTCACGGCCAGCAAAGATCACTTTGCCTGTGTCGGGTTTCAGATATCCGGTGATCATGTTCACAAAGGTGGTTTTACCGGCACCATTGGTGCCAATCAGGCCGATCACTGAGCCTTCTTGTACTTTCACGTTAATGTTTGCGGCGGCGGTGACCGCTCCGAAGGTTTTGTTCAGACCATCTGCGTGGAGAATAATGTTGCTCATGGTTTGTTCTTCCGGAATTTGTCTCGCAGCGACCAGAGCCCATTGGGCAACACAAGGATCACAAGAATCAGCGTCAGGCCAATGACCATTTGCCAGGTGTTAGGAGAGTAGGAGAACGCCACGGTGTGAATAATGCCGAACACCATGGCACCCAGAAACGGCGCGACCACGCTACCAACGCCTCCAAGGATAGTAATAAAGATGAACTCGCCTGAGGTCGTCCAGAAGGCCATGGCAGGGTCGATATGTCCGACCGCGACTGCTGCGATCGCGCCACCAAACCCGGCAAGCACGCCAGCAATCACATAAAAGAGATGAACGGTACGACGTGCCGAAGCCCCCATGTACTCTGCGCGAATCTCATTGTCACGGATCGCGGTCAGAAGCAATCCTCGCGGTCCTTTCAAAATGGACTGAACAAACGCCACCGACAAGATAATCACCAAGAAAGCCATGCCAAGTACCGCGACGCGAATCAAATCCTTGCCTGGTACCCAACCGAAAATCGTCACAGCTGGCACGTTAAAGCCGTCCGTGGATCCCAAGGCTTCTGTTTTTACCAAAAGGCCATAAAGGATCATGGAAAATGCAAGGGATAGGAGTCCGAAAAAAATACCCCGGTATTTGGCCATGAGAAAGCCAAGCAAGTAGGCAAGCAAGCCAGAAACTAAACCGCTTGCGAGTACCAGCACGCTCATTTCACGAATGTTGAGCGTGAGTGAGAGCAATCCTGTGGTGTAGGCGCCTGCGCAGAAAAATAGCGCCTGTCCAAACGAGATTAATCCTGCCCGAAGAAACAGCATCAAGCCCAGCACGACAAGACCGTTAGCACCGGTGATCGTGAGCATGAAAAGCGCCCACTGTGGAATAAATGGCGAGAGAGCCAACAACACAATCAGAACCAGCAGGAAGCGCTGGATGGTTTTATCAAAGCTCATATTTTTCTTGCCTCAGCCAGGCTAAAGAGGCCCCGGGGGCGAAATGCCAGCACCAACGCCATGACGCTGAAAATGACGAATAGTTCCAACTGTGGGATGTAGTGAATGCAGAAGGCGCGAACAATGCCCATGATGACTGCAGCCAGCGCGACGCCAGGTAGACTTCCCAATCCTCCAGTTACAACCACAGCAAAGGACAGCACAATCACTTCGACGCCCATACCTGGCGTGACGGAAGTAGTTGGTGCCGTGAAGGCTCCGGCAAGACCCGCCAACGCGCAGCCTACACCGAAGGTCAGGACAAAGATTTTGCTGACGTCGATACCCATGGCGGCACTCACTTCGCGATCATGGATCACGCTAACAAGGAGGCGGCCAAAATTGGTTTTTTTCAGTACAAACGTGAGCACGATGCCCACCGCGATCGCGAGTCCTAGCATCAGTAAGTAATAGTTCGGGTAGCTCATGCCACCGATTTCAAAGTTACCCAAGTAGGCATAGGGTTCGACGATGAAATAAGGATCGACACCCCAGATCAGCTTGAGCACATCCTCCAGAACAAGGAAGAGTGCATATGTAATGAGAAGAATGACCACTTCATCTTTCTCATATTGGTAACGCAGTATAAATCGCTCAACGAGTGGTCCAACAATAAAGCCCGCAAGCAGTGCAGAGACGAATAGCGCGACATACGATAAGGCCGGAGGCAGGTCATAAGCCACCCACGCACCCATCACGCTGGCGGCAACATAAGCGCCGAGAGCGTAAAAACTTCCGTGCGCGACGTTGACGATTTTCATGACGCCGTAGATCAGCGTGAGGCCCACCGCAGCCAGAAAAAGCCAAGCCGAGTAGTTGATGCCGTCAACCAGCACCATCATAATTTGATCGATCATTTTGCAACAAGAGGCGGCCTTTTACGAGGACCGCCTCTTCCCATTCGAGGGTTAAAAAGTCATAAGACCCAACAGAATTACTTGGTCTTCATCCCGCCGGCAATCCAGTCAGCGCTCTTGACGCCCTCTGGTGGCATGACTTGCTCTGCAGGAAATCTGACAACATCGACCAAGGTCATTTTGCCGTCAACTTTCTTGGCGCGACCGTAAGCGATCTCGGAAACCGCCTGATGACCGTTGCCTAGTGAGAACTTGTGCTTGCCACCAAAGCCCTCATACTCTAAGCCACGCGTTGCCGCAGCAATCTGATCTGAAGTTGGCTTTTTGCCACCGTTCGCTGCCATTGCTTTTTCATAGCCTAATTTAGCGGCAAGCAAGGAGTTCGCCATTTGATAGGCTGTGTAGTTTGGCGGCACGTTGTATTTTGCTGTGAACTTTTCCTGGAACCAGCGGTTCAACGGAGTGTCAGGTGCGAGCACACCGTAAGGGCCGCGTGCGCCAATGATGGTGCCATCAGGAATCCGGTCTGCAAGACGGAACATAGCGGTCTCACCGGCTACAAGCACCACGTCGCTGTTTTTATACAGACCGCGTGGTACGGATTGCAAAATGAAGGCCTCCATGTCGCCACCCCAGAAGCTGGTGTGAACGACTTCGGACTTGCTGGCCATCAGCGCTGAAATCTCAGCACTGTACTGTCCGGCAAACAGCTTAGGCATTTGCGATGTGGTGATCTGAACGTTGGGGTAGAGCACCTTCATGGCTGCGCTGAAGTCATTCCATGAGTCTTGACCCCAGGCGTAGTTTTGGTTGATACCACCAAAGTTCTTGATGCTTGGTTTTTGTGCTTTCAGGTAGCGCGCTGCACCGACGCTGTCTGCCGTGGCGTGATTGACTGCGCGAAAAACGAAGTCTTTCTTGCCGTCTTCAAAAATGCGAGGCGTGCCGCAGTCAAACAAGAAGGTGACGGTCTTGAGCTCTTCAGCTACAGGCGTAATAGCCAGACAGTTGCCAGAGGAGATATAGCCGACAATGAGGTCTACTTTGTCGCGCTGCACAAGATTTCGAAACTCGGTCACGACAGCCGTGCTGTTGCCAGCTTCGTCAATCAACGTCATTTTGAGGGGCGAGCCGCCAAAACCCTTTTTGTTGTAGGGTGCGGGCGCAGTGCCGGCATTGAATTCACTGATGAGCAACTCAGCCGCATTGCGGGCTGGCACACCAAATGGTGAGGCCGCAGGACCAGAAAGGAAGGTCACGATACCAACGTTAACTGAGTTGTCTGCTTGTGCGTGGACGGCTGAAACAGCCATGCCCGAGATAAGTCCGGCAACCAGTGCCATTTTGAATTTCATAGTGCTTGTCTCCTAGTACATTAAAACGACTGATTAGGTAGTCTTGAGAATAATGAATTTTTATTTGAAAGAGCAGAGAAAACAACACCAGTAACAAGGGTGTTTAGCTTGTTGGCGTGTCCTTGGCTAAACAGTTGTGATGAATATTTTAGCTATGACTAATATAAATGATGTCCTTGCTCGGCAGGTTCGACTGACACTATCGAAAACCCTTGGACGTCTCACTGTTTTCACTGCAGAGGGACTTCATGTGGGGAGGCATCATCGACTTTTGGATAGACAGCTCTGATTAGTGGACTCATGTCAGTAGTACAAATAGCCCATTACATGTCATCTATATGTAAAAAATATTCTAGCTATTCATGTGATAAATGTACTTTGGTACATAGTTTCGATTAGTCAAACGATTCAGAATGGCGACCATTTGCTCAGTCCTTAACGCTTTGTTTTTCTTAGCCTTTTGGAAGCTTGAGTTCTCGTTATCTGAAATCGGGGTTGTTACATGGCTAAGTCAAATTTTCCTTGGAAAAAGAAGGTCAAACCATCTTTGCTCGCGCTCGAGCCGAGGATGCTGTTCGACGGGGCTGCAGCCGCCACACCCCCTGATAGCGCGCCACTGCCTGCGCCGATACCTGAGGCGCTGCCGATCGCTCAGGCAGATGTGACGGCGACTGAAACAACGAGCGAATCCGTCAGCGGTATGTTGAACGTCGATCCCGTAGTGCAGTCGACCACTCAGATTGAGCCCGTACAAGACAGCACGAAGGTTATTGAGGCACAGGCAGATGAGACCGAGGTCGCCGAAGACAGTCTCCTCGCCGATACACATGAGACTTTGACAGTTCAGCCTGCAGGACTGATCAATATCGATCAGGAAGCCGATCAAAAACTTTCATTCGCTGCATTGAAAGTAGAGACGAGTTTGATGGAGTTGCTCAATGCTGACAATTGGGCCGACCAACTGTATGCACTCTTCCCAGGTGATCAAGGTGGTATGACGCAGCAATGGCTTGAGGCTGCCGAGTCGTTCAAGCAGGGTGTGATCGAGGGCGGCTTGTCAATCAATGTGCAGCTGCGTGCCTCCGGCGAGATCTTGGGCGTAAACGGCGCCTATGCTGAAAATGGACTTGACGGCACACCGTTGATTTTTCTGAATCGCGACAAGCTGGATGCCAATGATCAACAGTACGCAACCTCTGTATTGATGGAGGAGGTCGGTCACTGGATTGATCATCAGATCAATGGCAAAGTCGACACGCAGGGTGACGAGGGTGAGCGGTTCGCGGCGTATTTGCAGGGTTTGCAGCTATCTGATTTGGAAGCGCAGCGGATTGCGACAGAAAATGATCGGATTATCCTGAATATCGATGGCCAAGAGGTTGAGGTCGAGATGGCCTCACTGCTGTTTAGTGGTCAGTCTTATTATGTGGCTACTAATGTAGGTTTAGAAGCGAACGTGCTGGTACTAGGGGATCCTTTGCCAGGAACCCGTACTGTATTTGTTTCTGTTCCAGAAAACGATCCCTATTACACGGGAAATAACGTCCGGGGCAATATCCATGTCGTTGATGCAAATAATAAAATCACTGCATCATTCTATGGCGAGATCTCAAGACTCCTGAAAGTAGGATCAACCGCTGTTGGTTTGCAGTTTTACGTCTATCCAACAGGAACCACTACAACCAACGTTCTGTCACAGACGTTGCTGATCGATGTGTACGGGACAGACTCTACAGTTCTGGCTACAGGGCAAACACAAAAAACAAGTAGCGATCCCGTTGCTGCAGCGCTCAATGCAATGCTGCCCGCCAATCAACCCCCCGTCGCCAATGCAGATGCCGGAATTGCTGTTGAGGCCGGTGGCTCCTTAAATGGAACGCTCGGTTCAAATGCGACGGGCAACATGTTGTCCAATGACACAGACAGCAATGTGACTTACGTCGTAGACCTCGTCACGATGGAACTCAAGACCGTCTATGACAAGCTCAGCTTCACGACCATTAAGAACAATTCAACGGGCTCAACAGCAACACCAGTAGCGGGTTCAACTTCAGCATTGTCGCCATCAAGTGTGGGTGGTCTCTATGGCACCCTCAAGGTTGGAGCGGATGGAAGTTATAGCTATGAGGTCAATAATAATAATGCGGCTGTGCAGGCTCTCAGACTAACCAGTAATACGTTATCTGAAACTTTTACATATACAGTCACAGACAGTAAAGGTGGGTACTCAACCAGCACATTGACAATTACGATAACTGGACAAAATGATAATCCCATCGCAAAGGATGATTTTAACTTTGCAAAAGAATCTCCATACACAACGAGCCCAGTGCCTTACTCATCAAGCGATCTGATTGGATCAATTGCGACTGGCAATGTTTTGGAAAATGACTCAGACGTTGATAGCAATGGAGAGACGGAAAAGGTACTGGGGGTTTTCGGGTCAGCGACGGCAGGATCGATCCAAACTATTCCTCCAAGCATAACTCTGACATTTTCAGGACAGTCTGGCTTTACAGCAGTTAGTACTTCGTCTGGTCTCTACTATGCGCTTTCATCAACAATCAACGCGCAAACAGTTTATGGAGCCGTAGTTGATTCAAATTATGCCTTGATTAAAGTTCAATCCAAAATTGAAATTTCTGCATCCGAATACGATATTAAATTAACGGGCGATCCTGCCTATTATTACAATGGCAGTACTTATGTCAGTATTACAGCGAGTGATTTGGGTGGTGATAATGTAGGTTTTAAATCTGATACGTCGACTACGACAACTTCCGCAAACTCGCTTAAGGCTGCAGTTGTTTCTTCAGTTGAGTCAGTTGGTTCAACGGTTGTCACTATCCTGGATGCTTCAACAATATCAGGCACGATAGCCATAGGAATGACTGTATCGGGTACAGGAGTTCCCGTTGGCACATCCGTTCAAGACGTCACCTACAACAGTACTACTGGTAAGGTTGCCACTGTCATCCTAAGCACTGATCTCACGACAATTGTTCCCGGAACAGTACTGTCGTTTGTAGCGACTGCGGGTGCGTCTATCGAAGGCAGATACGGCACGTTAAAGCTCAACGAAAACGGTACTTATGAGTATGTCCCAATTGCTAATAATCCAGAGTTAGCCGCAGGACAGACTGGTGTTGATGCTTTTGATTACAGAATGGTTGATGCATCAGGTGC
>JAURZO010000223.1 GCA_030653405.1 Zwartia sp. | reverse complement strand
CGCGCTTATCCTGATTGGGATGTTGATAGCAAACGCCCTCTAGACTGATCGATTTGATCGCGTCGTAGATTTCTTCACGGTCGTCAGGCGCTTCCTGGGCACTTTCAGCCAGACGCATCGCAAGCGTCTGCAACGTGCGGGCGGCCACGTTCGCCTGTGAGAGGTTAGGAATGCTCACGATAATGCCGGAGAGTGAGCCCGCCAAAAACAATGCGGTCGTTGCGGCTGTCGTGACATGCGGGGAAAAATCCGTCGAAATCACAGGCACGACGAACACCATAATGCCGACGATGACATACAACAAAATCTGTAGGTTGTTGAAAAAGTTCGTGATCGTGACAACCAGCTTACCCTTTTCCTCATTAACGTCTTTGGACTCCTGGACCATGTGACGCGTGATTTCATACGCGCGGTCAGAGTTCATCTTGATTTCTTTGTAACCGCTTAGGTAGTCTGCATAGATGGCATTGACTTGCCCTTCACGTTCGGCGACTTTTTGCAATTGGCCGGTGACCTTGAACAGTTCGGACACCCCCACAACAAGAATCAGAGTCGTCGATGCAAAAATAATCAAAAATGCGGTCATCGAGACCGTCGCCATATAAAGCGTCAGAAATACGAGTGTGGCAACAGCTTGACAGGTCGTGACGGTCACGCCGACCGCAGAGGACACCGACTGTGTATCCCGCGCCAACACCTCCATGATGTAATTGCGACCAATTTCGTCGATTTTGCCTAGATTGGATTTAAAGACATCACTCATGATCTTGATCTTGAAACGATAGATCAAGGTCTGTGCGCTACGGATATTTTCATCGTTAGAGCGGCGCGTCACCAACAACAGCAACAACAGCAATCCTGCAAAAGCAAAAAACTGCCAAGTGACGGTCTCGCCTTTAGACACATCAGTGGCCGCCATGTTGATCAGTCCAATCAGGGCCGTGTTAGTGATACCCACAAACACAGACAACCAGATCATGCGTCGCAGTTCGCGCGGACTCTCCCGACTTAAAAAGTCGAAGAGATCAGATTTCATCAGGCTACGCATAAACAGTTCACATCAATATCCGGTCAGTGGTGGAGCGACAGAAACTCAATACAGTCTCTGTCATAGAAAGTCATTCCGCGCTTGGATTATGCAGCCGCCGCTTGTTTCTTGCTGAGAAACATCATTTTGCCTTTTTGATACTGCTCAGCTGCGTACTCTTTCATCTGCTCGCCTTTAAAGCTCAATAAATTGCCATCCGCCTCAAAATGACGGACAAAGGTCGCGCCGATCGCATACGTTGAGCCGAATGAAAGCGCAGGTTCGACAGTCCAGTTAAAGATCTGTCCTAAAACCGGGACATTTCTCACGAGAGCGCGCGTGATCCCACCAGCAATCGTGACTGTGGCCGTACTGCCGACCAGGCCGGTCGCGACAGCCAATGCAACCTTGTGCTCGAACGGTACGTTGTAATGCTTGCACAAAAGCTGAATGAGTCTGATTTGCGTCCCGGACAATACCAGCGTGTCCAGGATCGGTACGGGAGTCATACCCGCTACGACAGACCATTGTGACCATGTTTTAACAATCACCATCGCCTCGCGGTGACGATGACTGATCACAGCTTCTTGTGCGGGACTCACGGTTTGCTTCTGATCCATGGCTTCTGCATCGACAGACTCTGCAGGCGCAACGTGATCTTCGGGTGCATCGCGTTTTAACTGCTCCGAAAAGAGCGCTTCTGTCTCTTTCACAGACCTCCGTACGCGAGGTGCAGCTCCCGGCGACTGCGTTGGCAAGGAGGTCGCAGACGCCTGAGTGCCTTGATCGGGCTGCAAACTCTTGGCAGTCGACGATTTCAGTGGATTGGAACCGATCGTATTGGGACGTTTAGTAGCCATGCATAAACCTTCTACTGCGTAAGTGAAAGGACTTCGAGCGCCAGTGCCCGATAGTCCTCTGCCGCCCCTGACTTAGGGCGATACTGAAAAATACTTTCTCTAAACGAAGGTGCCTCGGCAAGCCGAATATTTTCACGAATTCGTGTGTTGAGCAGTTTGTTGCCAAAGCTTTCAACAAGCGCTTGAATCACATCTTGGGCATGAAGCGTTCTCATATCAACGCGAGAAGCCAGTACACCTAGCAAAGCAAGATTTGGATTTAAGTCCTCTCGCACCCGATCAACAGTTTGCATGAGCTGCGCGACACCCGATAAGGACAGCACTTGCGTCGTAACCGGCACAAGCAATTGATCTGCGGCGGTCAAGGCATTGAGCGTTAACAAACCTAGTGTCGGTGGTGTGTCAAGAATGACATCGTCCCACTGATCAGTGGAGAGTGTTGCGAGCCGGCGCTTGAGAAAAGTCTCAGGCCTTGGATCGCTGAGAAGGAGGCGATCCAGTGTGGACAACGCCCCAGAACCCGCGATGACAGAAACCCCAGCGACGCTGGAAGGACTGACAAACTCGTCCAATGACTGTTCTGTCGTAAAGATATCCACACTACCAGTCATTGCCTCTGCGACGCCTAGCCAATCAGAAGCATTCGCCTGAGGATCCAAGTCGATTAACAATACTCTGCGGCCAGCATGCGCCAATCCCGCAGCTAAATTGACTGCAGTCGTGGTCTTGGCACAACCACCTTTTTGATTGGAAATCGCAATTATCTGCATGAGGTGAAATAGAAAAAATCACGGCCGTGGGTGCGCCGTGATTTTTTGGCTCCAAAGTGAACCGCCCAATTAACCCTGTGAAGCAGCCTTAACAAACTCTTTCTTGAGTTCAGCCTGAAGCTTGGCCTCTCCGAGATTGGACATCGTGCCACCATTTTCAAAGTGACGAACAAAAACCTTGCCGACCGCATAAGTCGCCGCAGCACCAAAAGCTGCCATAGAAACAGAACCAATAACCGTACCCACACCCGGGAAGAACTTCGCAGTAGCACCCACAGCTGCGTGCGTGGCACCTACTGGCACCAAGGTGCCCAACAAGACAGAAATGGCACCGGAGACAACTTCTTTTGATGCCTTCTCACCATAGAGTTCTGCCAAATCAATCACCAATTTGGTCTGCACACCCGCCAAGGCCGCCATATCCAAATACGGCACCGGTATCAGCGCGGCCGCAACACTCCAGCGCGAAGCCGAAGCGATGAGCTTGCCGGCGTTGTCCAGACGAAGGGTTTGCTCCGTGCTCGGGAAGATTTCAACGGCTTCTGTGTCGATCGTAATGGTCATAGTGAACTCTTGAAAAAATCACAATGCATATTGTCACCGCGCACCAACAATAACCCTCACAAATGCTCTCAAATCCTCGCATTTATTCCATCAATCACTCACGCTCGAAACCTCAGATCAACGTGTGAGCTTTCAAGAGGATTATTTACCCCTGTCGAACGTGCTTGGGCCATACTTCACGCCTGTCGCGCGCCTGTTTTTCAGTGTCAATGCGCTGCTGCCTGAAAAATTATCTCCTTATTGCGGAATCACTTACATGACCTCACAGACCCCCCCCGCTGTCAACGCCTACACCATTGACGGCGATCTTTTCAAAGTGATTAAAAATGACGAAGGTCAATACTCGCTCTGGCCTGAAAAAAAATCGACGCCCGCCGGTTGGATTGAAACAGGATTTTCTGGCTCCAAAACCGAGGCGACAGAATATGTCGATCGCGAATGGACCGACATGCGTCCCTTGAGTCTTCAAAAAGCCATGGCGGCCAATAAGTGATGCATGAACCGCTCGCTAGTGCCCAACGTTTTGTCTGGTACCACCAGTTAGTCAATCCCGCATGCCCAGCTTATAACGTTGGCCAATTCGTTCGGATTCGTGGCCCAATCGACATCCATGCGTTGAATCGTGCCCACGACTGTATCGTGCGTGGCACTGAGATATTTCGCTTACGGTTTGGTAGCGAGCAAGGCGAACCCTATCAGCGGGTGGTGCAAGCAGAACCTATCGAGCTTGACGTATGGGACATGCGGGAAACACAACACCCTGAAGTCGATGCTGATGCGCTATTGCATAAACTTGAACTTGATCCGATAGACCTTGCGAACGGACCTCACTATCGCTTCGGGCTGATCAGACTCGCGGATCAGGAATGGATTTACTACTCGCTCTTTCATCATCTGATCATTGATGCGCCCGCAGCTGCTTACTTCACACAGGCACTCGCCGACTGCTATCGAACGCGCGCAACGGAATTTATTGACAGAAATATCTGTTGGACAGAAGCCATTGCACTGGATGCAGCCTACAAGGCGGGTCCGTCATGGAATGAAGACAAGCTTTTTTGGCTGGAAAAACTGGCGGGCGTGCCGTCACCTGCCACGCTATGCCCCAAGCCTTTTAAACGTCTGGATTTATCCAGACCTTTTTCTGTTACGACAAACATGCCGCGTGCGCTCTACACAGAGATCACGCAATGGGGTGTGACAACGGGCCGAAGCGCCTATGCGAGCTTTGCCACCGCAGTCACGATTTACCTGTCAAAAATGACTGGTCGAACAGATATCTGCGTCGGAACACCGACTGCCGGTCGTAACAAAAATACCCGTACCTTAATCGGTATGCTAGCCAATGCAGTACCCCTTCGCGTTTCGGTTGAAGGCTCAGAGTCTGTCTCTGACCTGACCCGCCGTATCGCGCGTGAGACGCGTATCGGCTTGAGACACAACCGCTTTCCCTACGGTGAAATTGCCGCGATGCATCGCCAGATGAATCTCGATGCACCCTTTTCCTTTTTGATTAACCATTTGGTCTTTGATCAGCGGGTAGACTTGGGCGACGCAACAGGCGTTGTGGAAACAAGAGGCGCCGGTGCAATAGCCGACCTTGAATTACAAATTTTTGACCGCTCCGATGACGGGCCGGTTCAAATCAGGCTGGACTACAACGGTGAGCGCTATAGCGCGCAACAGGCGCACGAACACCTGACCCGCCTCTACCACTTACTATTGCAACTACCCTCTTTGACCGATGCGCCCATCGCGACGATCTCAATTCTGGATCATGACGAGTACACCCGCGTTCTCAAACAATCGACGGGTGCGACATATAAGCTTGACCCTGCTATACGCCACCTGCCCGAGCTATTCGAAGCACAAGTTGCTCAGCATCCAGATGCAGCGGCCCTCATGTATGACGACCAGGGCAGACCCGTCACACTGAGCTACGCGGAACTCGACGAGCGTGCCAATCAGCTTGCACGCTATCTGATCAGACAAGGTGTCGGCACCGAGCAAACCGTCAGCATCCTGTTGCGACGTTCGCCAGAGTTAATGATCGCCATGTTGGCGGTGTTAAAAACCGGTGCGGCCTATCTACCTCTTGATCCCGATTACCCCGCAGCCCGACTGCAATACCTCATTGAGGATAGTGACTCGCTACACGTCATTTCCATTTCAGAACATTTGCAAGTCCCTGAGCTGGAAGAAGCGCTTAGACAGCAAAAGCGCATCGATCTGGAGGACTTTGCGGTCAGCCTAAACATCCAGACGCTCGACGGCACCAAGATCACGGATGCCCAGCGTCTCAGACCACTGTTGCCAGACAATCTTGCCTACATCATTTACACCTCCGGCTCGACCGGAAACCCGAAGGGTGTAGGTGTGCCGCACCGCGGCGTGTTGAATATGGCCCATGCCAAAGATCAATACCTGGCGATTCAGGCCGGCGATCGAGTTTTGCAATTTGCTTCGCATGCATTTGATGGCAGTGTTCAGGAAATCTGGTCCGCCTTTGCGGCAGGTGCCACGCTAGTGCTGCCAACCAATGCCATGCGTATGAATACCGCTGCCAATATCGCGGAACACCTTGAGCAATTCAGCATCACGCACGCCACACTGCCACCGGCATTGGTCAAATTGCTTGACGAGAAGGCCATTGCACCGCTCCGAACGCTTTGTGTCGCAGGTGAGGCCTGTCCACCCGAGTTGGTCGAGCGCTTTGCTCAGAACAGACGTATGGTCAATGCCTATGGCCCAACCGAGGTTACCGTCTGTGCCGCGATGAGTCCACCGCTCCAGTACAACAGTCTCCATTCAGCAAATGATCCTGTCCCAATTGGTGCACAGATTCCAAACGTTGATGATTACATTCTGGACGCGTCACTTGAACTCGTCCCTGATGAAACGATCGGCGAACTCTATGTCGCCGGTGTGGGTGTCACGCGTGGATACCTGCGTCGCCCTGGACTCACAGCTGAACGATTCATCGCCTGCCCCTTTGGCACACCAGGTCGTCGGATGTACAGGACAGGCGACCTCGTCATGCGCAAGAAAAACGGCTCAATGCTTTACATTGGACGGGCAGACACTCAGGTCAAGATCCGTGGTTTCAGAATCGAACTTGGCGAAATTGAAAAGACATTGCTCACAAAGTTCGAGTCGCTCACCCATGCCGCAGTGATTGCCAGAGAATTTTCCAGTGAACTCAGGCTGGTCGCCTATCTTGTGGGACAAGCAGATCAGGAAAGACCAGAGCAAAGTCGCTTACGTGCGGTGCTCTCGAGCGCGCTACCCGAATACATGGTCCCCGCTTATTTCGAATATTTGGAGACGCTTCCACTCACGGTCCATGGCAAGCTAGATATCCGTGCCCTGCCCGAGCCTGGCACACAAACTGACCGAGACAGCTTCAGAGCACCTCGTAACCAAGTCGAAAAAATCATTTGTGAATTGTTCGGCGTACTCACTGATACCACGCCGATCGGCATTGATGATGACTTCTTTGCGATTGGAGGACACTCGCTCCTCGCCATTAGTCTAGTCACCCGCTTACGCGAGGAACTCGGTTGTGTCGTCACACTTGATAAAGTCTTTGAGTACCCAACCCCTCAAGCGCTTGCCGCTCAAATCGATCTATCAGGCCAAGAACGAACAGAAACTCCAGCAACTCAGTTGACACCTGTTCGGCCGGGCATGGGGCAACTTGAAGATGGCCGTATCGTCCTCTCGCTTGGGCAAAAGAGATTTTGGACGCTGAGTCAATTAGACCACGCAAAATCAGCGTACAACTTACCATCAGCAGTGCGTATTCGAGGCTCACTCAACATTGAGGCCTTGAATCTGACGCTGATAGCATTACTCTTGCGCCATCAACCCTTGCGTACGCTTATGCAAGAAGCCTCAGATGGCGAGCTCTTCGGTGTGCTTCATCCCGTCGATGTGACGACAAAGGTTCTGCAATCGTTCTTGCCTGCGGAGTACATAGAACTCGCGCAGATCGCGCCTCCTGCGAATGAACACTCACTGATAGAGTCTTTTATCGCTTATGCGAATAACAAGCCTTTTGATCTGGCGCGAGATTTGTCTCTTCGCGCCATGTTGCTCAAGGTCGGATCACAAGACTTTGTGCTGGTGGTCACCATTCACCATCAGGCTGGTGATGGTCTCTCAAGTGTGAAACTTTTTACAGAACTTGAACAAGCATACGAACACTTCACTGGCGGTCAAACGCCCGCATGGACGCCTCAAGATGTGCGATACAGTGACTGGGCGGCATGGCAACACGCAACGCTTGCGCACGATCTTTCGGACAAAATTGAACGCGTCAAAAGTCGACTGGCTGGGACGCCCGAATCACTCAGCCTGCCTCTGGACTATCCACGCATCAACAGTCGTGAAAAACGTGCTGGCTATGTCAGACTACAACTCAATCGGAATATTATCCAGGGCCTCGAGTCCTTCGCACGCACAGAGCAGACAACACTATTTACGACCATATTGAGTGGATACGCAGCATTACTATCGCGTCTTGCACGTCAAGATTGTGTTGTGATTGGCTCACCCGTTGGCGGTCGAACAACGCGCGAGAGTGAAGAGCTCGTGGGATATTTCGTCAATACGATGGCGATTCCATTCACAATTTCGCCAAACAACACTGGCATAGACTTGCTGCGTCAGACTCGCACCAATCTGACCGCGGCCTTGAGTGATCAAGATTTACCGTTTGAACGTCTCGTTGAGGAAATGAGTATCCCTCGTTCGCTCGGCCAAACACCCATCTTTCAGGCGATGCTTGCCTACCAGACGGATAAACCTCTGGCCATCGATTTGCCTGGATTGCAGTGCACGATGCAGCCCGTGACGCTCGCTCACGCAAAATTTGATTTAACGCTTTACCTGACACCGCATGAATCAGGTGAGATGGAATGCGTCTTTGAATTCGATGCGGATCTCTTTTCCCGAGAGAGCGTGCAACGCTGGGCTCATGCCTTTGAACAGCTCCTGACCGCGCTGCAACAAACACCTCAACAACCAATCGCCCAGCTTCGCTGGATGAGCGAGGCGCAGACCGAGTCAACGATCGAAGCCAGTGCCGGCGAATTACACGCCCTGGCACCAGAACCGTTGACACTCGTTGCCCGCTTTACCGAACAAGTCAAGAGGACTCCAAACAGTGTCGCGCTAATGTATGAAACGTCAGACACCGACTCAGATTCAGTTCCTGGATTTTCAACCTCTACGTTGACCTACACCGAGCTGGACCAGCAATCGAATCAATTAGCACGTCATTTGCTGGCACAAGGTATACGCAACGATGATATCGTCGCGATCCTACTCGAACGCGGACCGGCAATGATTGTGGCGATGCTGGCGACCCTCAAAGCCGGAGCAGGCTATCTGCCTCTTGATCCCGAAGTACCTCAGGAACGCTTGCACTTCATGCTGAGTGATAGTCATGCACATGCACTCCTCACGACAACGAAACATCAAGCGCGTTTCGCCTTAGAGAAGACCTCTGCGACAGTCCTCGCTCTTGATACTCATGAGGTCAAAACAGCAATCGATACGCTGCCAACCACAGCGATTCTCGATGCAGAGCGTTCCGGACCTCTCTTGCCCGAACAACTGGCCTATCTGATTTACACCTCTGGCTCGACCGGCACACCTAAAGGTGCTGGCAACACCCATCGTGCGATTGTGAATCACATGGATTGGGTACAGTCAGAAATGAGGCTGCACTCAGGTGATCGCATACTCCAGAAAACAGCCATTGGTTTTGATGTCGCGGTCTGGGAGTGGTTTGCACCACTGATGACGGGCGCGACGCTGGTCATTGCAAGACCCGGAGGACAGAAAGATGCAGCCTACCTGCATCAGGTCATTGATGCCTATGGCATCACGATGATTCACTTTGTGTCTTCGATGTTGGAGCTTTTTCTCGAAGAACAACAGGGACTCAGGCACGAAAGTCTGAGATTGATCGTCACCAGTGGTGAAGCACTGAGCGGAACGCTTCAAGATAAAACTCTGCGCGCCTTTCCTCGCGTGGAATTCTGGGATCTGTACGGCCCGACTGAAGCGGCCATTCATGTATCCGCTTGGCGGTGTCGCGCTGCAGATGGCCTCGCACCACCACCGATTGGCCTACCGGTCTGGAATACACACCTTTTTATTCTCGATCCATCACTCGAGCTCGTCCCTGAAGGCATTGTCGGCGAGCTTTATATTGCCGGCGATGGATTAGCCAGAGGTTATCTCGGTCGTGCGGCCTTGACTGCCGAACGCTTTATTGCCTGCCCATGGCTCAAGCCTGGCGCACGCATGTACCGCTCAGGTGATTTGGCGCGCAAACGTTCCGATGGCGCGATCGAATATCTCGGTCGCGCCGATGATCAAGTCAAAATCCGCGGTTTCCGAATCGAACTTGGAGAAATAGAAGCCGCCTTATTAGCGATTTCACCCGAGCTCAGTCAAGTCGCGGTCATTGCGATATCAACGGGCTCGGAGGCTCGTCTCGCTGCATATTTGGTGAGCCATCACGCTCAAACTGTTCCTGCGACGGCAACCCTGCGTGCCCGATTAGCAGCACGACTACCAGACTATATGGTGCCCGCGCACTTTATGGCGCTTGAGGCGCTGCCGCTCAATCCAAACGGCAAACTTGATCGACGCGCCCTACCCGCACCTGAGCACTCAATTGACGACAATGACCATGTTGCACCTGTCACAGCGACTGAAACACTTTTGTGCCGTTTGTTTGGTGATGTCACCAGCTTGAATATGGTGAGCGCTGATGCAAGTTTTTTTGCAATCGGTGGTCAATCTTTGTCTGCGATGCGATTGGTGGCTCGAATCCGCAAAGAGTTGGGCGTTACGTTACCGCTGCGACTCCTGTTTGAACATACGACCCCACAAGCACTTGCCCCGCACATTGAAATGCTCACGCAAGAATTGGGCACACCATTGAGAGCAGGTCTGGGTCAGCAACCAAATGATCAGGTCATCCTGTCTTTCGGACAACGTCGTCTGGGCACTTTGGATCGTATTGACGGGCCCTCAGCTGCGTACAACATGTCTGCCGTACTCAGCTTGCATGGCACTCTCAACATTGATGCGCTTGGTCGAGCCTTCGTCGACATAGTCAAGCGGCATGCGACACTGCGTACCGTGATGAAGGAAGACGATAACGGCTCGCTATTTGGTCTGGTCCTGCCTGTTCCATCTATGGACCAGCTTCTGATCATCGAAGCGCTCGCACCCACTTCATCTGCGACAGAGGCTGGTCAAGTCGCACGCTCAAAGATCGAAGCAGAAGCGTCACGACCCTTCAGACTAGAGCAAGAATATTCTTTGCGCGCACTGCTGCTGACACAAAGTTCAGAGCATGCAACATTGTTGATCACCGTCCATCACCAAGCTGCAGATGCGATCTCAGTTGGCATACTGGCCCGCGAGCTCAATGAAGCGTATGAGGCGTATTGCGCAGGCTATTCTCCTGTATGGACCGAATTACCTGTGAGCTACGCCGACTGGGCTGCTTGGCAACAGGAAAGTTTGAGGAATCATGCCCCAGCTCGCATCGAAAAAATCAAACTCAATCTGGCGGACTACCCTGACCTGTTGACTTTGCCACTCGATTGCGCGCGCCAAACGCAGAGTGCTCGCCCTGCCAAGCATATACCTATCCAGATCGATGCAAAGATCGCAGGCAGGCTGCGCGAGATCGCTACCCATAGCGAGACCACGCTATTTTCGACATTACTTGCCACCTATGCCGCGACTCTTGGACGCCTTGCAGGTCAAAGCGCTGTTGTGATTGGTTCTCCAGTGGCTGGACGTCAACATATCGAAAGCGAAGGCTTGATTGGCTTTCTGCTCAACACACTCGCCATTCCACTAAAAGTCCCTGGCATGATGACAGGGACTCAACTGATAGAACAGACCAAGAGCAGCGTCAATGCGGCTTTAGTGGATCAGGATATTCCTTTCGAGCGGCTGATCGAAGACCTGGGCGTCACACGATCCTTGCATCACAGCCCTCTGTTTCAGGCGATGTTCGCTTTTCAGGCTGAACCCTCAACACCGTTTAAGTTGGGTGACTTGCACACGCACCAGGAGATCCTTGGTTCTGCATCCGCCAAGTACGACCTCACTTTACATCTGCGCCCTGAGGCAGACGGCAGTTTGAGCGGTTCCTTTGAGTACGACTGCGACCTCTTTCACGCAGAGAGCGTCAAACGTTGGGCTCTCGCTTTTGAAACCCTCACTGCAAGGCTCGCCTTAAACCCGGAGTTTCCGTTACAGATTCTGCCGCTCATGGATCAGACTGCGCGTACCAATACGCTTGCCGCAGGACAAGGCGCTCAGATCAAACTCGACGAGAATGACCTGACTTTGCCTGCTGCCTTTGAAAAACAGGTACGACTCACTCCAGAAAAAATCGCACTTGAATATCGAGATCAGCATATTACCTATCAGGAGCTCAACACCCGCGCGAATCAGTTGGCGCATTATCTGATCCGTGCGGGTATTCGCTGTGACGACGTGGTTGCGATGATGTTGGATCGGACACCGGATCTGATTATTGCACTGCTCGCAATCAATAAAGCGGGTGCAGGCTATCTGCCACTCGACGTCGACTATCCTGAATCCCGACTGGCCTTCATGCTCTCCGATAGTCGTGCGAGTATTGTGCTCACTCAGGGCAGTCACCTGGTGATGCTCAATGAATTGCAGAGCCAACATGCTGTGACGACGCGAAACTTGTGCCTTGATCAGCCGCAGTTGCATGAGGAAATCTCGACATACCCCACAAAAAATGTGTCTAATCATGATAGCAGTGCGCCACTCACGCCTGATCATCTGGTCTACATGATGTATACCTCAGGCAGCACCGGCAATCCAAAAGGCGTGGGCTTTTTACATCGCTCACTGCTGAATCTTGTGAAATGGCAACATGCCGTGATTCCGAGTCAGGCTGAGCGCGTCCTGCAATATTCTCCAATCAGTTTCGATGCCTCTGCACAAGAAATCGCCTGGGCATACACAAAAGGCGCCACACTCGTATTGGTGGATAACGAGACCCGACGCGATAGTCGAGCGCTCGCGCAATATATCCACGAACACAAGCTTGCTCATTTGTACGCGCCATTCGTGGTGCTGAATAACCTCGCAGACGCCAAGCAAAGCTTTGAGGTCGAGGGATGGCCAGAGGCAGTCTTTACCGCAGGCGAACAACTACAGATCACGCCAGCGATCCGTGCGGCCTATCAGGCGCACCCAAATTCGCGCCTGCATAATCTATACGGTCCGACCGAAGCGCATGTTGTCAGCTACTACTCCATGGACGAGGATCAAACCAAGTGGGAGGAGTTCCCCCCAATTGGCTACCCTATCTGGAACACCGAGCTCTACATTCTGGATGCCACCCTCGAGCCTGTGCCAGACGGTATTCTTGGCGAACTTTATCTGGCGGGTATCGGGCTGGCACGCGGCTACTTTAATCGTTCAGGCTTAACTGCTGAAAAGTTCATCGCGAATCCCTACGGTGAACCCGGGGCGCGCCTGTATCGCACCGGGGACATCGCAGTTCGCCTCCCTGATGGTGCTATTCAGTTTCTCGGTCGCGCGGATGATCAGGTCAAAATACGTGGCTTTCGTATCGAGTTAGGCGAAGTCGAGTCGGCACTCATAAAGCAATGTCCCGCTCTGAGTCAAGTCGCGGTCATCGCCCGACAAGTCGGTCAAGCCTCGCAAGATAAGCGGCTGGTCGCCTATGTTGTGCCTCAGCCGAATCAGAAGGTTCCCGACGCGGCACAGCTGCGCCTGACCTTGCTCAAAACTTTGCCAGACTACATGGTGCCAGCACATTTTGTGACTTTAGAGGTCTTGCCACTTAGTCCGGCTGGAAAACTCGACCGTCGCGCACTACCTGATCCGATCGGACAACAGGGACTTGAGTCAGCGGAGAAATTCTGTCTCCCTCCAGGTAATGAGAGTGAAACGCTGTTGGTACGCCTATTCCAGGAAATCACAGAGGTCAGTCAGGTCAGCGCAGATGATAGTTTTTTTGCCATTGGCGGTCATTCATTACTCGCCATGAAACTTGTTGCACGCGTGCGGCAGGAAACAGAAAAAACACTACCTCTTCGCTCCATCTTTGAACATCCAACGCCACAACAGTTAGCGGTGTATCTGGATGGCATCACCAAACAATCTAGACGCCGCATTCAGTCAGGCATGGGAAGAATTCGCAATGACAACTAAGCTCACATTGTCCTTTGGTCAACGTCGCTTATGGGCTCTGGATCGTTTAGAAGGCTCGTCTGCAAGTTACAACATGCCGCTCGCCATTCGCATAAGTGGCGTATTGGACATCGAGGCACTAAAAAAATCCTTTGTCGCCCTATGTACCCGTCACGAAGCGATTCGCACGGTGATGCGTGCGTCAGAAAGTGGTGAACCGGTTGGCTATCTGCTTGATCCGCCAGCTGCTGAGACCATGCTCGAGATCACAGATTTAAGGCAGAGCCATCGTGAAGATTCTGAGTATTGTCAGCGTTTAGTCACCGAACAAATTCGCGCTGAAGCTGCCAAGCCTTTTGATCTCGAAAATGACCTGTCGTTACGCGCAGGACTCATTTTAATCAGTCCGCTTGAATCGATTTTATTACTTACCATGCATCATCAGGCCGCTGATGGGGTATCGCGTAACATCATTGCGCGAGAGCTCGATGAGGCCTATTGCGCATTTGCTCAAGGCAAGTCGCCTAATTGGCCAGATCTAGACATTCATTACAGCGATTGGGCGGCCTGGCAGCAAGACAATCTCCAGGAGGGCCTGGCACCTGCCGTGGAACGCGCACGGGCGCGTCTGGCTGATATCCCTGAATTACTCGCACTACCACTTGATCACGCCCGCGATCCTGACCGGAGTCGTCGCGCTCAAGAAGTTACGCTCTCGATAGCTGCTGAAACCGTCACGGCTCTCGAAGCTCTTGCACGCAAGCAAAACACGACTCTTTACACTGCAGTGCTCGCAGCCTATGGCGCAACTCTCGCAAAACTCTCCAGACAGCATGTGGTCGCGATTGGGTCGCCCGTATCAGGGCGTGACGATATCGACACCGAGTCCATGGTGGGGTTCTTGTTGAATACGGTTGTCATGCCGGTCACGGTGGGCGACACTCAGTCACCCCTTGAGCTGATTGCTCAGACGCACCGCACTGTGCAAGATTGTCTGGCCGATCAAGATCTGCCATTTGAGCAACTCGTCGAGCACTTAGGTGTCAGCCGTTCGCTCGCGCACTCCCCTGTCTTTCAAGCCATGCTGTCGCTGCAAACGCAAGGGGAGACAAGTTTCAAACTCGGTAGCCTGCGCTGCACACCAGAATCTGTCGGCTTACCTACCGCAAAACTTGATCTGACACTTTATTTGACCAAACAAGCCAACGGAGCGTTGACTGGAAGCTTCGAGTTTGATGCTGACTTATTCGAGCCTTCGACTGTCAAAGTCTGGGCACAGGCCTTTGACCAGATGCTCAAAGGATTTATTCATCATCCGGACGCGGCGCTAGTCACCCTTCCCTTGATGGATCTGATCACTCGCGACACGGTGTTATCAACATCAGCTGGTGCGGACGTCCAGATTAACGTGTCACATTCCTCGCTGATGGAGCGCTTTACTGCTCAATGTGTCCTGACACCTGACGCACCGGCACTTATCTCTGGATTGGGCTCAGAAACCGACACACTGAGTTATGCAGCACTAGAGCGTGCGTCGAATCAACTCGCGCGACACCTGATCGCACAGGGATTAGGACCAGACAAAATTGCTGCTGTATTGCTTAACCGCAGTCCCGAGATGGTTGTGGCGATGTTGGCGATCTTGAAAGCCGGCGCTGCATATCTCCCGCTTGATCCAGAGTATCCGACCCAGCGCTTAGACTTTATGCTGACGGACAGTCAGGCTGCCGTGCTGCTCACAACCACAAGCGGCGTGGATAACCTGAGCGAAAATGCAAGACCCAATCTCGTCATCGAGATGGATTCCCCCGATTGGGGCAAACGCTTGACCCAATACTCTGAGACGACACTTGTCCGCTCAGAGAGAAGTCAACCCTATCATCCGAATCAGCTTGCCTATTTGATTTACACCTCGGGCTCAACGGGTACGCCAAAAGGTGCCGGCAACACTCACCAAGCTCTGACCAACCGTCTGGACTGGATGCAGGATGTTTTGAAACTAAACGTTTCAGATCGTATTCTCCAAAAAACGGGCATCGGCTTTGACGTCGCAGTATGGGAATGGCTCTTACCCTTGTTGACGGGCTCCGCGCTGGTGATTGCACGCCCAGGCGGGCAAAAGGAACCTGAGTATCTCGAGCAAATGATCGATGCGCACAAAGTTTCGGTGATGCATTTCGTGCCCTCGATGCTGACGGTCTTTTTACAAAGCATTGGTCAGCATACTTGCTCGAGTCTTAAACAAGTCGTGATGAGTGGTGAAGCACTCAGCGCCAATTTACAAAATCAATATCTGAAACGTTTTCCACAAGCATCTCTCTGGAACCTCTATGGTCCGACGGAAGCAGCGATTGATGTGTCATTTTGGAAATGTCTGCGCACCAGCGCCACACTCCCGCCCCCGATCGGTCGGCCCATTTGGAACACGCAGCTCTATGTACTGGACGCCGGACTCGAACCCGTCGCGCCCGGATCAGTGGGCGAGTTATATATCGCGGGCGAGGGGCTGGCACGTGGCTATCTGAGCCGTCCTGGCCTGACGGCAGAACGTTTTATCGCCAACCCGTTTGCGACACCCAGAGCCCCTGGCTCACGCATGTATCGAACCGGCGACTTGGCTCGATATCGATCTGATGGTGCGATTGAGTATTTTGGACGCGCAGATGATCAGGTCAAAATCCGTGGCTTCCGAATCGAACTCGGTGAAATAGAGGCCGCCCTCCTCACGCAGGTTCAGGCACTGGCCCAAGTTGCGGTGCTGGCACGCGAGATGCATGGCGATAAACGACTTGTTGCCTACGTAGTGGTTCGTCAGGGACAAGAGGTCCCGAGCGACACACGATTGCGTGCCGCACTCGCGTCAAGTTTGCCCGACTATATGGTGCCAAGCTATTTTGTATCGATGACTGAATTGCCGATCAATGCGAACGGTAAACTCGATCGCAAAGCGCTACCTCTGCCTGAGGCGCAAACATCAACGGAACAATTCCGCGCACCGCAGTCTGCCAAAGAAGTCTTAATCTGCACTTTATTTTCAGAGGTGACCGGACTGGCTTCGGTTGGTTTGGATGACGGATTTTTCAGTATTGGTGGAGACAGTATCTCGGCCATTCGTCTGGTCAGTCGTGCCCGCGCACAAGGACTGGTGTTTAGCGTCAGAGACGTCTTTAAACACCAAACACCCGAGGCACTCGCCGCAGCAGCCACCCTAACCTCGACCGAGACTGTGCAAACCATCTGGGTCGAGGAAGGAGAATTTCTCCCCCTGCCCATTGCCCAAGATTACCTCGGTCTAAAGGGCTCACTCAAACGCTTTAATCAGGCCGTTTGTCTGCGTGTTCCCACCGGCTTGACCCACGCCAATGTGCTCGAAGCGCTTGAACGCCTGCGCAACCATCACGGTGCGCTGCGCTTGCGTACCGTGATGACAGCAGCTGCGACAAACCCTGAGCGCCCCAGCGATGCCACCAGCATGGTGATCGATCCCCTCTCGGCTCTCCCCGCCCTCACCCTGCCGACGCTGGATCTCACTGCTCTGAGCCCAGAAGCCGCACAGCAGTCGATGGTCGAGTCATTCCAGAACCTGAGTGATGCGCTGGATCCGCAGCAGCCCGGCGGCATCATGACCGCGCGTTGGGTCTTGCGCCCACAGGCGCCGGCCTTGCTGTTACTGGTCATCCATCACTTTGCCATCGATGGCGTGTCTTGGCGCATCCTGATGGAGGATCTCGCGACCTGCACGCTCACACCCGGCGCAGCCTTGCCTGCACGAACCATGTCGCTGCGCGCCTGGGCCGAGTCGCTCGCACAACAAGGCGCCAACGGCTCACGCCGTAGTGAACAGTCCCTCTGGCTGTCACAGCTCCAGGACGCGCAAGCCCTGCCTTGCGACCGCACAATCGAGCCCGGGGACAACACCTTGGGCAACTCCGCCCACGTCGGTGGACAGCTCAGTCAAGCCGACACACAGCGGTTGCTCCGTGCGCCTGCCGTCTATCACGGTGCGATCAACGATGTGTTGCTCACCGCGCTAGGCATGGCACTTTGCCAGTGGAGCCGCCAACGCTACCAATACGCGCTCGGAGACCCACTGGTCGCGCTTGAGGGCCATGGTCGCGAAACCGACGAGGATCTGACTCGCACGCTCGGTTGGCTCACCAGTCTTTTCCCGTTGCGCTTGCGCATCGGGCAGCTCGACTGGTCCACGCCCCAAGCCCCCGGTCACGCCTTGCGCCAGATCAAAGAGGACCTGCGCGCGCTCCCCGACAAAGGGATCGGCTATGGCATCCTGCGTCACTTTGATGCGCAAAGCAAACAGCGCTTTGATGACTGCCCTCAACCACAGATCGTCTTGAACTACCTGGGAAAATTCGCGAACGATACCTCCGGCGATGCCTCACACGAAAAAGTCTGGACAATTGTTGAAAATATTTCCGGTTCGTCAGGCGACGAGTCAAATCGTCAGCGCGCGCACCTGCTCGAAGTCAATGCTTTGCTTCTTGCGGATGGGAGTCTGAGCTTCCAAATTACGCACTGTCAGCTCGCGCACGACACTGCGTCCATCCTTCAGCTGGCCAGAGCGTTTGAGCAGGCATTATTGCAGGTCACCCGGCACTGTCTGGAGCAGCCGCTCGAGATCACACGCACACTTTCTGACTTTCCGCTGGTCGCCACGCCAAATAGCGTCTTGAATAAGCCTCTCAATCAGGAAATCATTGAAGCCCTGCTGAGACAGTATCCAAAGCTCGACAACATCATACCGCTCACGCCCGCGCAACAAGGCATGGCCTTTGAAAGCCTGGCCCGAGAACTTGGTACGGCTGATCCTTGTCACATCCAAGTCGCGCTCATCGTGCGCGGCGATCTGAATCGTGTCGCAATGCAACAGGCTTGGGCGAATATTGTTGCCCGTTACGATGTTTTGCGTTTAGTGCTGGCACCCTCGCGACTCGCATCGGGCGTTGCGATCATTCGCGAAAACTCTGCCCTTGATTTTCGTGTGCTTCAGTTGACGGGCTCGTCACAGGAGCGCGTTCGTCAACTAAAGGCAAGGGATTTGGATGAGCCGTTTGAACTTGAACAGGGTCCATTGATTCGACTGAGTATCACCGACCTCGGGGATGGAGAGCATGCCGTCATGTTGTCCAAGCACCACGTCATCCTCGATGGCTGGTCTCTGATGGTGATCCTGTTTGAGCTTGCGCAAGGCTATAGCGATCAGCTCACAGGGAACAGTGGTACAGGGAACAGTAGCGCGCTCAAATACAGCTTGTCATGGCCATCACATCTTGAATGGCTTGCTGGTCAGGACCCCGCACCTGCGCGTCAATTCTGGCAACAACACTTAAGCGCAGTCACGACGCCTAGCCGCGTCAAATTTCCCGCTCCGATGACCGCCGGACAAGGAAATGGCGAGATTTATCGCCTGCTTTCGGCCGAAACACTCGCCACTCTGGATGGCTTTGGCAAACAACATGGACTGACACAGGCCACCATTTTGATGGGACTGTACGCGCTTGTGCTCGCACGCATCAGTCGCATGGATGAGCTCGTTCTGGGTAGTGTGCATAATGGACGTACCGTCTCGATCGACGGAATCGATCAGGCGGTCGGACTCTTTATTGATACCTTGCCTCACTACATGGCGATGCCAGGTGGGCAGCTGCTGATCGAGTGGCTCACCCAGCAACAACAAGTGCAAGCCGAGCAGGATGCCCATTCGCATATTGGCTTGCTCGGTATTCAGGCTCAGTCCAAAATTAAAGGGCAAGCGCTCTTTGAGGCCTTATTCGTATTTGAAAACTTCCCAACGGATCCCTCTAAGACAACCGTTGGTAATCTCGAAGTCCAGCGTATCGAGGGCCACGATGGGACGAGCTACCCGATCGCCCTGGGCATTCTGCCCTCTGACCAGGGACTGAGCCTGCGCTTTACCTACGATCAAAGCCGTATCGATGCCACACAAGCCTCCGCCTTTTTAGAGAGGCTATGCGCCCTGATCGATGCGCTGCCTGAACTCGCACAACAACCCCTCGCCGCGCTCACCCTCACCCGGGGCGACGAACGTGAGCAATTATTAGCGCAATCAAATGGCCCAATCCTGTCTGTCATTCCAACAGAGCTTGATCTGCCAATGCTCTTTGCCGAGCAAGTCCTCGCACGTCCAGACGCACCGGCCTTGATTGAGGATCGCGCGTCGGGTCCAGAGATTCAAACCTACGCAGAGGTCGACGACCGCGCCAATCAGCTCGCACGCTATCTGATTAGTCAGGGTGTTGGGGCTGACGATGTTGTGGGTGTGATGCTTGACCGCTCTCCGGAGCTATTTATCGCGATCTTGGCCGTGCTCAAAGCAGGCGCAGCGTTCTTGCCGCTTGATCCGACCTATCCCTCCAATCGTCTCGCATACATTTTGCAAGACAGTCGTGCGAAATGTGTCCTGAGTGTCGGCAGCTTGTACGAAACGCTTGAAATGGCGATTGATACAACGTTGCCGGCTCTGATCGATCTGGACGATCAAATTCTCGACATCCGACTGAGTATGTTGTCGGGTACACCCATCACTCAACAAGAGCGACTCCAGCCGCTCGCGCCAGACAGTCTGGCCTACCTGATCTATACGTCAGGATCAACGGGTTTACCGAAAGGTGTGTGCATCACCCATCGAACAGCTGTCAACCTGGCATTCGCTCAGCGCGCACTGTTTGATCTGAAAGAAACGGATCGCGTCCTGCAGTTTGCCTCTCAAGCTTTTGACGCTAGCGTATGGGAAATGCTCAACGCCTTTGGGGCAGGTGCCGCCCTCGTCATCGCGACCCAGGCTCTGCGAACGGATGCCGCGACGAACCTCGGCCCTTGTCTGACACGTTGTCGCGTCACCCACGCGACCTTACCTCCTGTGCTCGTTGCTGCGCTCGAGCCCAACGCTCTGGATGCGCTCCGGACTCTCGTCGTGGCGGGCGAGGCTTGCCCTCCTGGCATCGTGTCGCGCTTTGCCGGTCGGCTGCGGATGTTTAACGCCTACGGTCCGACAGAAACGACCGTATGCGCGACCATGAGTCACCCGCTGGATCCCGCGCGAGATGGTCTGACCACTTCAGGGGCAATCAGCATTGGTAGCGCCTTACCCAATATGCAGGTTTATCTGCTGGACGCAAATTTAGAACCTGTTCCTCAGGGCGTTCCCGGCGAGCTCTATGTTGGAGGCGCAGGTTTGGCGCGTGGCTATCACAACCGCCCTGGACTCAGTGCAGAACGCTTTTTAGCATGTCCCTTTGGAGCGCCCGGTGCACGCATGTACCGAACCGGTGATCTCGCGCTCAAGCACGCGGATCAGTCGATCGAGTTTCTGGGTCGTGCGGATGATCAAGTCAAAATCCGCGGCTACCGAATCGAACTCGGTGAAATCGAAGCCGCGATCGCCAAAGCGTTTAATTCGATTGCACAGGTTGCAGTGAACGCCCGCACGATGGGCGAGGACACCAAACTCATCGCTTATCTGGTCATGCAGCAGGGCGAAACGATGCCCGAGACCGTCGAACTTAGCGAGCAACTGGCAACCGTGCTGCCTCAGTACATGGTCCCCGCTTACTTTATGGAGATCAATCAACTGCCCCTGACGCCCAACGGCAAGGTTGACCGTCGAGTGTTGCCAGAGCCCTTCACCTCAGGGGAGGAAAGCAACTACCAACCCCCGCAAACACCCTCAGAAGCCTTGCTATGCAACTTATTCAGCGAGCTCACTGGTGTAGCACGCGTTGGCAGACAAGATGGATTCTTTTCAATGGGTGGTGACAGTATTTCTGTTATCCGCTTAGTCAGTCGCGCACGCGCACAGGGGCTGTCCTTTTCCGTTCGTGACGTTTTTAAACATCAAACTCCTGAAGCCATTGCAGAGACCGCCCAAGTCGCGAACCTACAAGACAATGGACCGACCGATCAAGCAAGTAGTGGCGACCCTGTATTTTCAATTTCTGAAAACGGTGATTTTGTTGCTTTGCCTGTGTATCGGGCCTTTATTGAACTTGGAGGTTCACTCAAGCAATTCAATCAGGCCATCTGTTTGCGTGCCCCGATCGGCATGACGCACGCTCAAGCTCAGCGCGCACTTAATCAGCTCATCGCCCACCATAGCGGCCTGAGAATGCGGATGCTTAGTGGCACTACACCACAACAGTTTGTCATTGATGCATCTGAACAGACGCCCGAAATCTCAATACCCAGCATCACATTGACGGGTCAGACTGAGGTTGAAAGCAGGGAGCAACTTGTCGCTGCGGTCCTCCCACTCAGCCGTTGCCTTGACCCTGAACAGTCTGGCGGCATGATCGCCCCCTTGTGGGTGGCTGAACAAGACAAGCCCGCTCTGCTGGTTCTGGTGATTCATCACTTTGCAATCGATGGCGTGTCATGGCGCATCCTGATTGACGATTTGAGAGCACTCTCTACAGTACAGCCTCGTCCTCTTGAAACGCCAGCTGTTTCGCTGCGTGCCTGGGGTGCCTTGTTGAATGAACAGGGTCGGCAAGGACTGCGTCGCCAAGAGGAAGCCTTGTGGTTATCTCAAGTTGCGGGCGTTAAATCCCTCCCGACAGATCACACCATTGAACGTCAACACAATACCTTGGCGCGTATCGCACATGTTCAGACGGAAATTTCAACCGCTGAAACTGAACTTTTACTGCGAGCACCCGCTACCTATCACGGTGCAATCAATGACGTACTGCTTGCCTCATTAGGTCTGGCCTTGCGTCAATGGTCAAAGGAACAATATCAAATAGAGCTGGGGGATCCCCTTATCGACCTAGAGGGGCATGGTCGTGAAACCGACGCGGACCTCACCCGGACGATCGGCTGGTTTACCACGCTGTTCCCCGTGCGACTGCCCGTCGCTGACATTGCTTTCGAGGATGTCGCCAGCCCCGGCTTAGCCATTCAGCGGGTCAAGGAAAATTTGCGTGCCTTACCAGACAAAGGACTGGGTTACGGCATTTTGCGTTATCTCGATCCTGCCAGCGAACTAGCGAACGGACAACATGCTCAAGCCGAGATCGGTTTTAACTATCTTGGACGTTTTGAAACCAAAGCTGCTTCAGATCCTACCCAATGGCAAATGACCGATGACGGCCTGATCGGAGCTGAAGACGACGTAAACCGTCCGAGACTGCACCTGCTCGATATCAATGCCGTGATCAACAACAATGGCGCTCTCAGCTTTAACTTTTCCTATTGTGCGGATGCGTATGACACAGCATCAATTGATGCCCTGACCCGTATATTCAAACAAACCCTGTTGAAAACAGCAGAGCATTGCGCATACACACCGCTTGCTTGTCGCTATACCCCCTCTGATTTTTCCTGGTTAAGTGCACGCCATGCCGTGACACAACAACAACTTAATCTGGTCGCGCAGCTCCATCCGAACTTTAGCGATCTGGTGACCCTCACGCCTCTGCAACAAGGCCTTGGTTTTGAGTCACTCGCGCTCGTGCAAGGCAAGCAAGACCCCTATCACGTCCACCTGATGCTGACTTTTGAAGGCAACTTTAACCTTGAAGCGATGCGTGCGGCTTGGGTTGAGCTTGTGAGCCGTCATGAGGTTTTACGTCTGGTCATGGCACCCACGGCCGATCTCCCTGGGCTCGGAGTCATCTTGGCGCAAGATGCTTCCGACTTTCGCACCTGCGCACTGACAGGCACCAAAGCCGAACGCCTTCATGCGCTCAAACAACTTGATTTTGACGACCCGTTCGATCTAGAGAAAGGTCCCTTGATCCGCGTCACCTATTGCCCGCTGGGGAATGATGAACATGCACTCTTAGTGGCGAATCACCACTTGATTTTGGATGGTTGGTCACTTCCGATATTGATGGGTGATTTAGCCGATGCCTATGTTGCTCATTGTGGTACAGGCGAACGTCATGCCGCACCCGTATTTTCCTGGAAAGAACACCTGCAATGGCTGCAAGAGCAAGATAGTCAAGCGACACAGCAATACTGGCATCAACATTTAAGCAGACTTTCGGAGCCCAGCCGACTGAGTTTGCCCGCGCCGCAAGACCCGCGCGGTGGCATGAAAAATATCGAACGTCTTGTAGCACCTGATACGCAGCGCGCACTCGAACGTTTTGGTCGCCAGCACGGTTTAACTCAGGCCTCCATTCTCCAAGGTCTGTACGCATTGGTACTGGGTCGCACCTGTCGTCTGGATGAGGTGGTGATTGGCAGTGTTCGAAATGGTCGCTCAAGTGAACTGCGCGGTATTGATCGCGCCCTCGGATTATTCATTAATACACTGCCCTTGTACGTCGCATTGCCTGAAACTGTTGTGCTGAAAGACTGGTTGCGTGAGCAACAGGTCTCGATGGCTGAGCAAGACAGCTACACGCACATTGGTCTGCGTGAGATCCAAAGTCTCGCTGGTTTTGGCGGAACGGCATTATTTGAAGCAATGTTTGTTTTTGAAAATTATCCCGTCAGTCACCCGAACACTGTTCTCGCAGAGATCAAGCTCACCCACGCTGAAAGTGAGGATGGCAATCACTATCCCGTTGGACTCTCTGTGATGACGGGTGAAAAACTCGCCCTGCGGCTCAGTTTCGATCAGGCTCGCCTGACAACTGCTCAAGCCGAGCGTTTAGTGGATAGCCTACTGTATCTACTGGAAAATCTTGAAAGCTTTGCTGATACTGCCCTCAGCGCCGTTCCCGTCTACGAGCCTGCGCGTCGTCAGGCCCTGATCGAAACATCAGCGGGTGAACATGTAGAACTCAATGATCAGCAACAGTCTTTATTGAGCATGATCGCGCAACAGGTCAAGCTCGTTCCAGAGGCGCAAGCCGTGACAGGAGGGAACGATGCGAATGCCTTTAGCATTACCTATCAGGAGTTGGATGCTAGAGCGAATCGTCTCGCGCGTCATCTTATTGCACAAGGTGTGGGACCCGACACTATTGTAGGGGTCATGCTGGAACGTACTCCCGAGCTGGTGATTTCAATGCTTGCGATTATGCGGGCAGGTGGCGCCTATCTGCCACTCGCCCCCGAATACCCTGCGCAACGTCTGTCATTTATGCTCAAAGACAGTCGTGCCAAGCTGCTGATTGCTTCAACGGTACATTTCGAGGCTCTGATCGATACGCTTGCTGTGCAAGAGCAAGCGACAAGCGCCGGATCGTTTGAGCACGCACGTCAGACTATTTGTCGCGTCCTGCCGGCCTTTCTCGATCCTACCTCATCGACTATTACGCAACGACTGAGCAATCTGTCAGCTCAGGCAATCGACCCCCCAGAGCATCTCACTGTCTTGCACGCAGACAATTTGGCCTACCTGATTTACACCTCTGGCAGCACCGGCGTCCCTAAAGGCGTCATGCTGTCTCATCATGGACTGACCAACTACCTGAACTGGGCACTCGATGCCTACAAACTCGATTCCGGCCGCGGCGCGCCAATTAATACCTCGATCGCGTTCGATGCGACCATCTCTAGTTTGTGGTTACCACTCGCAAGTGGTCGCAGCGTTCACCTGCTCGCGCAAGAAAACGAAATCGAAGTACTGGCAGACTATCTAAATCAGCAAACGGGCTATTCGTTAGTCAAAGCAACCCCTGTCCACATGGACGCTCTGAGACACTTGCTCAAACCTGAGGTCCTTAAAAAACAAAGTCACGCTTACGTCATTGGCGGCGAACAACTCAATGCATCGACAGTCGCGATGTGGCGCGAGTTCGCACCTGATACCCGATTGATCAATGAGTATGGACCGACTGAAACTGTCGTGGGCTGTTGCGTCTACGAAGTCTCGGACCAAACCAGTCATGAGGGTGTAATTCCGATTGGTCTGCCGATCTGGAATACTCAGCTTTATATCCTCGATCCGAACCTTGAACCTGTTCTGGACGGTGCGGTCGGAGAGCTATACATAGGCGGCGAAGGGCTGGCGCGCGGCTACTTTGCCCGTCCAGGGCTGAGCGCCGAGCGCTTTATCGCCTGTCCATTTGCAAAACCAGGTGCAAGAATGTATCGCACTGGAGACTTGGTCTTTAGACGCGCTGATGGCGTGTTGATTTATCTTGGTCGTGCAGATGATCAAGTCAAAATCCGCGGTTATCGTATTGAACTCGGCGAGATTGATGCGGCACTGCTCAATGCCTTTAGCTCGATCGCCTATGCCGCGGTCATTCCAAAGACCGTGAATGGCGAAAAGAGACTGGTTGCCTATCTGGTCGCTCAACCAGGACAGTCACTCCCAAGCCACGAGGTACTGCGGAAACAATTGGGCATCAAACTACCCGATCATATGGTGCCAACGCATTTTGTGATACTCGACGCGCTGCCGCTCACACCAAACGGCAAGCTTGATCGCAAGGCCTTACCTGACCCTCAAACACAATACGGCGATCGCACCTACGATCCGCCACAAAATGCCTCAGAGTCTTTGCTATGCAAATTGTTTCAAGAACTTACCAGCAATGATCAAGTTGGTCGTCAGGAAAGCTTCTTTGCGACAGGCGGTGACAGCATCCTCGCCATTCGTCTGGTCAGTCGTGCCCGCGCACAAGGACTGGTGTTTAGCGTCAGAGACGTCTTTAAACACCAAACACCCGAGGCACTCGCCGCAGCAGCCACCATCACCTCGACCGAGACTGTGCAAACCGTCTGGGTCGAAGAAGGAGAATTTCTCCCCCTGCCCATTGCCCAAGACTACCTCAGTCTCAAGGGCTCACTCAAACGCTTTAATCAGGCCGTTTGTCTGCGTGTTCCCACCGGCTTGACCCACGCCAATGTGCTCGAAGCGCTTGAACGCCTGCGCAACCATCACGGTGCGCTGCGCT
>JAURZO010000219.1 GCA_030653405.1 Zwartia sp. | reverse complement strand
GCTTGAACAAGTGTTGACTGCCCGCCAAGGCAAGCTCGGTTACAACGTGACTTTACTCATCGAGATGGGTGAGGAAATGGGCTCGCCGGGCTTGCGTGAGATGTGCGCGCAGCATGGTGATTTGCTCAAAGCCGATTTGTTCCTGGCTTCTGACGGTCCTCGTGTCTCGGCATCAAGACCTACTCTTTTTCTAGGTTCGCGTGGCGCGTTTAATTTTGAATTGCGTTTGAATGTCCGTGAAGGTGGTCATCATTCCGGTAACTGGGGTGGTTTGCTCAAAAATCCGGGGATTCGTTTGGCGCACGCGATCGCCTCGTTGGTGGATGCTCGCGGGCGCATTCTCGTCCCCAAACTGTTGCCCAGCTCCTTGCCCGATAATGTCCGACGCGCGCTGGCAAACATACAAGTGGGTGGCGGACCGAACGATCCAGAGATTGATCCGGACTGGGCTGAGCCAGGCTTGACGCCAACCGAGCGCGTGTTTGCCTGGAATACATTTGAGACCCTTGCTTTTAAAACCGGTAATCCCGATGCGCCTGTGAATGCCATCCCGGGCTACGCCATTGCATTCTGTCAATTGCGTTATGTGGTCGGCAGCGATAATGAAAATTTCCTCAAGCACATCCGGGAGCATCTGGATGCGCATGGCTTTACCGATGTTGAGGTAGCTCCCAGCCGCGGCGAAGCCGCAGAGGCCACTCGACTGGATCCAGACAACCCCTGGGTCAAAATGGCCGCCGCTTCGATTACGCAAACGACTGGCAAAGAGGTCGACGTGTTGCCTAACCTGGGTGGCACCTTGCCCAATGATGCGTTCTCCAAAATCCTGGCACTGCCAACGGTGTGGGTGCCTCACTCGTATGCAGCGTGCTCACAGCATGCGCCGAATGAGCACATGCTGGGTTCGGTGGCGCGCGAGTCTCTGCAGCTGATGGCCGGTCTATTTTGGGACCTCGGCGATCGGGGCGCCAAAATCGCAGCCTGAGCCCAATCCGGGTGAATGGATCGCGCGTGCGCACTTGATCAAAAAAAAACATACGACATTTGAATTTTTCAGGAGTTTGAAGCGATGAGCACACAGTTTGATTTACTGATTAGAAATGCCACGGTCATTGACGGTACAGGTGCCGATCGCTTCACAGGCGACATTGGTATTAACGGTGATCGGATCGCCAAAATCGGTGATCTCGCGGCTTGCTCCGGTAAAAAGGAAATTGATTTGAAAGGTCAGGTTGCAGCGCCTGGTTTCATCGATGCGCATACCCACGACGACCGTATGATGTTGTCGAGTCCTGAGATGACACCGAAGGTCAGTCAGGGTGTCACAACCATTATTGGCGGCAATTGTGGCGTGTCGTTGGCACCGATGCCGCGTCCGATTCCTGATCCGGTCACGCCTCCTCTGAACTTACTGGATGACGAAGGCGGCTGGTTCAGATTTCGCAGCTTCGGTGAATATCTGGATGCGCTGCGTGCCGAGCCCTCCACCACTAATCGCGCGATGCTCGTGGGCCACACAACGCTTCGCGTGGCGACCATGGATGACTTGGAAAAGCCCGCGACACCGGCGCAGATCGAGCAGATGCGCGAGTTAGTGGTCGAGGCGATGGAGGCGGGTGCGATTGGTGTGTCGACGGGGCTGTTTTACGAGCCTGCCGTGGCGGCACCCACCGAAGAAGTGATTGAAATCTGTCGTCCCTTGAAAGAGTTCAATGGTCTGTACTGCACGCACATGCGCGATGAGGCCGATGGGGTGATGGACTCACTCGAGGAAACATTCCGGATTGGCCGCGAAGTGGGCGTACCCGTTGTGATCTCGCATCACAAAGTCATCGGTGCCAAAAACTACGGCCGCTCGGACGAGACGCTTGAGTTCATCCGAAAGAGCATGGCTAAACAGCCTATTTGCTTAGATTGCTATCCATACACTGCTGGCTCAACCGTGTTGTCGACAAGCCGTGCTGAAACCTCTGCGCGGGTGATCGTCACGTGGTCCAAGTCACTCCCTCAATACGCGGGAAAGGATCTGGACAAAATTGCCGAGGAAATGGGTGTGTCGCAAAATGAGGCGGTCGAGCGCTTGCTGCCGGCCGGCGCCATTTATTTTCGGATGGATGAGGGCGATGTTCAAAAAATCCTGCAGTTCGCGCCAACGATGATTGGGTCGGATGGTTTACCACATGACGCCTCGCCCCACCCACGTCTCTGGTCTACTTTTCCCCGCGTACTGGGGCATTATCGTCGTAGCTTGGGACTATTTTCGCTCGAAACGGCTGTCCATAAAATGACAGGCCTGACCGCGGTGAACTTTGGACTGACGGACCGTGGCGTCCTCAAAGAGGGCGCCTATGCTGACTTGACTCTGTTTAATGAAGAGACTGTTGACGAGGTCGCCACGTATGAAAATCCGATCGCCATGGCGCGCGGCATTAACACAGTGATTGTGAATGGTGCGGTGGTCTGGGATCATGGCAAAGCGACCGGCGCGCGTCCAGGTCGCGTACTTTCTCGTCCTGCTGCCTGATGATGGATTCACGAATGACTGCGATGCTACCTACTCTCGATCATAAACAGCTTTCAAGAGCGATTGGCTTACTCGACGAAGAGTGGCTGGCTCACGATCCAGATTTAGGCCCAGTGATGCCCTTAGTATTGGGGCGTGGTGTTGGGCAAGACTGGCATAAAGCCGGTACCTTCCGTCATCATCTGATCGGTGTGGCCCGGACGCTCACGTTGTGGCAGCAGCCCAAGCATGTTCGACAGCTCGGACTGTTGCACAGTGTGTATGGCAACGCGCATGTCGATTTGATGAAATTCGATCCCAAAAGCGAACGTGGACGCCTGCAGGAAGCAGTCGGTGAGGATGTCGAACGGCTGATCCATTTGTTTTGCGTGATGTCGCGTATCGAGTTTCTAAGTGAACTGTTCAAAGGTCATTTGACGTCTGAGGGCAGTCTGACCATCACCTTGCAGGGTCAGCCGTTCGTGTTGCCCGCACGTGATGTCGCGGCATTCATTGTGGTGAGCATGGCCGATATCTGCGAGCAGTGGTACAGCTGGCAAGATGATATTTATATGGGCTACCCGGATTACAAGCCACAGCCGGCGCAGCAGCACTGGGCCGCAGCCTTATGGCCAGGTCCTATGCGACCGACCACCTATCGTTGGGGTCAGATCTCGCGTTTGGGGAATTTTCTCCAACATCCCGCGCTCAAAGACCAGCTACCTCAGCCTCCCGTTTTTGATCATGGTCGAAAAGTCATGGAGCCCGGTGACGAGGCGGCTGCCGCAGCGCTTTACTGGTCGGTGATGCAACAGAGTCAACCATTGATGTCTCCCAATGCGACTGCCGCTGTACTTGAGCAGGCAATCAAGCTCAATCCCTGGGTCGCCGAGCCTTATATGGTGCTGTCACAGTTGCACATGACGGAGCGCAACTTTGAGCTGGGCCAAGCTTACGCCGAAGCGGGTGTGCAAACAGCAGCCTGTTGGGGGAATTCTTGGGACAAGCGAATTGGTTGGGATGGCTGGATGTCTTGGGGGCGGGTGCTTCTGCAGTCTGCCCAAAAGCGTCAGTGGCCCGAGACGCTCAACAAACTCAACAACGTTGCGTTGACCCCGGAACTGTAACTAAAGCAGTTGAAGCGCGGTGGGTGCGCAAATCAAGCGCCATCACCTCGCGCCTCAGAGCTCAACGATTTCAGCCTGACCACTCAAGAGCGGTTTACACAAAATTTTGTAGCCATCGCTATCAAAGTTGGCAATCGGCTGGTGCAGGGTCCGAGCCTCTTCGAGCGTCTGGACGCTGCCAAGATAAAACCAGTTTTTGACCACGTGAATCTGTGTGTCGTTTTCAAAATGTTCAATGAGTCCGACCGCGCCAGGATAAGGCCAGCAGATCAGGCGCGCGTGTGCGAGGCTTTGTTTGAGACGTTCAAAATGTACTTCGGGTGTTTCGTGTCCGTGACAGGCGCCGGCGCAGCGATTGAGCATCGCGCGAAAGCAGGGTCGCTGCTTCGCGCCTTTTTCCAGACCGAGCAGCGTCAGGCAAAGCTTATGTTCATCCGCAATGTTTCTAAGTGCCTCGAGTGCAGCGTGACGACTGGCGTAGAGACCATACAGATCCGAAGTGGTTGAAAAATCAATCTGATTCGAGTAGACGACCTCTGGCTTGTTGTCCTGAATACGCAAGGAACACATCTGACGATGCCGGCGTAATTTTTGATTAAAGAGAGGTTGTTGCTCTTTGATCAAACGTGCTTCGAGCAGCAAGGCACCGATCTCCCCCGTCGTGCGGATGCAGGTGATTTTTTCAGTTTGACGCAGCATGCGCGCTTCGTCTGCAGTGCGTAGGTGAGACATCACGCGACTGCGAATATTGATGCTTTTCCCGATGTACAAGGGCAGATCGCCCGTCGCTCCATGAAAAATATAGACACCTGGTGCCGCGGGGAGTTCGGTCACGCTGTCTCGCAGCCTTGCGGGGTATTCGTAGCCGAGCGAAGTATCGAAATCCGGCCTGCGCGCGGATCGCCTCATTTTGCAGCGGTGACGTAACTGAGCGCGAGTGCTTCGGCGACCCGGATACCATCCACGCCTGCCGACAAAATGCCGCCTGCGTAGCCCGCACCCTCTCCCGCCGGGTACAGACCTTTGACATTCAGGCTTTGAAAGTCCGCGCCGCGGGTCATGCGCAAGGGCGAAGAGGTGCGCGTCTCGACGCCCGTCAAGATGGCATCGTGCATAGAAAAGCCTTTGATTTGTTTTTCAAAGGCCGGGATCGCTTCGCGAATGGCCTCAATGGCATAGGCAGGCAAGCTGGTCGCGAGGTCGGTGAGATGCACCCCTGGTTTGTAGGACGGGATGACGCTACCGAGCTCAGTCGATGCCCGGCCCATCAGGAAATCTCCGACCAGTTGTGCGGGAGCCTCGTAGGTACTGCCCCCTAACACGTAGGCGTGGGATTCGATCTTTCGCTGAAAATCAAGACCGGCCAGCGGGCCGCCTGGATAGTCTTCGGGCGTAATGCCGACGACAATGCCTGCGTTGGCATTTCGCTCGTTGCGCGAATATTGACTCATGCCGTTGGTGACGACGCGATTTTCTTCTGAGGTGGCCGCAACCACGGTACCGCCCGGACACATACAAAAACTATAGACCGCGCGGCCGTTGCTGGCGTGGTGCACCAGCTTGTAATCGGCGGCTCCGATCAGCTTGTTTCCCGCATGGGGACCGAGTCGTGCACGATCAATGAGGGATTGCGGATGCTCGATCCGAAAGCCCACGGAGAAGGGTTTGGCTTCCATGTAGACGCCGGCATCATGAAGTACCTTGAACGTGTCCCGCGCACTGTGCCCCAACGCGATGATGACATGGTCCGCGGCTAAGGTCTCGCCGCTCTCAAGTTGGACGGCACGGATCTGCTGATCTTGAATATCAAAGCCGACGACCTTTTGTGAAAAACGGATTTCGCCACCCAAGGCGATGATTTCCTCGCGCATTTTCTCGACCACGCCGACAAGTCGGAAGGTGCCGATATGGGGCTTAGCGACATAGAGGATCTCTTCGGGAGCCCCGGCTTTGACGAACTCACGAATGACTTTGCGTCCGTAAAATTTCGGGTCTTTGATCTGGCTATAAAGCTTGCCATCTGAAAAAGTCCCCGCACCACCCTCGCCAAACTGCACGTTTGATTCGGGGTTCAGTATGTTTTTACGCCAGAGCTTCCAAGTGTCCTGAGTGCGTTCGCGCACCGCTTTGCCTCGCTCCAGCACAATCGGACGCAAGCCCATCTGGGCCAGCAGCAATGCCGCAAAAATCCCGCATGGTCCAAAACCGATGACGACCGGCCGCGGGCGGGATCGTACAG
>JAURZO010000207.1 GCA_030653405.1 Zwartia sp. | reverse complement strand
TCACGAAAAACCAATTCTTTTTGGCGCCTGGAAGCTTGGGTGTGATGAATTGCGCAGCCTGTGTCGGTTTGAGCGTGACGGCATTAATACCGCTAATCAAGGCAGTCGCGGCAATCACAAGCGCAAATTGCCGATACATTTGTCCTGTAATGCCTGCAATAAAAGAAGCAGGTAAAAACACGGCCATCAGCACCAAGGTGATACCGATAATCGGGCCCAGAAGCTCCGTCATCGCATTGATCGCGCCTTGGCGGGGTGTCTGTCCAAGCTCAACCTTTTTGGCAACACCTTCGACCACCACAATGGCATCATCGACCACAATGCCGATACACAACACAATGGCAAACAACGTCAGCAAATTGATCGAAAATCCCATGGCTGCCATGCAGGCAAAAGCCCCAATAATCGTGACGGGCACGGTGGTCGCAGGCACCAGCGTCGCGCGCCAATCCTGCAAGAACAACATGATCACGAGCAACACCAGAATGCCTGCTTCGAACAAGGTGTGATAGACCTCGGTGATCGAAGCCGTCACAAACATGGTCGTATCAAACGGGATTTCCCACTTGATTTCCTTTGGGAAGGTTCGGGAGATTTTTTCCATCTCTTTGCGTACGGCCTCGGCCACGTCAATCGCATTGGCCGCGGGCAGCTGATAGATGGCGATACCGCCAGCAGGCTTGTCGCCTAAGCGGAAAAACTGACTGTAATTTTGACTGCCCATCTCCACGCGCGCGACATCTTTGAGTCGGGTGATCTCACCTTGGTCATTGGTTTTAAGCAAAATTTGTTCGAATTGCTCTGGTGTATCCAGCGCACTGGTCACATTCAGAGTCAGCTGAAAATCCTGCCCCATCGGAACGGGTGGCGCACCGACCTGACCCGCTGCCAACATGACGTTTTGACGACTAATTGCAGTCGACACATCGGTGGGTGTCAGATTGCGCATTTGTAGTTGCGCGGGATCCAGCCAGATTCGCATGCTGTAGTTACCGACGCCAAACACGTTGGCGGCAGCGACCCCAGGGATGCGTGCTAAACGGTTTTGTAACTGCAGGTTAGCGAAGTTACTGAGAAATAATGCATCGTGTTCAGGGTTACTGGAGGTGAGCGTCACAAACTGTAAGATCGAGGTGGATTGGACCTTCGTCGTGACACCCTGCTTTTGAACCGCCATCGGGAGTGAGGCCAACGCGATCGCAACCCGGTTTTGCACCGTGACCTGGGCCATATTAGGATCTGTGCCCACCTCAAAAGTCACGGTCAGTGTGTAGCGGCCATCATTGGTGGAGTCAGACTGCATATAGAGCATATTCTCTACACCGTTGACCTGATTCTCAATATTGCTGGCCACCAACTGCTGCACCAGACTCGCGCTCGCACCCGGCCACATCGTGGTGACCTGAACGGTGGGCGGTGTCATGGGGGGATACTGCGCGATCGGCAGTCCAAAAATAGAAACCGCTCCAATCAGCATCGTGATCAGTGCGATCACATTGCCAAGTACCGGACGCTCAATGAAAAATTTAGAAAGCATGGATGATCCTGTTGCCCTGCAGATTTAACGCGCAGGCAATGGCGCGACGGTCGAGAGCTCAGGCTTGACGACCAGACCATCTCTCACATTGATAAAGCCATTGATAATGACGGTTTCTGAAGCGGTAAGCCCATCGGTGACCTCGACGAGCGGCGCAAATCGCTGCCCTCGCTTGATATTGCGTCGTTGCGCCTTG
>JAURZO010000205.1 GCA_030653405.1 Zwartia sp. | reverse complement strand
TGGCTCGGTGGTCGAAGTACGCATATTGGTGTTAGGCGCTTTCAAAACGATTCAATCAAGGTTAACAGTATCCAAAGCGCGAGAATAGTCATGTCCTTTGTTGTAAAGAGAAAACTGATTACACTTTCGATAACAAATGGGATGAATTCGCTTACATGAGACTTTTGAAATACGGACGTAAATTAGCGATCGGATGGTTAGCCTATTCGAGTCCTTTTGTCGCCTACGGAGCATGCCTAGGCGATCAAAATGCAAAGATACCTCTAAAGGTTTACATTGTCCCTCAACTGACCGCGACACAGATTTACACAGGCTGGGCTCCTCTCCTAGAGCAAGTCGGGATTCGTGCAACGCAGTGTTTCGAAATAAATGTGCCATCAAGCATTCCTGAGTTTGAGTCAGATTTAAATGACGGCAAGCCCGACTTTGCCTACATGAATCCATACCATGCGGTCATGAAATGGCGTGATCACCAATATATTCCCTTGATCGCAAGTAGTATCCCCATTTTCGGCGTCTTGAGTATTCGTCGTGACAGCAAGGTGAGTCACGTTCAGGAGCTAAGCGGAGGAAAACTTGCATTCCCTGCGCCCAATGCCTTTGCCGCCTCTTTATTAATCAGAGCCACGCTGAGTCTCGCGGGCGTGACGTACGAGTCTGTCTATCTAAAGACCCACAGTAATGTTTATCGCGCTGTGATTAGAGGTGATGTTGAAGCCGGTGGCGGTATTCAGAGCACCTTGATGTCTGAGCCGGGTGAGCTTCGGGCGGAGCTCAGGGCATTGATGGAAACTAAACGCTACACGGCCCATCCATTTTCCGCCAATGCACGTGTGCCCATCGTTATTCAAAAGCAAATACAAGATGCCTTTTTAACGATTGGAGAAACACCAGAAGGCCAAAAATTATTGAAAGGCGCACAGTTAGCCGATCCAATGGTGGTGACCCTCGAGAACAACTATAAGCCATTAGAGGAGCTTCAGCTTGAAAAGTTTGTGGTGAGAAATGCGAACTGAGGAAACTATCTCGGCCACTAACTCAGTTTTCACGAAAATCATTATTTGGTTCTCAGCGCTTGCCGTGGTGTTGCTTTCTGCCAGCAGCATTTGGACTTATTACACTCTAAATCAGTTAATTCAAGTGACCCAAGAAAGGAGAGAAATCGCTCTCGGGAAGGGACTTGCTCTTGCGATTGGTGATTTGATTGTGACGCGCAATTACGCGCAGTTGGAAGTCGATTTGCGTTACATCATGAGCAACGAGAGTGTTCACTCTGTCGTAGCAACTGACCTGAATGGCGATGTGTATGCTGCTTTAGAACGCAAACCTGATTCAACTCAGACCACCGCAAATTTTTCTATCAGAAAAATATTACCTCCTGTGAGCATGAGTGATGAATATTTGATCCAAAAGGTAGGGGATCGATCGGTTCTTTGGTACAGGGTCAATCCAGGCATCCCTCTTGGCTGGATCAGGATGGAGAGCTATCTCAACCTCGATGATGCGTTCCTGGAAAATCTGCGTTTGAACATCATGATGTCGATTGCGATTTTGTTTATTGGGCTATTTGGTGTGTCGATTGCACTATTCTATCGTGCCAAGAAAAAGACGCTGAGTACGGAACATCAACTACTCCAACATAACGAAATTTTGCATGATGTCGCGTACACGGATGCTTTAACGCAACTGCCTAATCGCCTTTCGTTAAACAGTCTCATGCGTGATGCGATGCTCGCGTCGAGCGAGCGAGGATGTCTACTAGCAGTTTGCTTCCTTGATCTGGATGGTTTTAAAGAGGTCAACGATCAATACGGACATCAATGCGGGGACAAGCTTTTGATCGCAGCAGCTAGACGAATGAAAAAAGTTATTCGTGAAAGCGACTGTGTGGTGCGTTTAGCGGGTGACGAATTTGTATTGTTGCTGGGCGGCATCCAGCAAGAGGATGACTTAGAGATCTCGATTAATCGGATTTTAAGTGCACTCTCATCATCCTTTATGATCGACGGAGAAAACGTCACGATTAGTGCGAGCATCGGTGTCAGCGTTTTCCCGACTGATGGATCGTTGGCGAATGACTTAGTTGTACAGGCCGATAGTGCGATGTACCAGGCCAAGCGAAAAGGGAAAAATACATGGGTTAGATTTTCCCATATCTAGCCATACCTAGACTTGCTATTTCTCTATACAAAATATCAGATACTTAAAGTCCAGAAGCGAGGATCCCAAAAAAAATCAAGTCGTTTGCTACATTCAGAAATGACGCATGTAGAAACGACTTGAGTTTCATCGGTTTAAATGTAGGGATCACTTTTGCCCCGGACAATCCATCTGGCTTCTGAAAACAGTGCGATGCTCATCGCCTGAAACACCTGTCCCAGCGTCTGGATTGCTAGCGTTAAAACTTGGTTTTAGGCGCTTTCAAAACGATTCAATCAAGGTTAACAGTATCTATTCACTCAGAATACTATTGCCCATGTCCGAATACAAAAAAAGTGATTACACTTTTGGCAATAAGGGAATTCAGCAGGCGAACGTGCAACTTTTAAAACATGGAAGTAATAGTTCATGATGCCGATTAGTGGTGACCAACTCGTCTTTCTGTTGGTAGCTGCCATTCTTTTGTCTTGCTTTGGCAACGCCTTTGCAGTGATGCGAAGACAACCTTGGGTTGTAGGGGAAACATTTTGGTTATGGGGTTTGATCGCGCTCTCCATTTCCTATCTGGCTTATGGATTAAGCCCCTGGTTCGGAAGAGTGAGTCTGGTCATTGCTAATATGACCTTTTTGATTTCTTACATTAGTTTGACATTGCAATTACGCTTCTGGCGGACAACCAAATCTAATGTCCCGATGTGGGTGATTGTTGCGAGTTTGATTTATGTGATTGTGTTTGAGGTGGTGAGGGATACCTTGCCCTATAGTGCAAGAGCCACTCTGGGTCAGTGCACGATATTGATGCTGACGGGTTATTTAGTATGGTCGTCACTAAGTTTTTATAAAAGGCAACGTTCATTTCAGATATTGATGTTGAGCGGTACCTTTGCAGTCGAATTTTTGTGCGCAAGTATCAGGCTTGCTATGCTGTGGCTTCAGCCGGAGTCAACCTCCGGCACGAGTAGCATCCTTTCAGAGCCGTTCTATATGATCGTCGTTCGCTGGGTCTGGGCGGCTTCAAATGCAATCAGTTATTTGACTGTTATGACTTATGTGCTCGAGAAAACCTTTGATCGCAACGAAGATCTTCGCGTGTTACTCAAAGAGAAACGCCAATTGATCAACGCACTAAGTAAGGTTACTCGAAGCCATCATGCCGGAGATGTCGCGAGTGCTTTGACACACGAATTATCTCAACCGCTCACCACGTTGCTTTTATTGACAAAG
>JAURZO010000004.1 GCA_030653405.1 Zwartia sp. | reverse complement strand
ATCTGTCCTTGACCGAAGCGGGTGGTGGCTTGTCAGGCGGGCAACGACAGCTTTTAACGATTGCCCGCATGATGTTACGCGATCCGGTATTTGTGTTCATGGATGAACCGACCGCTAATATGGATCAAGACACCGAGGCGCGCGTGATTCGAGTGCTTGGAGAGTGGCTAAAAGGTAAAACCTTGTTGATCTCAACCCACAGGCCGCAACTCCTTGTCTGGGTGAACCGAATTGCCGTGATGCAAAAAGGTCAAATTGTCACCGAAGGACCTCGTGACGAAATTTTGCAAAAATTGTCAAAGGGCGGACAGGCTGCAAAAAAACTGAGTACTGAAGCGCCTACCAACTCTAATACCTCTGCTGGGTCTGCCGCTGCATGAGTAAGCCATCGAACCAAAAGAAGTACTCGCCTAATTACGGGGTCTCCACGTTAGATCAGGACGAGCGCCGCTCCAATCGCTACATTATCTGGGCGACTCTTGGCGTTTTTCTGGCGGCGTTGACATGGGCTTCCATGTTTTCCTTGGATGAGGTGACGGTAGCGCAGGGTAAGGTGATCCCGACCAGTCGCGCCCAGGTGGTACAAAGCCTGGAGCCTGGGATTTTGCGGGAACTGCTTGTCCATGAAGGGCAGAAGGTATCCGAGGGAGAGATCTTGCTGCGCATTGACGATGTCCGTGCAGGCTCGATTTATCGCGAAGCATTTGAAAAATGGCTGTCCCTGTCCGCGCAGTCTGCACGTCTGCGTGCCGAAGCTTACGATATGCCTCTCGATTTTTCTAGTGAGGTCCAAAAGCATCCTGAAATCGTCAAACGTGAGTCCCAGGCATTCAAAGCACGCAAGGAAGCGAAAGAGCAACAGATTGTTGCGCTTCAGAAGTCGTTAAAAGCTTTGTCGCGCGAGATTGCGCTGACGGCGCCTCTGGTGCGTCAAGGCGTTGTGTCTGAAGTGGAGTTGCTGAGACTACAGAGGCAAGAAGCAGGCATTGAGGGTCAGATCGCCGAACTACGTACCAGTTACTTTGCCAATGCAAATAATGAATTAGTGCGCGTCGACTCTGATCTTGCCCAGGCAAACGAGATGCTGAGAACGCACGAAGACGTGTTTAAGCGAACTGTTATCCGGGCGCCTATGCAGGGGGTTGTCAAAGAAGTCAAAGTCACAACGATTGGGGCTGTCATCAGTGCAGGGCAAGTCATCATGGAGTTGGTGCCATTACATGAAGAAATGTTGGTTGAGGCCTTTGTGCCTCCAACTGAAGTGGCTTACCTAAAGGTCGGTCAGCCAGCAACAGTCAAACTGAGTGCCTACGACTACCGTCATTATGGTGGTTTGGATGGTGTTGTTGACTTGTTGAGTGCGGATGCCTTGCCTGATGAAAGTAAATCAGGCGGACGTGCGGCGGCCAGTGGGGCCAATTTTGAACCAGGGTTCTACAAGGTGTTGATCAAGATCGTCAATCCAGGGATTGAACGCAAGGGCATGAAGCTTGTCCCACAACCAGGAATGACCGCAGAAGTCGACATTTTGACTGACCATAAAACCGTGTTGGAGTATCTATTCCGTCCTGCCCAGTCCCTCAAAGAGGCGCTCAGGGAGCGATAGGCAAATACGGTTGAGGCTTAAGTTTCAGCGTGTAGCCTGAGGCGCTTGCGCTTTCTGCTGAGAATGCGGTCGCGTTTGCCGCGCTGACTGGAGCTGAGCGGCCTGAGCCAGAGGGGTTGGCCGAGTCACCGCCTTTGGGAGCGCTCGCAGTCTGGTTACCTTGGTAGGATGTAGCGAGTTTGCCAATCGCGGCAAGCATTCTGCCTTTTGCAATGCGCTCGTCAAAAGCAGCAACCGTGGCATTGCTCTGATAACCGTATAAATCGCTTTGTACTGTGAGCAGATCCAGCAGGGAGCGCATGCCAATACGGAATTGTTGTTCGTAGCCATAGACGAGCTTGAGGCCTGTTTGGGCTTGACGCTGAGCGAGCTCTTTGCGAGAGCGAGACGCGTGCAGCTCAGGCCAGATACTGAGCACTCGCTCTGTGAGCAGCAAACGCGCCTCTGTCAGGCCTTGTTGCGTCGCGAGTAGTTCATTACTCGCACTGCCAACAGCGCCGTAGGTCGACCCACCGCTAAAAATCGGAAAATTAATCGTGACTTGCGTGATGTAGTCGCCCTGACCAGAACCTTGGCTGCTTTGTTTGCCGTAGCTGAGATTTACAGTTGGGGAGTATTGAGAGCGCGCGGAGGCCAGCGATGCACGGGCGGCACCGATTTGGGCGAGCTGAACAGCGATGGCCGGATGCAGATCATTGATATATGCCACGGCAGCTTTGGCCGAGACAGGTAGCTCTCCGCGTATCTGATCAATACCGACTGGTTTGACGGGTAAATTTCCTAGCAGCATACGCTCGAGCCGTTGAGCGGCGACTGCAAGCTCTGTTTCGCGTTGCTTAAGGATTAATTCGGCGTTTTCAAGCCGCACTTCAGCCTGATCCTGATCAATCATGCGGCCTTGATCAACCGCAGTAATTTTTTTAACATCGTTGAGGATTCGCCGGTGGGTATTGACGTTTGAGCGCGCCAGGCCGACAAGCTCAAGTCCACGCGCCCAATTCATATAGCCCTCAAGCGCTAGCAAGGCCACCTCGTCTCGTGTCAGGCGCTGTTGGTGAAACCTGGCGAGAGACGTTGAAGTTGAGCGATCAACATCGGACTGAATGCGGCCACCCGACCAAATGTTAAGCGTGACCTGAGGGGACTGGATCCAAGTGTTGTCAGGTAACAAGCCAGATGCCGTAGATCCCCCATTAGCGTTGACACCGCTGTAGTTACTGGAGGTGCCCTGCCAGCTAATCTGAGGATAGTGCTGTCCTTGTGCTCGGATAATGTCCGCGCGGGAGGCCTCAAGACGTGCCTGGGCTGCAATAATCGTTGGGTACTGGAGCAAGGCTGAGCGGATCGCTTCATCAAGGCTTTGACTGTTTGCAATTGTCGATGCGAGCAACAAGGCCGGCAAAAATGCGAGCCGTAATGAAAGCTTCGATAAACAATAACGGGGTGTCACAAGAAGCGTCGCAGTCTTGATATTGGAGATTCAGTTTAACAGAGGGAGTTGCGATTATTAGCTCTGTTTGTTTGACAGCGGGTGTTCATATAAACGGTCGTACATCAGGCCTTTGACCATATTTTTAAGTTGATTATTTCTTGTTGCTTGGGCCCCACTGTGGTTTGGGGCTCCTTTGACTGAAAGCTCTTGCTCACGGTTTGATAACAGCATCAGTTGGCGAGGTTCGCAGAGATTGAGCATCTGGTTTAGCTCGTCAACACTTTGCACGATGACCCGATCGAAGTGTTTGAAAAAAGC
>JAURZO010000199.1 GCA_030653405.1 Zwartia sp. | reverse complement strand
TGCCGATCGATGATTTTTTTATTTCCCTAGCGAACGATCAACACAATCGAGCGGTTGGAGTCATACTTTCGGGAACAGGAACAGACGGAACACAAGGGCTTCACGCTATACAAGATGCGGGAGGAATATCAATTGTTCAGGAACCCTCAAGCGCAAAATTTGATGGTATGCCAAGTAGTGCTATTACTGCAGGATTCGCTACATACGTCATGATGCCGCAAGAAATGATTCATACGCTGATGAATCAAACAATGACAGAGCACTCATCACAAAGTAAAACTCCGGCATCCAAACGGAATTCAATCGCAGGCATCATGCACATTCTGCTGCTACTGCGAAATGCGACTGGACACGATTTTTCTCAATATAAAAAAAGCACGATCCGAAGGCGTGTAGAGCGCTGTATGACCATAAACGGAATGCGTGACACGGATCAATATGCGAAATATTTAAAAGAACATCCTGCAGAAATGCAGGTACTTTTAAATGAATTGTTGATTAACGTCACAAGCTTTTTCCGCGATCCAGAGGCCTTTGAAATCATTGCTTCTGAAATATTGCCTCTCTTATTTAAAAATAAATCTGAAGGTGATTTTTTTCGAGTGTGGGTTGCGGGATGCTCGAGTGGAGAAGAGGCTTATTCAGTGGCGATTCTTCTGCGTGAGTATATGGATCTCACTCACAAGGAATATAAAGTTTTAATTTATGCGACTGATTTAGATGGAGACTCTATTGCAGAGGCACGCGCAGGCGTTTATGCCAACAACATCAAAGAACACGTATCGTCAGATCGACTCGTGCGTTATTTCACAAACGAAGGAGGAACCTATCGCGTCAAACGAGGCATTCGAGACATGGTTGTCTTTGCAGTACAAAATGTCATTAAAGATCCACCGCTAATCAAGCTAGATCTACTGTGTTGTCGCAACTTAATGATTTATCTGGAGCCTGAACTACAAAATAGGCTGATCCCGATATTTCATTACGCACTCAAAACAGCTGGAGTTTTATTTCTTTCCCCCGCTGAAAGTATCGGCAACCATACAGATAGATTTAACGTATTAAACCGAAAATTCAAACTTTACCAAGCACTTGCCACGACACCAAGCATTCGTAACGTCATGACAACTGACACGGCTTGGACCACAACAAATGGAGTGAAAGTGACAGCCGAAGTCCCAAAAAAGAATATCGAGCCTGTCAACCGGCTCCAGCCACTCGAGCTTGATCCCCATCGCGATCAAGAAAATCTTCGCTCCACAATAAACGAGCATCAAGC
>JAURZO010000258.1 GCA_030653405.1 Zwartia sp. | reverse complement strand
CAAAACGGCGTGATAAGCGCATAAAGATCCTTTTTCGTTCAAATTGAAGGGGCTGCAGGCTGCACAGCCAATAGAAGCTTAGCCCAACGGCGCTCGTGCGTCTTTGTCATATTTGAAGTAAGACTTTTGCCCGGTAAATCGTTATTAACGCTTTGCGTTAATAACGATATGCGTTACTATTCGATATGCCGATTAAAAGCTTTAAGTGCCTTGATACAGAGAAATTGTTTCGCCTGCACCGGGTGCGTCGATGGAATGCGATTGAGCGCTCGGCTTTAAGAAAATTAGAACAATTAGACGTCTCCCAAGTCATCGAGGATTTGAGAGTGCCGCCTGGCAATCGTCTGGAGGTATTGAGAGGAAATCGAAAAGGTCAGTACAGTATTCGCATCAACGACCAGTGGCGAGTGTGCTTTATCTGGGCGGCGGATGGTCCTGCAGATGTTGAAATTGTTGACTATCACTAAATGGAGAATAGGATGACTATGATTGCGCCCGTCTCACCAGGTGAGATGCTAGAAGAAGAGTTTCTAAAGCCCCTGGGGTTAACAAAATATCGCTTAGCTAAAGACATTGGCGTGCCACCTCAGCGTATTGGTGACATTGTTTCGGGCAAACGTGCGATTACAGCAGATACTGATTTACGACTCTGTAAATATTTTGGTTTGAGTGACGGCTGGTGGTTGCGAGGTCAGGCCAACTATGACACGGCCATGGCCAGAAAAAAACTGAGCGAAGTTCTTAAAAAAATTGAACGCTGTCAGCTTTTAGAGGCATAAATCACGACACACTATTCGCCAAGAAGGTTGATGCATATCGAGTACGGCATTAGTTATTTTTTAAGCAAAATGAATGTTGTTTCTACCGGCTGACTTTGATTCATACATGGCGGTATCGGCTCGATTAAGCAATTGATTCTGACTCAATTCTTTGCCTAAAAATAGTGAGATTCCGATGCTGGCGGTGCACGTGTGCAATAAGCCTCTTGCATCAGCAACAGGATCGCCACTTTTAATCAGATAGGGCTGTGCAACAGCTGCACGAATTTTTTCTGCGATCTGTAGTGCATGTTGTGAGGCAGTTGACTCATCCTCGGCAAGTGATTCAAGAAGGATCACAAACTCATCGCCACCGAGACGTGCAACGGTATCGACCTCCCGGACACAAGACGTCAGCCTTTGCGCCACATCAATGAGTAGCTGATCACCAGCGGCATGGCCATGCTCATCATTGAGTGGTTTAAAGTTGTCAAGATCAAGCATCATTAAGGCGCCATAGTGACCACTTCTCTGACTGTTAGCCATCGCTAAGGTCAAGCGTTCACTCAATTTTTGCCGGTTAGGAAGTTGGGTTAATGAGTCGTGCAGGGCAAGTTGCTCAAGGCGAAGTTGTTGCTGTTTTTGCAAGCTGATGTCAGAGAACATCGCGACAAAATGTTGGATTTCTCCGCGATCAGAACGGACGGCACTCACTTTAAGTTGAACCGGAATCGTCTTTTCGTCTTTGTGCTTGAGCTCCAGTTCCCCAGCCCAATAGCCCTCATCTCTCAGGCGAGAAATAATATGATCAAACAAGTTGCTGCCATCATTCGGCAAACCAAGAGTGCGTGAGCTTTGACCCACGGCTTCTTCTTTTTTGTAACCAATGATTCTTGTATAGGCTTCATTGACATCTGTGATGTTACCGTCAGGATCTGTCAGCACAATCGCTTCGAGCGCCGCGGTAAAGACGCTTGCGGAGATTTTTAATTTTTCTTCCTGAAGCTTGCGCGAAGTGATATCGCGGATCAGCATCAATATAAATTTTTTACCCGCCCATTCTGCATGGCTAATAGAAATTTCAGCTGGATATTGCGAACCATCTTTGCGACGATGCAGGGATTCAAAGACCGGCCCCGCTTGCGTTAGTTCAGTCATTCTCTCGACAAAATGATCGGCAGAAAAACGGCTGTCCCAATCGCTGATATTGAGCTGTGAAAGGTCTTGTGTCGAGTAGCCTAACATTGTAAAAAATTTTGGATTAGTCTCGATCACTTGACCCTGTTCGCTCAGAATAACAACGCCATCAGTCACACTGCTAAAAATAGCTCGGCGACGGGATGCTTCGTCTGAAATGATTTTTTGTGCGGTGATTTGTTCTTGTTCTTGTCGGGTAATTGTATCTAGCAGCTCATTGACATGCGTCGCGAGTGCACCTAGCTCATCGCGCCGTTGAATGTTGTTTAGTCGCGTGAGTCTGTTTCCTTTACCAAAGCCTAAAATGACCTCGATAATATTTTTGATTTTTAAAACAATGGCTCGACCCGCATTCAGATATATGACTGATAAGGTAAGCATGATCAACCCGAGCATCGCGCTGACGATTGCCAATAGCAGCCATGCGGTATTGGTGTAGGGAGCCAAGGGAAATCCAACTGCAAGTGCGGCGATTGATTTGTCCTCGCCGTTCATGAGGGGCGACACCGCCAAGCCAAAATTGATACCTCCAATTTTTTGCGTACCGTATTTATCTGACATCACTCCAGAATGATTTTCTGGGCTTAATGAATAAGTTAACTCAGCGGCGTCGGGGCCAAGCGTTTTAAGTCGGCTGTTGATCACGCTTTGCTGGCCAACAAATATCCCGACAAATCCCTCACTTTGATCGGGGAGCCTGCCTGCGGGATAAATAATCTCTCTCATATGCTCGATCAATGCGGCGTTTTGGTTAATAAATAACCCCCCCATCAACACGGCATCCTGTTCGGTCACCGACAGAGGAAAATGCGCTGCGGCATTGATCAGTGTCGCTTTGGAGTTTGAGTCAGTACTGAGTGAGACAAGTTGTTTGGCACGTGCAGGTGCAAATGCAAAAAGTTGGTCAAGGGAAAATTGCTCGAACCCCGAGCTTGCAACGCCTATTTGTGCTTGTTTGATGACATATGAGGCAGGCACGCGTTCGCCATCTGATACACCACTGCTGGAGCCGAGGACGCTGCCGTCTCGATCGACAATGATTAAAAAGTCAAAACCACTGCCTCTTAACGTAGCGTTGAGTGCTTGGTCAATTTCGTATCGCGGTGTTTTTTCCAGAACGAGTTTAGTCATTCGATCTGTCAGAACGAGCTCCGCGATTCTGGTCTGTAGTTCTGTTTGCACTACGCGCAAATAGTTCTGTGCGCCAGAAAGATTACTGTTGAGTTGGCTTTGGATTAATTGACTGAGCTGAGCACTGCCGGAAATGCCGAGCGAAATTAGGACAATTGGAAATGCGACCAACAAAGGCATCAGTCCGAGCCATAGCAATCTGAAGCGCAGTGAGTGGCGCCAAGCATGCATGAATCGATGATGGAGGGGGAGAGCGTCTGATGCGGTATTTTTATTGATAACTGATGCGTCCACATCACTCCCAATATGACTATAAGCTTTACTTTCTGGAATTGATTTTTATCTCGACTATTATCTTACAATGAGATCAAATGAATTCTTGTATTTTAAAAATTAATTGTTCAAATGATCAAAACAGCCCGACACCTACTATTTCTATTATTTTTCATTGTGTTGGCTGGTTGCGGCAAACAAGAGCCTATTTCGATTGGTTTTATCGGTGGCTTAACCGGTCCCAACTCAGATAACGGACAAGCAGGGCTCAATGGTGTGACGTTCGCAGTTGAGGAGTTTAACCGTGCGGGCGGGGTCAAAGGGCGTTTGGTTGAGCTCGTTGCCAAGGATGACGGTCAGAGCAAGAGCAAAGCTGAAGCTTCCACTCAGGAGCTTGTCGAGGCAAAGGTTCAGGCCATCATTGGGCCTTTTACGAGCGGTATGGCTGAGATTATTGTACCCATTGCCGGCAAAGCTGGGATTTTTGAGGTGAGTCCAACCATTACTTCGATGGACTTTTATGGTAAAGATGACAACCTTTTCCGCATTAATCGAACCACCAGAGATAACGCGATCGACTATGCAAAGTTTTTGACAGCTCAAGGCATCAAGCAGATCGCGGTGGCTTACGATCTGAGGAATAGAAACTTTACTGAATCCTGGCTGACGGAGTTCAAAATGGCGCTAAACAGTCAGGGGGGGCATGTTGTCGCGGCGATTCCTTACGAGTCAGGCAGCAATACGCCTTTTGAGAGCGTCATGGAAAAGATGCTGCAGGCTAAGCCTGAAGGTTTGCTGTTTATCTCGGGAGCGCTTGATGTTGCTAGGTTGGCACAACAAGCACGACGCCAAGCGCCTGCCCTACCCATTATCGCTTCGGAGTGGGCTGCGACGGAGCAGTTGATTGATTTGGGTGGCAAAGTCGTTGAGGGCTTGATCATCGTCCAGAATTACGACCGGGATGATCAGTCAGACCGATTCAAACAGTTCAGCCAGGCTTATTTCAAACGATTCCAGAGATACCCTGGTTACAGCTCAGTGTCTGCGTACGATGCCGCAACAGTGGTGCTTCAGGCGCTTAAAAATCAGCGCAAAGGTGAAACAGTCAAAGAGTCTGCCTTGCGAAGTGGCCCATATCAAGGACTGCAACAGATGATCGTGTTCGACAAAAACGGAGATACGCCTCGTAAAATATTTTTTACGAGAATCAGCAACGGTCAATACGAGAAGCTCCAGTAAATCCGCTTTAATCAGTGGCCCGGATCGCTCTAAAGGTTAAGTTGATCCGAGGCGCGACGGGCAGTTTAGTTTTCACTAAGCTGTGATGCCAGAACGCCTGATTGGGCGCATGCATGACCAGCACACTGCCATTTTCTAAAGAGATTGAAGTCGTGGTTTTATTGGTTTTGTGCTTGAAAGTGAATTTGCGCTCCCCGCCAAGACTCAAGGAGGCGATCGGCGCCTCATGATCGAGCTCTTTTTCATTATCGCTATGCCAGCCCATACCCTCACT
>JAURZO010000255.1 GCA_030653405.1 Zwartia sp. | reverse complement strand
TAAACCGATATTTTTCTCAAGTGTCTGATGCGAGAAAAAACTGTGCTTTTCATTTGCCATGACGTCCTCCTCAGGCTTTGGCCGCAGCAACCGCGGACACAGGTTGGGCAATGTAGGGTGGAATCTCTGGGTTGACCGCAGTGGCCCCCGCGATCGTTTTAAACACGTTGTAGGCCATCACAAGCATGCCAACAAAAAACAACGTTCCTCCCAACAGTCGTATGGCGTAGAACGGCACGGACGCCTTCACTGCCTCCACAAAGCTATAGGTCAGTGATCCGTCTGCTTCTGTTGCGCGCCACATCAAACCTTGCATCACACCGGCAATCCACATCGAGGCGATATAGACCACCACACCGATCGTCGCAATCCAGAAGTGGACTTCCATTAACTTGTGGCTGTACATTTTTTCACGACCCCAAAGGCGCGGGATCAAGTAATACAACATGCCAAATGTAATCATGGCCACCCAGCCGAGCGCACCGGAGTGCACATGGCCCACGGTCCAATCCGTGTAATGAGAGAGTGCATTCACTGTGCGGATCGACATCATCGATCCTTCAAACGTCGACATCCCGTAGAAAGACAGCGACACCACCATAAATTTCAAGATCGGATCCGTGCGCAATTTGTACCAGGCACCGGACAGGGTCATAATGCCGTTGATCATGCCGCCCCAGGAAGGTGCCAACAGAATCAGCGAGAACACCATGCCGAGTGACTGGGTCCAGTCTGGCAAAGAGGTGTAGAGCAAATGGTGAGGACCTGCCCACATATAGGTAAAGGCGAGCGCCCAGAAGTGCACGATCGACAAGCGATATGAATAAATCGGACGTTCGGCCTGCTTGGGAATAAAGTAATACATCATCCCCAAAAAGCTGGTGGTCAGGAAAAATCCGACCGCATTGTGGCCATACCACCACTGAACCATGGCATCTTGCACGCCGGCGTAAGCGGAATAAGACTTCCACAACGTCGCAGGCATTTCAATGTTGTTCACAATATGCAAAATCGCGATGGTCAGAATGTAGGAACCAAAGAACCAGTTTGCGACATAAATGTGCTTGCTCTTACGTTTGACGATTGTGCCGAAAAATACGATCGCATAAGCCACCCAAACCAGTGTGATCAAAATGTCGATCGGCCACTCAAGCTCCGCGTACTCTTTGCTGGTCGTGATGCCAAGAGGCAAGGTGATCGCCGCACCCACAATCACGATCTGCCATCCCCAAAAAGTAAAGGGAATCAAAAAGCCGCCAAACAAACGCGCCTGACAGGTCCGCTGCACGACGTAGTAGGAGGCCGCGAATAGTGCACTCCCCCCAAAGGCAAAAATCACCGCATTCGTGTGCAACGGACGAATTCGACCATAGGTGAGCCAAGGGATATCAAGATTGAGCTCTGGCCACAATAACTGCGCAGCCAGGATCACACCCACGAGCATGCCAACGACGCCCCATACAACCGTCATGATGGCAAACTGCCTGACGACACCGTAGTTAAACGTCTCGGCTACTACCGCATTTGAGCGAGCCATGTTTAGTCTTCCTTATTTGAGATATTGCCGAACTTAGCCATCATGCCAAAACACACGTACCAAGCACTTGATCCAAATCAAGACCAATCAAGACTTCTTCGCTTTTGATGTATTCGCAACACCAGTCGCGCGATCATCGTCGAGCAAAATTGACTGGCTCGCCGCATCGGGGTCGTCGTACTGACCTGAAAAAACTGCCCACCACAACATGCCACCGATCAATGCGACGACGGCCAGTGACAGAGGGAGCAGCAGATAAAGGATTTCCAAGGTGCTTCCTAGGACAAGACTTCGGTCTGAGGCCCGTCATTTCGGGTCATGTGCATCGGATCAGCAGGGATCGCATACAAGCGCCAAGCATTCACAACCACGGCTGCCGAAGAAATAAACATTAAAAGTGCCGCAAGCCAAGGTGTCACCCAACCCACGGCGGCCAAGGGCATTGTCAACACATGCCAAGTCAAGGATCCGTAGAGGTTTTGGCGTGTCACCTGGCGGGTACGCATCAATAACGTTTGCCGTTGGGCGTCGGTCATGCCGGGGTAGGCAGCCAGACTCGCATGCATCGCGGCCAAGGACATCGGAGCCGCCAAGGCGAGCGCGCAAGGGCAGCTCATCACCAGTAAGGCCACCAAAATTGACAGAGCGTGCTCGGGATGCGTCATCCACCAGAACCCGGCAATCACAAACGCAAAACCCAGTTGGGTCAAAATAAATACCGTTGCGACGCGATCAGATTGCTGCACCAGTGGCTTACAAAAACTATCAATTTGCGTACTGATTTGAGAGGCTTCAAGGGATTGTCGTGCCCGTGTTTCAAAATAGCGGGCAGTCAACAAAAAAGCGACGAACATTGTCACCGAGTCAAAATACACCTCGCCCTGCCCTGTGATTGTGGCGTAAGCACTTGGTATGAAAGCGGCCACGATGCTCGTGGCAACCGGGATATCCATCGTCACACGACGCTCTGACCACGCACGTCCAAAGCCCTGCCAAACAGGCCAAGCTGCATACAACACCACGGGTACCGTCAGTGCCAAGCTGGCCCAGTTCATCAGAAAAATAGCCCAGTCCAAGACCTCCAAACTGTCGTTGGGCCCAGCCTCAACTCTTAAATAACCAGGCAGCGCGAACATCATCACTTGCATCATGGCGAGCCAGGCAAGCCCGAGTCGCACGAGGCTACGCCTGCGCGCGCTCGTCTCGGCAGCGTTCAGGGGTCGGTTTAATGCGAAGATTGATTTAGCCATGATGTCAGAATCTTAGGAGAGATGTGTGTATTGGCGCCTTGATTTAGATCAACTGGTTAAAATTCAATTTATTTGCATCGATACTATTCAATGAAGCTGCCTGAGCGCGATCTCCCTCTTGGACAAGAAGTTGCCTATCCAACGGCCTATGATGCTGGGTTGCTCTACCCGATCGGTAGAGTGGATGCCCGAGCGCAACTCGGGTTGTCGACTCAGGCCCTGCCTTTTATCGGATGGGATCTCTGGAATGCCTACGAAATGTCCTGGCTCACGCCCCAAGGCATGCCGCGTATCGCCATGCTGCGCCTGATGGTTGATTGCAATAGCCCCAACATCATCGAGTCAAAATCACTCAAGCTTTACTTAAATAGCTTTAATCAGGCCGCTTTTATTTCTCCATTGACTGTTATCGAGACTTTACGCACAGATTTGTCACAGGTTGCAGGCAGCTCAGTATCGGTTGAGTTGATTTCAACAGATCATTTTTCAGATATTGGGATTCAAGAGTTCGAAGGCATCGACCTCGACAAACAGACGCTGAGCATCGACACTTATGAGCCTAAAGCCGAGTTACTTGAATTGGCGCGAGGATCGGCAATGACCTCTGCAAGCGCCTCTAATGTTGTGACTGAGTCGCTTTTTTCAAGACTCTTGAAATCCAACTGCCCCGTGACGGGACAGCCCGACTGGGCCTGCCTAAAAATCGACTATGTTGGACCCAAGATCGATCATGCGAGTTTGCTGAGATATATTGTCTCGTTCCGCCAGCACAGCGGTTTTCACGAACAATGCGTAGAAAGAATTTTTACAGACATCATGGCGCGCTGTGCACCCAAAAAGCTATCTGTGTATGCGCGTTATACGCGGCGTGGAGGTCTGGATATCAATCCCTGGCGGGCAACACCCGGAATGACGGCTCCAGGTTTTCAGCGCAGCGCTCGCCAGTAGTGCTCGATAGCGAGCGTTCGTTTCTCAGCTACAAAGAGATTGGTTCAACACACGCGAATGCACGCCTGATCGTTTAGATTTTGGCAGTTTTTTCGCGAATGACGGGCCAAGCACGACGCAGGTAATACAGCATCGACCAGACCGTTAGGATTGCTGCAACGACAATCAATATTTGACCGATCATCGCCATTGGCAATCCAAACAGGTCATCGTGATAGAGCAAACAGGGGATCGCGATCATCTGAGCAGCCGTTTTGAACTTGCCCAGCCAATGCACCGCGACGCTTGCGCTCGCTCCAAGTTGGGCCATCCACTCACGTAAGGCGGAAATCGTAATTTCACGACCGATGATCACCAGTGCGATCGCAACATCGACACGGTCGAGACTCAGCAATACAAGCAAAGCTGCCGACACCATCAGCTTGTCCGCGACAGGATCAAGAAAAGCACCGAACGAAGAAGTCTGATTCCAGCGACGCGCCAGCCAGCCATCAAACCAGTCGGTGAGTGCAGCGAAAATGAAGGAAAGGCTCGCCCAAGTATCACGGATGGGGACACTCATCCATGACTCTGGGAGGTAAAAGAGTCCAATGACAAGCGGAATCATGGCGATGCGCAGCCATGTCAGGATAATGGGGAGATTCAGAGGCATACGCTATGCTAACCCAGTTAACGCAGAGAAAAATAAATGCGCTCGGCCAACTCGGGCGAAATGCCCTCAACCGAGCTCAAATCCTCAATACTGGCATTGGCCACACCGCTAAAGCCTCCAAAACGCGCCAGCAGCTTTTGTCGACGCTTGGCGCCCACACCATCAATATCCTCCAGACGGGAGACATTTCGGGCTTTGGCACGTTTGGCCCGCATCCCGGTAATGGCAAAACGGTGTGCCTCGTCACGAATCTGAGCAATCAGCATCAGTGCCGCCGAGGACTCTCCAAGCACTAAAGGCGCTCGTTCATCTGGAAATACCAGCGTTTCAAGACCCACTTTGCGACGATCACCTTTAGCAACGCCGACCAGGACATCCGTCTCAAGACCGAGCTCGACAAACACTTGGCGCGCAATCTCTACCTGCCCTTTGCCACCATCAATGAGTACAAGTCCAGGCATGATCGCCTCACCGTCCGCAACCTTTCCAAAGCGGCGCATCAACACTTGCCTCATAGCGGCATAATCATCGCCAGGCGTGATGCCGGCAATGTTGTAACGTCGGTACATCGATGGCTGCATCGCATGGTGGACATACACCACGCAGGACGCTTGCGTAGCCTCCCCTGAGGTGTGACTGATGTCAAAACACTCGATATGCAACGCATCAAGCGCTGCAGGGTCTGTATCAAGGTCAAGCGCCTCGGCTAAGGCCAGCGTGCGGGCGCTGCGTGCGCCCGACTCCAACAGTGCATTGGCGAGTGCCATTTCGGCATTTCGCATCGCCTGTTCTTGCCAGGCACGCCGCACACCTTGCGGACGACTGATAAACCGTGACTTGGTGGCTTTGGACTCCGCAATCAACTCAATCAGCTGAGCATCCGGCAAAGGATGAGAGCCCACCAACGCTGCGGGCAACGGATGATCCACATAATGTTGGGCGATAAACGCCTCGAGCACCTCCGAACACGAGTCGCCATCGGCGTGGGTAGGGAAAAAGGCGCGATCACCCAAATGACGACCTCCGCGCACCATGGCAAGGTTGACGCAGACCTTGCCGCCCGAAGACGCTACAGCGATGATATCTGTGTCACTTTGATCGGTGTCCTCCATCGTTTGCTGGTGGAGGACCTTGGCCAAAGCCCCCATCTGGTCGCGCAACAAGGCGGCATGTTCAAACTCGAGCGCCTCAGAAGCGCTTTGCATTCTGCGCTCGATATCACCCATAATCTCCTGCGTTTCACCATTCAGAAACCGTGCTGCCCGCTCAGCGTCGGCGGCATAGTCCTGTTGAGAAATTTCGCCAACACAGGGGGCAGAGCATCGACCAATCTGGTGCAACAAACATGGCCTGGAGCGGTTGGCATACACAGTGTCCTCGCACGTACGCAAACGAAACACCTTTTGCAAAATCTGTATGGTTTCGCGCACAGCCCAAGCGCTCGGGTAAGGTCCGAAAAACTGACCCTTCTTTTGTGTCGAACCCCTGTAGTAAGCAACACGCGGGGACACATGCCCGGACAGCATGAGGTAGGGATATGATTTGTCGTCGCGAAACAAAATGTTGTAGCGTGGACGTAGCGACTTGATCAGGTTGTTTTCAAGAATCAGCGCCTCGGCCTCAGAGCGCGTCACAGTCACTTCAATCCGGACAACCCGCGCCACCATATGCCCAATGCGTGGGCTTGACGACGTCTTCTGAAAATAAGACGAGACTCTTTTTTTTAAGTCACGGGCTTTGCCGACATACAGCACCTCGCCTGACGCATCGATATGACGATAAACGCCAGGGAGATGCGGCAGTTGCGCGAGAAATGCCTTTATATCAAAAGCGGCTGATTCAGTTTCGCCCATTGAGCACTTGTACCGATTTGAAGGCCTCAAGATAAGCAAGTTGCTTTTGTAACGATTTCCAGTCAGGCGCAACAGACTTGGGCATCAACCGTTCGATTCGATTTTGCGATTGGCGGGAAGATTTCCAATGGAGTCGCGTCAGCAACTCGTCTGCCAAATCGGGACGATTACACACCAGCGCCATATCGCAACCGGCATTCAGGGCAGCACGGGCTCGTGCCAAAATGTCACCCGCGACAGCCGCGCCCTCCATCGTGAGATCGTCAGAAAACACCACGCCATCATAACGAAGCGTCTTGCGCAAAATTTCCTTGATCCACTTGGCTGAAAAGCCAGCCGGCATTGGATCGACCTTGGTGTAAATCACATGGGCCGGCATGACCGATGGAATCACCTGGTCACCGAGCCATTGATAAGGCGCCGCATCGTGCGAGAGGATCTTCTTGAGCGAACGGGAGTCTCTTGGAATGGCATGGTGGGAATCAGCGGATACCGCGCCGTGTCCGGGAAAATGCTTACCGCACGCCCCCATCCCCGCCTGAGCCAACCCCTGAGACAGTGCCCGGGCAAGCATGGCGACCACGCGAGGATCGCCATCAAATGCGCGGTCCCCGATCACACTACTGACGCCAAAATCCAAGTCTAAGACAGGCGTAAAACTCAGATCCACGCCACAAGCGCGCAATTCCGCACCCAGCACATAGCCCACATCTGTCGCCATGCGCATGGCGGTCATCGGATTCTTGTGCCATTGCGCGCCCAAGGCACGCATAGAGGGCAAACTCGTGAAGCCGTCAGTACGAAATCTTTGGACTCTTCCGCCCTCATGATCGACTGCGATCAATAAACTTGGTGAGCGCAAAGCATGAATACTCTTGGTGATGGCCACCAATTCTTTGCGTGACTGGAAATTGCGCGCAAACAAAATCACACCACCGACCAACGGGTGAAGTAGGCGCGTCTTTTCCGCTGCGGTGAGGCGCACGCCCGCCACGTCAACGACCAATGGGCCGCGAGGCAGATGTGGGGGACTTGTTTCACTCATGTTTATTCTGCTCCTGTTATGTTGATACTGAAGGCGGGATCGACGAGCGTCTCAACGACGACGTACGCAGCACCATACTCCGACTCATCGGTGAGAGAGACGTGTGCCACGCCAAAACGCGTGGCATACCACTGGGCTAATTCACCCGATAGCACAACGGTTGGACGTCCGCCTTTCATATTTAAAGTCTGCATGCGTGTCCACCACATGGGTGTGCGCATGCCAAGTCCAATCGCCTTTGAAAAAGCTTCTTTCGCTGCGAAGCGTGTCGCAAGATATCGTACTCCCCGACCGCGATCTCGCGCCGCACGGAGTCTGAAAACTCGCAACTCGTCCTCACCAAGTATTTTTTGCGGAAAGCGCTCGGGATGGCGCTGCCAGGCCCGGTCAATCCGCTCCATCTTGACCAAGTCCATGCCAATGCCCGCGATTGCTCCCAATTTAGCCTCGCTTTTATTTCTTTCGAGGCTGGAGCAGCGCACCACGCTGCGCTTTCAGACGGGCCTCGATCATGCAGGCCTTCATGTTGCGGATCGTATTTTCCCAACCATCAAAAATGGACTGCGCCACAATCGCGTGTCCGATATTCAACTCAGAGATCCCTTCTAGTGCCGCAATCGGAGCCACATTGCCAAAATGCAGACCGTGCCCAGCATTAATACGAAGACCGTGCTGAGCTGCCACCGAGATCGCGAGTTTCAGACGATTCAATTCGGCTTCAGCCTGCTCATCCGTACTCGCTTCGGCGTAAGCACCGGTGTGTAACTCGATGACGGTCGCCCCCGCATCCACTGAGGCGGCGATCTGACGCGCGTCGGGATCAATGAAAAGCGAGACACGAATACCGCTCGCCTGCAATTGCGCCACTGCGGCTTTCACCGTCGCAAAACCACCCAACACATCGAGCCCACCCTCGGTTGTCAGCTCGGTACGTTTCTCTGGAACCAGACAGACGTCTTCTGGGACGACTCTGCAAGCAATCGCAAGCATCTCAGGCGTAATCGCGCACTCAAGATTCATCCGTGTCCGTAACTGTGGCCGTAGCGCGAACACATCCGCATCTTGAATATGACGGCGGTCTTCTCGCAAATGCAACGTAATGAGATCCGCGCCCGCATCCTCGGCAAGCAATGCAGCCTTGATCGGATCGGGATAAGAGGTGTGACGTTGCTGACGCAAAGTCGCGACGTGGTCAATATTGACGCCTAGATCAATCATGGGTGGGGTTCTCTTCAGTTGCTGGCCGATTTTTCATCGCATTGCCCGTCTGACAGACACTGCTCTACCTGCAGATTATCATGCTCACACGCCCGAGGACCGTTCAAAAGGTAGGGTTGATTATTTGACAAGCACCTGCGCAGTTTTTGATAGCGCAGCATTCAATTCGACAGACTGCTTAGAAGCGGCTTGCAAATTGACATACACCGGGATGTTGGCGATTAACTCAGGTGCGATGGTCCCGGGGTTCGTGCCTTTCAGGATTCTGACCGCGAGACGTCCTGCAGCAAGGCCCATGTCTCGATCCGTCAAATCAAGCGAGGCAACCGCACCTGCCCGTACATCTTTAACATCCCAACCAAAGAGAGGAAGCTTGGCTTCGTTTGCAACCTGTGCAAGGGCGCCATAGGATTGAGAGACGGTCACATCTGTAAAGGTCTGAAATGCATCGACTTTTTCAATCAAACTGCGTGCTGCAGAACCCACTTCACTGGATCTTGTGACCGTCACTTCGATCGCAATCATGCCAGCCGCACTCAGTTGCTCCTGAAATTCCCGAACCTGTGAGACAGAGCTCGCGTCATTCGGGTTATACAGAACACCGATACGTCGAGCTTTCCCAGAGACTTGTTTGATCAAAGAGATTCTTTTTTGGAGGGGCAGTGTATCCAAAACGCCCGTCACGTTTGTGCCAGAGGGACCAGGGTTAGCCACCAGACCACTGGCGACGGGATCCATGATGTCCATAAATACGACTGGAATACGCGTCGTATGCGTCAACAACGCCTGAGCGGCAGGCAAGGTCAGTGCGACGAAGACGTCTGGCCGCCCGCGCACAAGCTCAAGCGCCAAGTTCGTCGCTCGTTCAGGGATGCCGTTGGCATCTGCAACCGTCAACTTTAGGTTGCGCCCCTCGCGAAAGCCGGCAGTCCTGAGCGCCTCGCGAACGCTTTCGACCGCCTCTTGCGTAGTTTCGTCCTGCTGGTACGCGAAAATAGTCACAGACTTCGTTTGCGCGCGTGTCCCCGCACTCGCAAACAAGAGCACAATTGCAAACAGCCATAGAACCGCTATTTTTGTTGTCATCAAAAGTGTCACACCCGTCAAATCGTCAATTGCCCATCAGTCATTCGACCACTCATAGAACGTACCCACCTCTTAGCGGGCAAACCGTACTGAGATTCGACAGCCTCGGCGCGCGATAATAACCTCTCGATTGACACCTCCAAGGTGGGTCCCTTGAAAGCCAGCACAACCTGATTGCCTGCATCGATCTGAGGCAAGCTCAGGAGCCGCCCGTCAAAGGCCTGACTAATGCGTTTGATATTTTTTTCAAAACTCGCATGTGCGCCGAACAGATTGATGCTCATCATGCCGACTTCGCCCAATACTCGATGACAATCTTGATAAAACTCAAGCGAGTCCCGCACGGGGCCCGCAGCCTCTCCATCGTACAAATCAACCATCAAAATCGAACACGATTCGCGGTGGCTGGGGTCAGCGACCCAGGCACCCGCGTCGAGGTGCTCTATGAGCATTCTTTCGGGGCGCGGCAATTTGAAATACAGCTCACACGCCGAGGTCACAAGCGGATTCCACTCTATGACTCGAAGTCGACTCTTGGTGTGTTTTAAACAAAACCTAGCCAGAGAGCCGGCACCGAGCCCAAGCAAACCAATCGACTGGTGACGTGGTGGCTCGAGAAATAGCAGCCACGCCATCATCTGAGCCGTGTATTCGAGTACCAAATGTGTCGGTTTGGCCACCCACATCGCCCCCTGCACCCACTCGGTACCGAAATGCAGATAGCGGATACCGCCACCCTCGGAAATTGTTGGGATTTCGTGCTGCGCAGCAGCGTTTTTGTTCCAAACCATTGTTAGAAAACACCTTTTTTTACCAACCCCCCACAGAATAGCATTGCCGCATTGCGAAACTTCAACGATCCCTGTATGATTGCTAGCTTGACTCAGGATACGTGGTCATATTGATATGGCTGGCGACCCGCCCAACCGAAAGGACGTAAGATGAAAGCCGAGATTCACCCAAATTACCGCGATGTCGTGTTCGTTGACCTGCAAACAGGCAATAAATTCATTACGCGTTCGACACTGAATAGCCGCGAAACGATTGAAATGGATGGTAAAACCTACCCATTGTTTAAATGCGATGTGACCTCAGAATCTCACCCTTTCTATACGGGCGCCCAGACGCGTATCGTTGAAACCGGGCGTGTCGAGAAGTTCCGCGCACGTTTTGCACGTACGTCAGGCACCAAAAAGGCGTCTGCCTGATCCGGTTTAACCCGATTAGCATTCGCAAAAAAGGCGGCCTACGAGGCTGCTTTTTTTTTGGTAATGTCTTGATCGCCACATCATCGCGAAAGTTCGAGTCTGAGCGTGTTGCCCGCTGCTAACCAATCCACCCCGGCACGATTAACTGCCAATGCGTCTGTCAAACTGCCTCGCCTCGTGCTGTTGGTGCTGGCGATCGCCTACGTGTCTGCGGGTCTTTTTGGAAGAGATCCCTGGAAAACTGATGACGTTCTCAGTCTGGCGACGATGTTATCCGCTCTCCAGTCTCATGGCACCGAATGGCTCATTCCGCACCTCGGTGACTTAAAGCTGACCGAAGATGGTCCACTCGTCATGTGGCTCGGCGCTCTGCTGATCTATGTATTTGGTCCTCTGATCGGAGACATCGAAGCGTCCCGCCTTGTCAATATGCTTTGGTTTGGGATCACACTGGGCTCTGTCTGGTACGGCACCTACTTGCTCGGCCGAAGGACGGAAGCACAACCCCTCGCCTTGCCGTTTGGCGGAGAGCCTTCGGTCAAAGATTACGGCCGACTCCTGGCCGATGTCGCGACGCTCCTGCTGCTGGCGACTGGCGGCGTACTGTTACGGTTTCATGAAACGTCAGTCGTGCCTGCCAACCTCGCCTTTCACGCGCTTGGGTTTTACGCACTCGCACGCATGATCGACAAGCCCAAGATGGGAATGATCATGCTGGCCTTGGCCCTTTCAGGTGCGTTTTTCACGCGCGCGGGACCCGGAGTCCTGCCCCTGCTCATCGCTCTGCCCATCGCATTTCAGCCACGCTCAGTCCTCTGGTCTTCTCGCTATTATGCAGTGGGCGCAAGCCTCATCTCAGCCGCACTGATCGCTTGCTGGTGGATTCCAACTCAGCTCGCTTATCCGGACTGGATGACCGCTTGGCTGCACTGGAATCAACTCAGTTTTGGCCTGCCCGAATATGAAAGCGCGATCCGTCCACTGCGGGATTTACCATGGTTTTTGTGGCCGACTTGGCCGTTGGCTCTGCTTGCCATATGGCAATGGCGTCGCTGGATCACGGCACCGCATATTTGCCTGCCAATGGCCGTGGCCTTGGGCGCCTTGCTGACTCTGTTTGTTTCGCCACAATCAGGCGAAGCGGATTATGTCTTGCTCATTAGCCCGCTTGCGGTCTTATCGGCTTTTGCTATCCCAACGATGCGACGTGGCGTCATCAACACGCTCGACTGGTTCGCACTGATGTGTTTTTCAGTGACCGTGGCCTGCGTCTGGATAGGCTGGTTTGCCTTGCATTTCGAGGTCCCCAAACAAATTTCCCTCAATATTGCCCGGCAAACCGCGGGCTTCGAGCCGCACATCGCCTGGGGGTCCGTGGCAATTGCCGTGTTTTGCACCCTCAGCTGGATCGCGATGATTGTCTGGCGTGTGCGGATGAATCCTAACGCGCTGTGGAGAGGCTCTTTATTGGCGGCTGGTGGACTGACCATCACCTGGCTGTTGCTCGTATTACTCTGGATGCCTGCAGTAGACTATGTGCGAAGCTATCGCCCCATGTCTGCAGAAATCAGAAAAACACTAGAGCAGCTCTCGGAGACGCCCGGTGAACTCGCCTGCCTCAGATCACAGGCCTTGACCCTCGGACCCCGCGCCTCGCTTTATGTCTTTGATCATATCGAGATTGTTTACGACCAGAATTGTCCATTTTTACTGCAACAGACCACGCAGAAAAAGCTCGAAAATGGTGAAGCCGGCTTTAGCGATCATGCTGACGTACTTTGGCAAGGATCTCGTGGTGCGGATCGATTTGATCGCTATAGAATTTTACGCATCCCCGAGCGATGAGTATCGTTGACACTTCCGCACGCTCTTTTCCTGCGACGCTTCGGGCGATTTTTAAACAGGCATGGCCGATTCTGATCAGTCAGTGGGCCAGCATGGCGTTTGGTGTCCTGGATACCGCAATGACGGGACATGCGGGTCCGATTGAGCTGGCAACCATGGCATTGTCCATCTCCATTTACATCACCGTGTTTGTGGGCTTGATGGGCGTCATGCACGCGCTTATCCCTATTCAGGCGCAATTCGTTGGCGCAGGCAAACTTGAACAGGTCGGTCGAGCATGGGGACAAGGCATTTGGGTCTCCATCCTACTGTCTGTCGTCGGTGGTGCGGTGATGCTCTTTCCGGATGTCTGGCTGAGCTTCTCAGGCGACATCGATCCACAGGTTCGCTCCAACGTTAAAAGCTATCTGCTTGCATTGACGTTCGCCTTACCTGCGGCGCTGATGTTTCGCACGGTCTATGCGCTCGCCAATGCAGTGTCGCGTCCAAAACTGGTCATGATGATCAACTTAGTCGGCATCGCACTCAAAGTATTTTTCAACTGGTTACTGATTTTTGGAAACTGGGGCTTGCCCGAGCTTGGCGCAACGGGTGCAGGCATCTCGTCGGCCATCGTTTTTTGGATCAACCTTGCTGTCGGTTTGTGGATCGTCACGCGCACACCGTTCTACAAACAGTTTCATTTAAAGCTGGGGCGGCCACAGCTAGGCGAGCTCTGGAGTATTCTGAGGCTCGGTATCCCGATGGGCGGCTCCTACCTTGTCGAAGTGAGCGCCTTTACGTTTATGGCCCTACTTGTCGCTCAAGAAGGCACAGCGGTCATTGGTGGCCATCAGATCACCTCTAATCTCGCAGCCCTTGCCTACATGATGCCGATGGCCATTGGTGTGGCCACCGCAGCGCTCGCGGCACAATCCATCGGAGCGGGTCAGCTACAGCAAGCGCACCGCACCAGCATGATGGGCTTAGTAATTGGCTTGGGCGGAGCGCTTATTACTGCGTGCGGTCTCTATTTTGGTCGCGACTTGATTGTTGCGACCTACACTAGCGATCCCGCAGTGGCCGCGATCGCGCTGTCACTGCTGGCGCTCTTGCCTTTCTTTCATATTGTCGATGCCATGCAATGCATCAACAGTTACCTGCTACGTGCGCACAAAATCGCGGTCGTGCCGCTCATTTTGCAGTTTTTTGCCTTAATGGTGGTCGGTCTGCTTGGAGGATGGTGGTTAGGTTTTGGTCCTGGCAAGGGACTGATCGAGCCACTGCGCAATCAGCTTCTGGCCGGTTCGCCAGTCGGCGCGGGCAGTATGTGGCTGATGGCCACGATCGGGCTCGCAATCTCCGCCATGCTGCTACATGGCTGGTACCGGCACATCGTCAAAATCCGCTAGCCGACCAGCCGTGTTTGAAAAAGTATCACCCTAATTTGATGAAGTGTTCACGGTAATACTTCAACTCATCAATCGACTCGTAAATATCGGCTAAGGCTTCGTGCTTGCTTCGCTTTTCAAAACCTTTTAGCAGCTCTGGCCTCCAGCGACGGGCAAGTTCTTTGAGAGTACTGACGTCAATCGTTCTGTAGTGAAAAAACTGCTCGAGCTTGGGCATGTACTTGAACATAAATCGACGGTCTTGGCTGACAGTATTCCCGCAAAGTGGCGACTTGCCTGCCTGCACGTACTGGGAGAGAAAGGCAACCAGCTCATCCTCTGCACTGGACTCTGTGCGTGTCGAGGCCTTGACCTTGTCGGTCAGGCCGCTTTTACCATGAGTGGAGCGATTCCAGCTGTCCATGGCATCGAGCAAGCTATCAGGCTGATGAATGACCAAAACCGGCCCCTCGGCGACAACGGTCAAATCTGGCTCTGTCACAACGACGGCCACCTCGATGATGCGTTCTTTTTCTGGATCCAGGCCCGTCATCTCCATATCCAACCAAACTAGACGAAACTCGTTAGGAACTACTTTTCCAGCAGGGGCACTTGCTGCCTGAGAGGGGGTGTTGGCCATATAATCAATCCAGTTAAAACACGATTTTCTCATAAGCTGTCATAAGGCCCATCGGACCCATGCTCACCATTCTGTTTATTGCCTTTCTCCTCGCGACGATCGGTGTCAGACTTTGGCTGGCCAGCCGCCAATTACGGCACGTCGTGCGCAATCGCGCCACTGTGCCTCCAGAGTTTGCCTCCCGCATTGGGTTGGTCAGCCACCAACGGGCGGCCGACTACACCGCCGCCAAGGTCCGCTTAGGTATGATTGAGCTCGTATTCGATGCTTTTGTACTGATCGGTTTGACGCTTCTCGGTGGATTGCAACAGATCGATTTGTGGGTCAGCACACTCACCACACATGACTTGCTGCGCCAAGTGCTTCTGATTGTCGCGGTGATTTCTTTGCTTGGTGCGCTCGGACTGCCCTTTTCTGTTTATCGTCAATTCAAACTCGAAGCACAGTTCGGCTTTAACAGAATGACACCAAAACTGTTCGTGAGTGATACGCTCAAGGGCATTCTGATCGGTGCCGTATTGGGACTCCCTCTGCTCGCGGCTGTCTTGTGGCTGATGGCCGAAGCCGGCACGTTCTGGTGGCTGTGGGCCTGGGGCTTATGGTCCGTCTTTAATCTTTTGGTGCTGTTTATTTTTCCGACCTGGATCGCGCCGCTTTTCAATAAATTCACGCCGCTGGAAGACCAGGCACTCGCGCAACAAATTCAGGAACTCGCCCAGCGTTGCGGCTTTTCGCTCAATGGTCTGTTTGTGATGGACGGCTCCAAGCGATCAGCGCACGGCAATGCTTATTTCACCGGCTTTGGACGTGCCCGTCGGATTGTGTTTTTTGATACGCTGTTGGCACGGCTGAGTGCTGACGAAATTATTGCTGTGCTGGCGCATGAACTTGGCCATTTCAAGCACAACCATATTTTCAAGCGTTTAGCGATGAGCTTTGCCGGGGCACTGATCTTTTTCGCGATCCTTGGCTGGCTGGCACAACAAGTCTGGTTCTATACGGATTTGGGGGTCATCCCCCAGTTAGGTGGTCGTAATGACGCGATGGCGTTGATTTTATTTTTCATGGTGGTGCCCGTCTTTACCTTTGGCCTGACACCATTATTCAGCTGGTTTTCACGCAAAGATGAGTTCGAGGCGGATCGATTCGCGAGTGATCAAAGCTCCGCCGATCAGCTGGTCTCGGCACTCGTCAAGCTTGTCGATGACAATGCCTCAACGTTGACACCCGATCCTATTCACTCAGCATTCTATGATAGCCACCCGCCCGTCGCAGTCAGGATTCGTCAGTTGCTTGCGTCATGACAGATCGCCTGCAAGGACGGGTGATCGCAGCACACGGCAGGCACTACAGTGTCGAAATAGAAGGAGGCGTGCTGATCAAATGTTTTCCCAGAGGGAAAAAGAATGATGCCGCGGTTGGAGACTATGTCAGCATCTCGCGTCAAGGACAGGACGAAGGCGCTTTAGAAGCCATCTTAGATCGCAAAAATCTCCTTTTTCGCTCCGATGAGTCGCGCAGTAAACAGTTCGCTGCAAACGTCGATCAACTGCTGATTGTGATTGCAGTCGAACCGCCCTTTTCAGACGATTTGCTAGGACGCTCTCTTGCCGGAGCTTGGTCTGCAGGGATCGATCCTGTGATCTTACTAAATAAAGTTGACCTGACCGCAGGCATGCCAGTCGCCCAAGAGAGGCTGGCCCCGTTTCGCTCCCTGGGTGTACCGATTATTGAGATTTGTGCGCGTGATCCAGCCAGCGTCCGCGAAAACGTCTTGCCACTGCTCAAAGATAAAACCTCGCTTCTACTTGGCCAGAGCGCCATGGGCAAGTCGACGCTCCTCAACACGCTTGCCCCCCTCGCGCAGGCCGCGACTCGAGAACACTCGGTGGCCTTAGGCGCGGGACGTCACACCACCACCAGTACACGGCTTTATCACTTGCCTGAGGGGGGCGGCGACCTGATAGACTCTCCGGGTTTTCAGGGCTTTGGCTTACTCCATCTGAGCCGAGAAGAAATCGAACGCGGTTTTCCGGAGTTTAGCGAACACAGGGAGCACTGCCGCTTCTACAACTGTACGCATCAACACGAACCTGGATGCGGTATCTTGGCCGCCTTAGCGCGCCAGGAGATTCATCCTGCCAGACATGCTTTGTACGTCAGACTGGTGCAGGCGAAAGACGATCACGAAAGCTTTTAACTTTTTAAGACCGCTCGGCCGCAGCTTCCGAGAGGATCTGGCACATCCCCAACAGCATCGCCGCAGTGGCTCCCCAGATGAAATATTGCTTCCACGGGATTGAATAATACTGACGTACGCGTCCGTCAGCGAGTTCAGCGCGATGCAGTCGATAATTGACTGGGTCCGTTAAAAAAGATAACGGCACCTCAAATACCTCGGCAACTTCGAAAGTGTCAGGATTCAGTTCAAAGCCTGTTTGTACGAGTGCGGTAATAGGGCTCACAGCAAAACCGGTACCTGTGACGTAACGCGGCAATCCCCCCAGACACTCGATGAATGCACGGGACAAGCCTGTTTCTTCTTCGGTTTCACGCAAGGCGGTTTCTTGAACATCGGCATCCGTCGACTCAACACGCCCACCCGGAAAACTGATTTGCCCCGCATGATCGTTCAGATGTGCAGTACGCTGCGTCAACAGCACAGTCAACCCATCTGGTCTGAGCACGATCGGCACCAGAACAGCGGCCTCGACGGGTGTTCCCTCCCGACCGGGCATTCTGATCAACGACTCATTGGGAATATCAAGTGGGCGTTGTATGTTGCCAGTCAACACCGTTCGCAACGCATGTGGCGTCAGGCAGTCTTGTGGGACAGGCCCAAAGGGCAGCACCGAGGGACTCCACGGCTGCGTCATTGGATCGAACGATGGACGGACAGGGGGACGACGAGGGCGAAGAGCTTCGGGAGAATCTGAAGACATAGTCAGGTGATCACGCGCATGCAGAGGCAAAGTCAATATTATGACGTTTTAACACCTCTGAGCTCGATATGTATCCGTCAAGCTCACTCACATAAAATTCTATAAATAAAAAAGCCTCAAACATTTGGACTAAGGTCCAGTTATTTGAGGCTTTTAGGATTTAGGCACTTTAAATGACAGCGAGTAATGCAGAGAGCGAGTACTGCAGAGATTTAAGTGCCTAAGCCTGATAAGTGCTTAAGCTGCAGGTGTTGCAACAACAGCTTTACGCACCAATTTTTCTTTGATACGCGCAGACTTACCGGAACGATCACGCAGGTAGTAGAGCTTGGCGCGGCGAACATCACCACGGCGCTTGACTTCGATACCGGCGATCTGGGGTGAATACAACTGGAATGTACGCTCAACAGCTTCGCCAGATGAAATCTTGCGAACGATGAAGGCTGAGTTCAGACCACGATTGCGACGCGCAATCACGACACCCTCAAAAGCCTGGGTACGCTTGCGCGTACCTTCAACCACGTTGACGCTCACGACAACAGTGTCACCCGGTGCAAAGTCAGTAACAGGCTTGCCACCCGTCAGGCGAGCAATTTCTTCTTGCTCGATAATAGCGATCAGATTCATTAGAACTCCAAGTCATCATGCTCTCGGTCAATATTATTGGCTGGGACGTCCGACCTATTCGGACATCTGCTACCGGGCAGAGGATGCGATAAAAAGCCATTGATTCTACTACATTTTTTGACGCTCAGCTTGGAGTCAGTGTGTCCGCCTAAATAGTGTTTCAATAGCGAAGCCTCCCTTAAACTTTTACATGACAGCCCATGACCGGCTCTGCCCTTCTTTTAGTGATCCTCGCAGCGATTTGTCATGCATCCTGGAATTTGCTGGCAAAAAGGGGAGCCAAAGTTGGTTCGGCCTTTGTCTTTGCCTATGGCTTGTGCTCAACAATCCTGTTTGCGCCTTGGGTGATCTGGATTCTGTTGTTTGATGATAACAACTGGAGCTGGGAGATCGTAGGGTGCATCTTGCTGTCAGGCGTGCTGCACCTCACCTATAGCCTTTGCCTGCAAAGAGGCTATCAAGTGGCTGATCTGTCTGTGGTCTACCCCATCGCCAGAGGCACTGGGCCATTTTTGTCCACAATCGGAGCCATACTGTTTATTCGCGAACCTGCAACCGTGCTTGGACTCGGGGGAATGCTTTGTGTCGTAGCGGGTGTGCTGATGATTGCGACACAAGGGCAAATCAGGCGACTTCTGCAACCAGAAGCGATGGTGGGTGTTCGTTGGGGGCTGCTCATTGGGCTACTGATTGCGGCTTACACATTGGTCGATGCTTACGGCGTCGCGGTGCTGATGATCGCACCCGTGCTGTTTGACTGGGCCACCTCGGCCTCAAAAACAATCATGATGCTGCCACATACTGCCCGTCACCCTCGGCGCGCACTGGATGCGATGAAAGGTTACTGGCATCTGGCTTGGGCGATTGGGCTGCTCTCGCCACTGGGCTATATCCTGGTGCTCTATGCACTGCGCGATGGAGCCCCAGTCAGTCTGGTGGCTCCCGCTCGCGAGATGTCAATGCTGCTTGTCACCCTCGCCGGACTGTATATTTTGCGTGAACCTGTCGGCTGGGGCAGACTGGTGGGCTGCTGCTTCATTGGGACAGGTGTTGTTTTGCTGGCAAATAGCTAAAGGTGATCAGGCCACCCAGAGACTTAAAAACCTGCCGCGCTGCCAATCCACATGAACACGGGTACCATGGCACCCCAAAAAGCCAAAAGCAACACATCGGAGATCATGCTCTTGGCGCTTGGAGAGTGGCTGTCAACATGATGGGCAGCGAATACGGGAGGATAGTTGTGTCGGACTTCGCGGGTCATAATATTGCTCCTAATATAGGTCAATGACATCATTTACTGAACACATAAACAGTACTGTATATTAAATCAGTACTGTTTGCAACAACAGTATGAGGCGGCAATAAAACCTATGGTTTTTTCACAACACGGCACAACCGTGAGCTCAATCTCCAAGACACCCTCGTCCTGTGCTAATTTCCTGTTCCAACGTCTCTCTCAACCATCAACTCGACGACAATTTTGATGACGCATCCCATGAACGCATTCACTTCTAGCCATGCCCTTTTTCAGGTTTTTTCTGATCACGGAATGGATCGCATTTTTCTTGTGCCCGGGGAAAGCTACCTAGGTCTGCTGGACGCAGTCGTGGACTTTCCAGAAATTGACGTAGTGACCTGTCGCCACGAAGGTGGTGCGGGGTATATGGCTGTCGCCGATGGCAGACTGACGCGCAGGCCTGGTGTGGCGCTGGTGAGCCGGGGCCCGGGTGCCTCTAACGCTGCTATTGCCGTGCACACCGCTCAGCAGGATGCGGTGCCGATGATTTTGATTATTGGCCAGATCGCGGCGCGTGATCTGCGTCGCGAAGCATTCCAGGAAATCGATTACCAAAAGATGTTTGGCTCAATCGCCAAATGGGTCTTTGAGTGCCAGACACCTGAGCAGCTTGGCGAGGCTGCGTTCAAAGCCATCCGTATGGCGACCTCGGGTGTACCGGGACCCGTCGTGCTAGTGATCCCAGAAGATATCCAGCAACAAACAGTCGCCAAGCCGGCATTCAAAAATCATCCGCAAATCTTTGGCCTTCCCGAGCAATCCACACTGGACGCCATTGGCAAGCGACTATCCGATGCCCAACGACCTGTCGTGATCGCAGGCGGTGTCTTTGACTGCCCGGGCGGACGCGAGGCACTTCGCTCCTTTGTCCACCACTGGCAACTCCCGACAATGGTGTCCTTTCGCCGACACGACATTTATCCAAACGACGACCCTCTCTTTGTCGGCGACTTAGGCCTGTCAAATCCCGCGGCTCAGATGGCGACCCTCCAGCAAAGCGATTTCATTCTCGCACTGGGTACACGGCTTGGTGACATCACGACGCAGAACTTTCAGTTTCCGCGTTATGCCCAGGCACCCCAAACACTGTTGCACTGCTACCCTGATTCACGCATCGTCAATTGGGATACGGTGGCGGACTTCCCGCTTGTCTGCGATCCAGTCAGCTTTGTACGTGCCTTGACTCAAGCCAATGCGACTCAGCCTGGCAATGCTCGACAAGAATGGCTCAAAGAATTACGTGGTCACTCACTGCCCTACGCGGCATGGCCAAACCGTGCAGCAAAGAAAGGCGTGAACTTCACAGATGTCGTGCGAGCAGTCGCCGAGCACGCCTCTGACTCAACCACAGTGTGCCTGGACGCTGGGACATTTGCCGCCCCGGTTTACCGTCATTTCAACTTCAAAGCCGGTCAGCGTCTGATGGCTCCCCTTGCCGGAGCGATGGGTTACGGCACACCCGCCGCGCTTGCTTGCGCCATGCGTGAACCGGAACGTACAACCGTCTGCATCGTGGGTGACGGCGGTTTTCTGATGACCGGCAATGAAATGATCCTCGCTGTTGAGCGCAAGCTACCAATCGTATTCATTGTGTCCAACAACAGCAGCTATGGCTCAATACGCTTGCACCAAGAGCGAGGTTACCCGGGTCGTGTTAGTGGCACCTCGCTTTTTAATCCGGATTTTTATACGCTTGCTGCAAGCTTTGGCATGAAAGCTGCACGCATTCAGGAAAAATCAGAGATTCAGGCTGTCATCACTGCGGCACTCGACTCGCGCGAGCCGATTCTCATCGAGGTCAACACGAGCCTGGATGCGATTCTGCCCTAGGCAGAAATCTTTCGGCATCAAGTCATCAAGGTAGAGTGCTCAACGACTTGCGTAAGCGTGACACCTTGATGAATAGCTCGGCTCAAGGCCTCAACCCGAGGTAAGATCGCGCCGCAATAAAAGGCGGCAGTCGCGAATTTGTTCTGCGCAAAAGATAGTGGTAGCGCATCAAAACCCCCAGACATCGTCTCCGAAGCTTGAGTAGAGGATGACGCAAGCTCTTGCGTGGCAAGCGCACACACCATGGCGGCTCGCGCCATATGCCAGCCGCCCAGGACATAGCCAGTCAGCATGAGATAAGGCACACTCCCTGCATAGACGGCGCGAATGTCCGTTTTCGAATGTTCAAGCACATAATGCACGACAGATTCATACTGCCCTACTGCTCGGTTCAAATTGTCACCGATCAACGCCAAACCGGCTGCCTGTGCAGGCTGAGCCGACTGAGAGGCCTTTAAAAGAGCCTCTGCTGTGAGTCGCATTTGCTCGATCAAGCGCTGCGCCGTGGCACCGCCATCACGCAGTGTCTTGCGCCCAATGAGATCATTAGCCTGAATCGCAGTCGTCCCTTCGTAAATAGTGAGGATACGCGCATCGCGATAAAACTGAGCCGCCCCTGTTTCCTCGATAAATCCCATCCCGCCATGCACTTGCACGCCAAGAGAAGTGACCTCTAAAGAGCACTCAGTTGAAAAACCTTTTACAACTGGGACCAGATAATCGTACAAGGCCTGATTGATGCGACGCACCTCCGCATCAGGACTTTCAATACTGAGATCATCCGCTGCTGCAGCCGTACAGGCAATCGCCCGAGCGGCCTCCGTTAAGGCACGCATTGTCATGAGCATACGCTGCACATCGGGATGCTGCATGATGGCGACAGGGCCGGCCGAACCCTCAATCGCACGACTCTGAATCCGGTCACGGGCGTAAGACTGCGCCTTCTGAGTCGCTGCTTCGCTCACGCCAATACCTTGAACACCGACCGCAAAACGCGCAGCGTTCATCATAATGAACATGTATTCGAGACCGCGATTCTCCTGACCGACGAGTGTGCCAATGGCGCCCTCGCCTACTTCGCCTTTGTCATCACCAAACAACAGTACCGCAGTTGGACTGCCGTGAATACCCAGCTTATGCTCAATGGATGCGCACCAAACATCATTACGCTTGCCAAGGGTGCCGTCCTGATTGACCAAAAACTTTGGAACAACAAATAAAGAAAGTCCCTTGACTCCAGGTGGCGCATCAGCAGTACGCGCCAGCACCAAATGGACAATATTTTCGGCCAAATCATGTTCACCGAAAGTAATGTAAATTTTCTGGCCAAAGAGTCGATAGTTGCCATCCGCTTGTGCGACAGCCCGGGTAGTGACTAAGGACAAGTCGGAGCCAGACTGCGGCTCAGTCAGATTCATCGTGCCGGTCCACTTGCTGCTTACAAGCGGCTCGATATAGGTCTGCTTTTGAGCATCTGAACCCGTCAGCAAAAGGGCCTCAATCACACCATCCGTCAACATCGGACAAAGCGAGAACGCAACGTTCGCTGCGTAGAGATTTTCCGTCGTCGCCGTCGCGAGCAATTTGGGTAAGCCTTGTCCACCCCATTGTTCAGGGTGACGAAGACCTTGCCAGCCACCTTCGACAAACGCCTTGAACGCGGCGTGGATCTCTGCCGGCATCGCCACCTGCCCCGCCTGACAGACGGGAGGCTGCCGATCACTGATCCGATTGGTGGGAGAAACAACCTCGGCCGTAAACTTCGCATTTTCTTCTAGAACGGCATCGACCAAGTCTGACTCGATCCCTGCGAACGCAGGCAGTCGCAAGAGCTCTGGCAAGCCCGCAAGATGATTGAAGACAAATTTAAAATCTGCAATAGGGGCTTGATAGGTCATAGGTCACCAAATGAAAACCCCCAGACGTTGGACAAAAATCCAATGCATGGGGGCAGATCGGATCAGCCGGCGAGTACTCGCCCTTCCGAATTAAAGTGTTGTTACCAGCTCTGGCACAGCCGTAAACAAATCAGCCACCAGGCCATAATCTGCCACGCCAAAAATAGGTGCTTCCGCATCTTTATTGACGGCCACGATCACTTTTGAGTCCTTCATTCCAGCCAAATGCTGGATGGCTCCTGAAATACCGATGGCGACATAAAGTTGTGGCGCCACGATTTTGCCAGTCTGACCGACCTGCCAGTCGTTTGGCGCGTAGCCAGCATCGACTGCTGCGCGAGACGCGCCCAGTGCGGCACCAAGTTTGTCTGCAAGTGGATCGAGAATTTTGAAGTTTTCGGCGCTGCCCATCCCGCGCCCCCCAGAAACAACAACCTTAGCACCGGCAAGTTCGGGACGATCGCTCTTGGCGACTTCACGGCCGATAAACGTCGACAACCCCACTGCGGCAGCAGGCGTTACTGACTCCACCGCTGCGCTACCACCTTCCGGAGCCGCATCAAAGCCGGTTGTACGGACAGTGATGACTTTGACGGGATCAGTTGACTGTACGGTAGCAACCGCATTACCCGCATAAATGGCGCGTTCAAAAGTATCGGCCGACAACACGGCCTGAATTTCAGAAATCTGCGCGACGTCCAGACGGGCTGCAACACGGGGCGATACGTTTTTCCCGGAAGCGGTGGCTGCAAACAAGATGTGGCTGTAGCCAGGCGCGAGCGCCAGCACTTGCTCGGCAACGTTCTCAGCCAAACCATCGACAAGAGCGGGAGACTCGGCAAGCAACACCTTGGAAACACCACCAATTTTGGCAGCGTTTTGTGCGACTGCGGCAGCATTCGCACCAGCCACCAGCACATGGATATCGCCGCCAATTTTAGAAGCGGCGGCCACGACATTGAGTGTCGCAGCTTTCAGTTGAACGTTATCGTGTTCAGCGATGACAAGTATTGACATGATCAAACCACCTTGGCTTCATTCTTGAGTTTATCGACAAGTGCCGCGACATCAGGGACCTTGACGCCAGCGGAGCGGGCGGAGGGCTCCGATACTTTCAGCGTTTTCAGACGTGGGGTGACGTCAACGCCGAGTTCATCAGGCGTCAAGATGTCCAATTGCTTTTTCTTGGCTTTCATGATGTTGGGCAACGTCACGTAGCGCGGCTCATTCAAACGCAAATCTGTGGTCACGATCGCGGGCAATTTGAGCTCAAGCGTTTCGAGTCCACCATCGACTTCGCGTGTCACGCGTGCGACACCGTCACCGAGCTCAACCTTGCTGGCAAAAGTCGCCTGAGACCAACCCAATAAAGCCGCCAACATCTGGCCCGTCTGGTTCGCATCGTCATCAATCGCCTGTTTACCCAAAATCACAAGCTGAGGCTGCTCTTTTTCGACCAGCACTTTCAACAGCTTTGCAACGGCCAGGGGCTGGAGCTCGACGTCCGTCTGCACCAAAATACCGCGATCTGCGCCGATCGCCATTGCGGTGCGCAAAGTTTCCTGGCATTGAGCCACGCCGCAAGAAACAGCGATGACTTCAGTCGCAGCACCTTTTTCTTTGAGACGCGTGGCTTCTTCGACCGCAATCTCATCAAACGGGTTCATAGACATCTTGACGTTCGCGATATCGACACCCGACTGATCCGATTTGACGCGTACTTTGACGTTGTAATCAACGACACGTTTTACAGGCACAAGCACCTTCATCCAACGATCTCCAGATATGAAACAAGCATTTAAAGTACATATTTGAAAATGATTTTACCGGATATGGCTACGGTGACGAGGGTTGCCCCCTATGCCATTCTGAAACAAACCCTATGCCAGAATGGAAGAAACCCAAATGTCTTGTAACAAACACGCCGCCGCTCGGTATCATATTGGTTACATCTATAAGGAAAAACGATGCCTGTGTGCCGCCGGGTTTTACAAATAAGTTGTATAGCCGCCCTCTTAAGCGCCTGTTCAGGCACTGGAGTCACATCGACCCCTGATACCGCGAACAAGAACTCAGAATCCGTGAGTAGTCAAACGAGCGCATCGCCTACCAATGCGGGCGGCACCGCAGACTACGCTGTTCCAGCTGGTGGACACACCCAGGCTTCTCGGCAAGCGGCAATGCGTCAATTCGGTTCTGAATTAGCGACGACCCTGAAACTCTCCGAGCCCGCAGTGCTAAAACTGGTTGAGGACGCACGCTACAACCCCACAGTCATCCGCATCGTCACGCCCCCTGCCGCTGGGCAGCCTCGCATCCCCCGCAGCTGGGCGACCTACAAAGGACGTTTTGTCGAGCCCATTCGCATCAATCAGGGACGCGCGTTCATGACCCAGTATGCGACAGAGCTCGACCGTGCCGCGCAACGGTATGGCGTACCACAGTCCATCATCGCCGCCATCATTGGTGTCGAAACACTTTATGGCAAAAGCCAAGGAAATTTTCGTGTTCTGGATGCCCTGGCATCATTGGGCTTTGACTACCCGGATCCCAAACGGCCCGATCGCGCCGCAATGTTTCGTGGACAGTTTGCCGATTTGATCGAACTCGACCTGACAGGTCGACTTGACGCTCGAAGCATCAAAGGCTCTTATGCCGGCGCGATTGGTATCCCGCAATTCATGCCTGGCAGCATTAAACGATTTGCCGTGAGTGCTGACGGCAACACGAGTATCGATCTCTCCACTAGCATGCCCGATGCCATCGCGTCCGTCGCAAACTTTCTGGTTGAACACGGCTGGCAGCGGGGCTTGCCAGTATTCGCACCTGTCATACTCCCAAGTTCAGCCGGAAAGCTGGTGGACGGTGGACTCAAACCAAATCTGGATTGGCCGCAACTTCGCGCGGCAGGTGCCAAGCTCGCGCCAGGTGCCCGCGAGACTGCCTGGTCGCGCAGCCCCCTCGGTGTGATTGACCTGCCAGAAGAAAGCACGGGTAGCGTTGAACTACGCACTGCAACGCAAAACTTTTTTGCAATCACTCAATACAACCGCAGCTATTTTTATGCAGCCTCTGTTGCCGACTTGGCCAAAGCACTAGAAACGCGTTGAAGCCAAATCGACGTCGTCACAAAAAACAGCGTCACACAAAAAAGAGCAGCCGTGATCAGGCTGCTCAGTACAGTCGCGTGCCGCACTCAGACTAAGTCTCGACCTGTTCGTTAAAAAGACCCGTCGAGAGATAACGATCGCCTCGATCACATACGATAAATGCGATCGTAGCGTTGCGGGCAGTGTGCGCCACACGCAAGGCTGCGACCAAGGCACCGGCCGCTGAAACACCTGCGCAGATACCTTCCTCGGCAGCAAGGCGACGCGCCATATTTTCAGCGTCTTTTTGCTCAATCAGTTCAAACTGATCAACGAGTGAGGGATCGTAAATAGAGGGCAAATAGGCCTCAGGCCACTTACGGATGCCCGCTATCTGCGAACCCTCTGCTGGTTGTGCGCCCACAATCTGAATCTCAGGATTGCGACTTTTTAAATATCTGGACACGCCCATGATGGTGCCTGTCGTCCCCATGGCGCTGACAAAATGTGTGATGCGACCTTCGGTCTGGTTCCACAGCTCTGGACCGGTTGTTTTGAAATGCGCCAGCGGATTGTCGGGATTGGAAAACTGGTCGAGCACCTTGCCCTGCCCCTCAGATTGCATTCGAGTCGCGAGGTCGCGGGCGTGCTCCATGCCACCCTGACTGGCAGGCGTGAGGATAAGTTTGGCGCCATAGGCCGCCATCGAGGAACGGCGCTCCTGCGACAGATTGTCAGGCATGATGAGAATCATTTTGTACCCGCGCATGGCCGCAGTCATCGCAAGCGCAATACCCGTATTACCACTGGTCGCCTCAATCAGCGTATCGCCAGGTTTAATTTCGCCGCGCGCCTCGGCACCAAGAATCATGGACAGTGCGGGGCGATCTTTGACAGAGCCTGCAGGATTGTTCCCCTCAAGCTTGCCAAGCACGATATTGCCGCGTTCGCGAGCAATCGAGCCCGGCAATCTCTGCAACTGCACTAGAGGGGTATTGCCAACGGTATTTTCAACAGTAGGATATGTTTTCATAGTCCGTTGATCATACTCAAAAGTTCAGAAAACTGCCTGAAAACCATGCACGCGACGTTAGAAAGCCTGAGGCGAAATAATCTCAGGCTTGGCAACGGGCAAAGAGGTGGATCTATTAATCTTTTTTTGAGACGACATCGTGAGGGAGGGTGTGATGACCTCAGCGGACTGTCCGCGAGACGAGGATCTGACCTCAAGTCCCGCCGCCTGCAGAGCACGCACACGGCGTTCCCCCAGGCCACGCACACGGTCCGACAAATCCTCCATCGAAGCAAAAGAGCCAGCGCGCGATCTCTCACTCACGATCATCTTTGCTGTCCGGGGTCCGACACCTCGCAAGCTTTCGAGCTGGGCCACCGAAGCCACATTGACGTCGATCGCCTGCGCTGGAAGCCCAACCGCCAACCCGGCCATCACGGCCACCGCACCCGCACGTCTTGAGAACTGAGCGACACGGTCAACAGATGAGGGCGCGTCCCATCTTCCAAGCTGTTTTGCATCCAGTGGTGTCGCAACCGGTTCTTTAAGAAAGGGATTCATCATGGCATGTGCTCCGATAGTCTGACTCGTTAAAACAGACCCGGAATGGGTCTGTCGATCGAGTGCTATCTTGACGGGCAATCGCTGCTGGCGGGTCGCTAAAACCCGCCTACATCCATGAGGACTTTACACAGAGTGGAGTTGATGTACGTATTCGGAGACGCCAGTTTCAACATCGCGCATTGGCTGATTAAAACCTGCGTGACGCAAAGCCGACACATCGGCTTGGGTGTAGCTCTGATAGCGCCCTTTCAAATCATCTGGAAAGCTGTCATAACGTAGCAAGCCCTGTTTCACCAGGTCCTCCAGGGGAAGAGACGCTTTGCCTTGCAGGTGACGCATGGCATTGACGACTGCCGCCGCAACGTCGTTGAAGGGTTGAGCGCGACCTGTGCCGCAGTTGAAAATCCCTGAAGTTTCGGGATGGTCTAGAAAGTGGAGATTGACATCCACAACATCATGAACGGAAATGAAGTCCCGCATCTGCCCGCCATCAGCATAGCCATCCCAACCGCCAAACAAACGAACATAGCCTTCGGCGAGGAACTGATTCATGTTGTGGAACGCAACTGAGGCCATCCGTCCTTTGTGCTGCTCGTGCGGACCGTAGACATTGAAATATCGCAAACCAACCGCTTGTGCCGTCAGCGTCTTAAAACGCGCGCGTACAACCTGATCAAAGAGAAACTTGGAGTATCCATAGACATTCAGAGGCCGCTCGTTCTCAAGCCCCTCTGCATAGTCAGGACCCGCGCCATATACCGCAGCCGAGGACGCATAAATGAATGGTACTTTGTGTGCCTGACAGTACTCGAACAACTCAAGCGTAACTCTGTAATTGTTATCCATCATGAACCGGCCATCCCGCTCGGTCGTGTCTGAGCATGCGCCTTGGTGAAAGACTGCACGCACACCGGGCAAAAACCCATCTTTGACACCGAGACGAAAATCATCCTTGTGCATGTAATCCGAGATGTGCGCACCAACCAAATTCACAAACTTGTCGCCATCGGTCAGATCATCGACGGCCAAAATATTGGTGATGCCTCGACGATTTAATCCGCGCACAATATTGCTACCAATAAAACCTGCCGCGCCTGTGACGATGATCATGAGAGCTCTCCTGCTGTGACGATGGACGTACCTAATTTACCTACAACGATACCACCCGCACGATTGGCCCACCGCATCGCATCCGGCCAGTCCACGCCTGCTGCGCGCATCACAGCCAGCGTTGACAATACGGTATCGCCTGCTCCGGAAACATCAAACACCTCATGCGCTTGCGCGTCAACGTGCTCGCGGCCTTGTGCTGTGAAAAGCGTCATCCCCTGCTCGGAGCGCGTAACAAGTAAAGCCTCAAGTTCGAGCTCAGCGCGCAGCCCCTGCGCACGCTCAGACAACTCTTGCTCAGACGACCAAGCGCCTACTGCCTGCTGCATCTCGCTACGATTCGGCGTCACCAGCGTCGCACCACGATAACGTTGATAATGGGTACCTTTGGGGTCAACTAAGATCGGCAACCCCTTTGCGCGGGCCAGCTCGATGAGTATTTCCACTTGCGCAAGTGCGCCCTTTGCGTAATCAGACAGCACCACGACATCATGTCCGGACAGTGCGGCCTCAAACTGATTCCTTAGCGCGTCAAGCAGCACAGGGGTCGGCTTTTCTTCAAAATCAATGCGTAAAAGTTGCTGCTGGCGACCGAGCACGCGCATTTTGAGGGTTGTCGGATGGAGAGCATCTGCAACCAAATACGCCTCAATCCCGGCTTCAGACAATAAATTGCGCGCGCTTTGGGCCGCCTCATCCTCTCCGACAAAGCCCACTAGTGTCGCTTTTGCACCGAGCGCCACGATGTTACGTGCAACATTGGCCGCGCCACCCAAGCGATCCTCGCGTTTAACGACACGCACGACCGGCACCGGAGCCTCGGGAGAGATCCGTTCGACCTCCCCAAACCAATAGCGGTCAAGCATCACATCACCCACCACCAAGACACGTGCTCGGGCAACGGCTTCTTTGGGAAAAATAGTCATTCCAACTCTTCCAATCTGCGAGGTTTATACGTCTCCCACGCGTTACAACCGGGACACTGCCAATAATAGCGACGCGCCTGAAAGCCGCAGGCACTGCAAATGTAGCGATCCATGCGCTGCGTATGTCGATTAATCAGCCTTCGCAACAAGGTTAGATCCGCACCTGGAATGGGGCTCTCCTCAAGCGAATGCCCTTGGGGATGCTGCGCCAGCTCAGCCTCTAACAAACGATCCAGACCGAGCAAGGATGGGTGAGACTGCAGCGCTTGGCGCGCGAATGTCCACGCCTGCTCAACGCCTTCTTGAGTGCGTAACGCACGAAAGACGACATTGAATAAATCTAGCGAAGGATGTTGCAGATAGTGTTCGTGGAGCCGTGCCAAGCCCGCGTTGGCTTGCCCTTGAGCGCTGTAGCAATTAAAAAGCTCCGTCGCAACCAAACCTGCGAACTCAGGTGCCTGCAATAATACTGACTCAAGATAGCGCTGCTGCCCGCTCAAGTCGTGCGCGGATGCCGCAATACCCGCATTGATCATTGAAACGCGAACAAAGGCGTGCGACCCACCAATGGGTTGAGACTGTTCCAACGCTCGCTCGGCTAATTTAAGGGCCGCTCGTGCTTGCTCCACATTTGCAGGTTTTTCCGCGAGTGCCGCTTGTGCCTGCTCGCAGTAATAGTGCACCAACTGAGGGACGGGTTCGCTCACGAGTTTGCGCAACGTTTCGACCGCGGTAATCGCCCGCGGCCAATCGTGCTCTGACTCATAAATCCGGATCAAGGCGCGCAAAGCGGGCAAAGCAAAGGCCGTATCTTTTAAGACAGCGAATGCTTCCTCGGCCCGATCCAGCATACCGGCTTTCAAGTAGTCTTGAGCCAGTTCATGTTGCGCATGATCACGCTGGGCGACCGGCAAGTCCTCACGAAACAGCAAGCTCTGATGCACGCGTATCGCGCGCTCCATCTCGCCACGCCTACGAAACAGGCTGCCCAGTGCGAAGTGCAACTCGGTCGTCTCGGGATCCAGTTTCGCTACCTCGACAAAAGCATCGATCGCACGATCGGGCTCTTCGTTGAGGAGAAAATTCAATCCGCGAAAATATGAATCCGGCAGATTGCGTGTTTCAGACAGCATTTGCTTGATATCAAAGCGCGCCGCCATCCACCCCAGAGCAAATAGCAACGGCAAGAAAATCAGCCACCAGGCTTCAAAATCCACTTTTATATTCCAGAAAATAAGCGCGCAAGCCTCTGGCAAACACGCTGTGAAGACTTACATCGGTGACAACGGCACCAAGGCATCAGGAGACAAGCCCGCCTGGCCTTGAGGACTGGTTGAGGTCTGTAACCGTTCCAGATCTTTGCGCAAGCGGGCGATCTCGCGACGACGACGCAGCGCAGGTGGCACGGTGAGCAAAAGACCGAAAACCGTACCTAGTACAAAGGTGGACAACATCACGACAATCAAAGGGACGTTCGGAATCGACAATCCATCAAAGAAAGTCACGGCCACGGGGTTGGTGTTTTTCAGTGCAAATAAAAGCACTGCAAGAAATACGATCAGGCGCAAAGCCCAGACGAAGTAGCGCATGGCTGCTCCTCCTCGATTCAAAAGTTGATTGTAAGCGGGCTGACTACTCGGTGCATAAAAAAACCGCCTCGAGGGCGGTTTTCAACTAACCGGCGACAACCCCGGTCTGATCTTCGTTTAAATCCACACGCTCGCGTAACTCCTTGCCAGCTTTGAAGTGTGGCACCTGTTTACCAGGCACCATCACTTGCTCGCCAGACTTGGGATTGCGCCCGACTCTTGGCGCACGTTCGGACAACGAAAAGCTACCGAAACCACGGATTTCGATGCGCTGACCCTCAGCCAAGGCTTGGGTCATGGCATCGAGCACTGTTTTAACAGCGTAATCGGTGTCACGCGCGGCCAGCTGGGAGTAGCGGGCCGCTAGTGCTGCGATGAGTTCTGACTTGGTCACTGAGATTTATTCAGTGTCACGTGCTTGATCGAGCTTGGCCTTGAGCAATGCGCCCAAGTTCGTGGTGCCCGAAGAAGCGCTTGCTTCAGTCATACGCTGCATCGTGTCAGCAGTCTCTGCGGTATCACGGGCCTTAATCGACAACTGAATCGAACGCGTTTTGCGATCGACGTTGATGATCATGGCTTCGATGTTATCGCCGACTTTGAGAGCTGTCGTTGCGTCTTCGACACGACCTGTTGCGATTTCGGAAGCACGCAAGAAGCCTTCGACCTCGAGGGACAACGTCACAGTTGCGCCTTTGGGCTCAACGGCTTTCACTGTACCGGGGACGACTGCGCCCTTGTCATAGGTGCCCACGAAGTTGTTGAATGGATCGCCTTCGAGTTGCTTGACGCCCAGGGAGATGCGCTCTTTGTCGGTGTCGATACCAAGAACCACTGCGTCGAGCTCATCGCCCTTTTTGAAGTTGCGAACAGCTTCTTCGCCTGTTTCAGTCCATGACAGATCGGACAGGTGAACCAAACCGTCGATACCACCTGGCAAACCAACAAACACGCCAAAGTCAGTAATTGACTTGATCGCGCCGCGGACCTTGTCGCCACGCTTGAAGTTGGAAGCAAACTCTTCCCATGGGTTCTGACGGCACTGCTTCATGCCCAAGGAAATACGACGACGGTCTTCATCGATCTCGAGGACCATGACTTCGACTTCTTCGCCGAGCGTCACAACCTTGCGTGGATCAACGTTCTTGTTGGTCCAGTCCATTTCGGACACGTGAACCAGACCTTCGATACCTGCTTCGACTTCAACGAATGAACCGTAATCGGTGAGGTTTGTGACCTTACCGAACAGACGCGTACCCTGTGGGTAACGACGTGCCAGACCCACCCATGGATCTTCGCCAAGCTGCTTGACGCCCAGGGAGACACGGCTCTTTTCCTGATCGAACTTGAGGACTTTGGCTTCGACTTCCTGACCCACGGTCAAGACTTCGGATGGGTGACGCACGCGACGCCATGCCATATCGGTGATGTGCAACAGACCGTCGATACCGCCGAGGTCCACGAACGCGCCGTAGTCGGTGATGTTCTTGACCACGCCTTTGACAATCGCGCCTTCCTGGAGGTTTTCCAGGAGCTTCTGACGCTCTTCGCCCATGCTGGCCTCGAGCACTGCACGACGTGACAACACGACGTTGTTGCGCTTGCGATCAAGCTTGATGACCTTGAACTCCATGGTCTTGCCTTCGAAAGGCGTTGTGTCCTTAACGGGACGCAAATCGACCAAGGAACCTGGCAAGAAGGCACGAATGCCTGCGGTCATAACCGTCAAACCGCCTTTGACTTTACCAGTAATCGTACCAGTGACCAGTTCGTTCTTGTCGAGCGACTGCTCAAGTGACAACCAAGCCGACAGGCGCTTCGCGCGATCACGGGACAGCACGGTATCACCGTAGCCGTTTTCAAGCGAGTCAATCGCAACGGAAACAAAGTCACCGGGTTTGACTTCGAGCTCGCCCTGATCATTGAGGAATTCTTCGAGGGGAATCAGTGCTTCTGATTTCAGGCCCGCATTCACCACAACGAAGTTGTGATCGATACGAACGACTTCGGCGGAAATCACTTCGCCGGACTTCATATCCTGTTTTTGGATACTTTCTGCAAACAGCGCGGCAAAACTTTCGTCGGCTTGGGTTGATAATTGTTGAGTTGACATGTACGGAGGGTCCAGATGGCCTTTGGGGCCGGTAGCACACCCTATGCGGGTGGAGTGGTTAAAACCCTTGACCACAGGTCAAGGATGCTTTGCACAGTTTGCTCAATCGTCAGATGCGACGAATCAACAACATGGGCGTCCTGTGCAGGTAGTAGAGGGGCGACTGCACGATCGATATCACGCGCATCTCGCTCACGCATATCGGCAAGCAGGTCTTCTAGATTAGCAGAAATTCCCTTTTCGATCAATTGCTTACATCTTCTCTGCGCGCGCGCCTGGACATCAGCCACCAAAAATATCTTAAGATTGGCATCCTGAAAAACAATCGTGCCCATATCCCGACCATCTGCGACAAGGCCTGGTTCCTGTCTAAATGCCCTCTGACGGCCAAGAAGTGCGTCCCTGAGCTCTGGATTCGGCGCCAGGCGAGAAGCGAGATTACCTACCTGCTCTTGCCGAATCAGTGAAGAGACCTCTTGGCCATCCAACAGGACGCCATCAGGGTGAAACTGCACCTGCAGATCCCGAGCCACTTGTGCGACGGTGTTTGCATCGGAGGGATCGATCCCCTTTTGCAAAACAGCAAGTGCGGTGAGGCGGTAAAGCGCCCCACTATCGAGCACCCTCCAGCCCAAGGCGGTCGCGACACGCTGGGCGACGGTTCCCTTGCCTGACGCAGTGGGACCATCGATCGTAATCACGGGTATGGCATGGGTCATGACAGGAGCCCCGCCAACACATCGAAATAGGTGGGAAAGGTCTTGCTGACGCATCCCGGATCCATGATCCTCACGCGCGACTCACCAAAAGCCGCTAAGGAAAAACACATGGCAATACGGTGATCATCGTAGGTATCAATACTGGCATCCTGCCACTGACCAGACTCGACAGGGTAGACGCGCAGCCAGTCCTGACCGCTTTCAACGCGCGAGCCTAGCTTGCGAAGCTCCGTCTCCATCGCATGGATACGATCCGTTTCTTTGACGCGCCAACTACCGATGTTGCGCAACGTGCAAGGGCCATCGGCAAACAAGGCGAGTGCCGCAGCGGTCATCGCCGCATCAGGAATCAAATTGAAGTCAGCGTCAAACGCTTTGAGCTTTTGACCTGCAGCGATATCGATGCCCGTCACTTCGATGGAGGAGGACTCACGATGGACTTGTGCGCCCATCGCCGCGACAACATCCGCAAAGGCCACATCACCCTGAATACTCTGAGCACCAACACCGACAACTTTGACGGGTCCGCCCCCGATCGCTCCCAACGCAAGAAAATAGGAAGCGGATGACGCATCGCCCTCAACAAAAATCGTACCGGGTGAGCGATAAGCAGCACCTGCCGGCACCACAAACTCCTGCCATCCTCGACGCTCGACATTCACGCCAAAACGGGCCATGAGATTCAAAGTGATTTCAATATAGGGCTTAGAAATCAACTCCCCCACCACCTCGACCGTCAATGGACGACCGGAGCGCGCAACCGCCAGAGGTCCCGCCATCAGAACTGCGGTCAGAAACTGACTCGATACCGAGCCTTGGACACGCACCCGGTCACTGAGGAGCTCCGGCGTCAAGATTTCTAATGGTGGATAGCCGGGGTTATCCAGATAATTCAGTCGGGCGCCCATTTCACGTAAGCCGTCGACTAAATCACCGATCGGACGTTCATGCATCCGAGGGACACCTGATAGTGTGTAATGTCCACCCATCATGGCAAGCGCTGCAGTCAAGGGCCGAATCGCCGTGCCAGCATTGCCCATGAATAAATCGGCTTGCTTAACTGGAAAAAGCGATACACCGGTCACGCTCACGGAGTCGGTCGAATGCGGTTCGATTAGCACTCCAAGTTTTTTCAAGGCAGCCAGCATCACCGCCGTGTCGTCGGACTCGAGTAAGCCGTCTATCCGAGTCTGACCTTGTGCCAAGGCAGACAAAAGCAAAACACGGTTAGAGATACTTTTAGAGCCCGGCAAAGTAACGATGCCCTGAGCACGTGTCGCAGAGGGTAAATCAATGAACGAGCGTTTACTCATGCGCCGAGATCCTGCCAGTCACGACGCGCTTTTGAAGCATGGTCAAGCATCTCTTCGAGCCAGACTGCATCGCCCTCCCGCAACGCATGCTCGGCACGCTCAAAGACGATTTTGAGCGACTGCAATTCAGCCAGCATGGCAGAACGGTTGGCGATAAAAATGTCGCGCCACATTTCTGGAGAGCCTTGCGCCACGCGGGTAAAGTCTTTAAACCCAGAACCTGCGGTCTGTAACTTCAACGTGGCATCATCGCTGTGCGTGATGTATTCCATGAAGAGCGCTGCGACCCAATGAGGCATATGACTAATCGCCGCCACTACGCCATCATGCTGTGAAGGCTCGATGGTGACCACGTTTGCGCCGCAAGTTTGCCAAGCACGGCGCACGAGCTCCACGTCTTGCGGATGATTTTCAACCAAAGGAGTGAGCATCACGCGACGACCGACATACAGTTTTGGATCGGCGGCTTGAGGACCTTTTTCGTGAGACCCTGCCATCGGATGACCAGGAACAAACTGCGCAAGACGTGCTTGCAAACCCGCGCGGGCCGCCTCAATGACGTTTTGCTTGGTGCTGCCACCATCGGTAATCACTGTCTTGGCACCTAAAGTGGGGGCCAGTTCGCGGAAAATTGCCTCAAATGCGCCAACCGGCGCTGCAAGGAAAATCAAATCGGCGCGTTCTGCAGCGTCTTTCAGGCTCACTGCTTCGTCGATCAGGCCCAAGCGAACAGCCTCTTGAAGGGTCTCGGGACGACGGCCGGCACCCAGCACCGTATCGACACAGCCAGCCTGCTTAAGTGCTGCCGCGAAAGAGCCGCCGATTAGCCCCACACCCACTACTGCGAGCGTGGCAATTTTGAGCGGCGTCGTGTCCGTTGAGGCGTGAGCCGACGCATTCATATTGCCTGTACTCATAAATTATGGAGCCTCATAATCGCGGTCAGCGCATCGATAAACTTTTGATTTTCGTGCGGCAATCCGATTGAGACGCGTAACCACTCAGGCAACCCGTCTCCTTTGACGGGACGCACAATCACCCCGCGCTTGAGCAGCTCAAGATTGACCTGGGCCGCATCTCCGACCTGGACCAGGACAAAATTTGAAAAACTCGGCACATAGTTCAAGCCCAGCTTCTTAAATGCCGCCTGCAACTGCTCTTTGCCCGCACGATTCACTTCGAAACTTTTCTTGAGAAACTCGGTGTCTCCCAACGCCGCGATCGCTGCAGCCTGAGCAAGAGAATTCACGTTAAAAGGCTGACGCACACGGTTGAGCAGATCAGTCAACACTGGCTGCGCAACACCAAAGCCCACACGCAAACCTGCTAAACCATAGGCCTTTGAAAAGCTGCGTGACACCAACAAGTTCGGATAACGCTTGACCAGACCGATGCTGTCTACGCGCAAGTGCGGCTCAAGAAACTCGTTGTAGGCCTCATCAAGCACCACGGTGACACGCGAGCCATGGCGCTGGGCCACTGCAGCCAGAAAGGACTCGATTTCGTCATTCGGCAAATACGTACCAGTGGGATTGTTGGGGTTGGCGATAAATACCAGTCGTGTCGTGTCGCGAATCGCATGAAGCATCGCGGGCAAGTCGTGACCATGATTTTTGGCAGGCACAACGATATGCTCGGCGCCCCGTGCCTGCGTGGCAAGCCGATACACAACAAACGCATATTGGGAGTAGACAACAGAACTGCCAGGCTCGAGAAGCGCAGAGGCAACTAACTCCAGAATGTCGTTCGATCCGTTACCCAGTGTCAGCCAGTTTTGTGGCACATCGTAGCGCTCAGATAAGGCCTTTTTGAGATCAAAGCCTGCAGGGTCCGGGTAACGGCCTAAACCGGACATTGCCTCAGTAATCGCGCGCTGAGCAGACGCTGGCATCCCCAGCGGATTTTCGTTAGAGGCGAGTTTTACGATATTGGCCGGATCCAGGCCAAACTCGCGGGCAAGTTCTTCGATTGGTTTGCCAGCCTGATAAGGTGCGATCGCCGCGATATGCGGAGGCGGAATCAGCGTGGAATGTTGAGTGGACATGAGATGGACACCAGCAAAACTGAATGGAGGGATAAAAGGAAATCAATGCGCTTATTGTGCAGGATAAGAGCCCAGCAACTTGTAAAAGGCGCACTGGGACTCAAGCGTCGCGAGGGCTTTTTTGACCCGCGTATCTTCGCAGTGTCCTTCTATGTCGACATAAAAATAATATTCCCATTGACCTGTCCGCGCGGGGCGCGATTCAAACCGCGTCATAGAAACGCCATTTTCAGACAAGGGTGACAACATTTGATACACAGCACCCGCGCGGTTAGGGACAGCGAGAATCAGACTCGTCTTATCGCGACCGCTTGGCAAAATATCCAGCTTACCAATTGCGAGAAAGCGCGTTCTGTTCTGCGAGTCATCCTGAATACCAAGCGCCACGACTTGTAATCCCCACGTTTGAGCCGCGACATCGCTGGCAATCGCGGCAATCGACGGATCAAGGGAGGCCAGACGGGCGGCTTCGGAATTGCTCGAGACAGGCTCGCGCGGCACCCCAGGGTACTCTCGGTTCAGCCAGTTTTGACACTGTGCCAGCGCTTGGGGATGCGCCAGTATTTTGGTGATGCCCTGCATGTTGCCACTCTTGGTGAGCAAGCAATGGCGAATCAGCAAAGATCGCTCACCCAAAATACGCAATGATGAGCCAAGCAATAAGTCAAGGGTGCGGTTCACTGCACCTTCGGTGGAGTTTTCAACTGGCACCATACCGACTTGGGCCGCACCCGCTTCGACAGCCCGGAACACCTCGTCAAAAGACGGGCAGGCTAAACCGGTCACCGAGTGACCAAAGTGTTCAAACGCCGCTTGTTCGGAAAAAGAGCCCGCTGGCCCGAGAAAGGCAACAGTGAGTGACTGCTCAAGCCCGCGACAGGCAGAGATAATCTCGGTCCAAACTGAAGCCACGGCCTCAGCGGGAAAAGGGCCACGATTCAGTCCCTGAAGCTGGCGTATGACCTGCGCTTCACGCTCAGGACGAAGGACAGGCCCCTCTGCGTGATGCGCGTGCTTGACCTCGCCGACTTGTTGCGCAGTTAGGGCGCGCTTGTTCAGTAAGTCAAGAATTTCTGCGTCGATCTGATCGATACGCTGACGAAGGGGTAATAACTGAGCTTGCAATGACTCATCCATGAGAGCGCTCGAAATCCTTGAGATAGTCGATCAATGCCACTACGCCTTCGAGCGGCATCGCGTTATAGACAGAGGCGCGCATACCGCCCACGCTCTTGTGACCCTTTAACTGCATCAACCCGCGTGCCTCGGCACCGGCTAAGAACACACTCTCTAAGGAGGTGTTCGAAAGGAAGAAAGGCGCATTCATCCTCGAGCGCACGGAGCGATGAACCGGTACCGAATAAAAAGCGCTTTGATCAAAATAGTCATAGAGCATTTGTGACTTGGCGATATTTTTCTGCTCGATCGCAGCCAGGCCACCCTGCTCTTTTAACCACTTGAATACCAAACCGGCTACGTATATAGCGTAGGTCGGTGGCGTGTTGTACATAGACTTTTCGCGTGCAACGTTGACATAGTCAAAAGCGGAGGGACAAATAGGCAACGCATGTCCAATCAGATCTCGACGCACAATAACGACAGTCAGACCTGCGGGACCCGCGTTTTTTTGGGCGCCGGCGAAAATCATGCCGGTACGATCGACGGGCATGGGTCGAGACAGAAAATGCGAAGAGGCATCCACGACCAGAGGCACATCGGGCGCACCGAGCTCGGCGGTATCAGGCCAGTCCATGCTCTCGATGCCACCAATTGTTTCGTTACTGCACAGATGCAGATACGCGGCATCTGGTCTGACTTTCCATGAGCTCGATGCGGGCAGCCATGTGGATGCAGCCTGAGACCGCCCATCAATCACTGTCTCAGAAGCGTTCGTTGCCGCCACGTTCGCGTCACCGTAACGCTGACACTCTTGAAACGACTTTTTCGCCCAAATACCGCTGATCACAAAATCAGCCTTGGGCACTGCGACACGACCAAGAAGATTCAGCGGAACGATGGCGTTTTCAGCCGTCGCACCACCTTGCATAAACAACACTGCGTAGTCGTCTGTGATGCACAGCAGCTCGCGTAAGTCTGCCTCGGCTTGCGAGCAGATTTCCACGAACTGCTTGCCGCGATGGCTCATTTCCATCACAGACATGCCTGAACCATGCCAGTCCAACATTTCCGCCGCAGCCTGCCTGAGCACAGACTCAGGCATTGCGGACGGCCCTGCGGAAAAATTCCAGGGGCGCGCCATTTTAAGACTCCGATCCAGCCTCATCAGTCTTGCCTGCCGATGCATCAGGTTTTGCGGATGCATCCGGTGCATCTGCGGAGGGGTCAGTCGCTGCGACTGGATCCGCCTCGATGTCGTCATCCGCATCGCTCTCTACAACTCTGCGCACACCCGACAACATACTGCCATCATCGACGCTTATCAGTGTGACGCCTTGCGTGGCGCGACCCATTTCGCGAATTTCTGCGACACGTGTGCGCACCAACACGCCACCGGTCGTGATCAACATGATCTCATCGGTAGCATTGGCCAGAACGGCCCCCACAACCTTGCCGTTTCGTGCGGAAGTCTGAATCGCGATCATGCCTTTAGTACCGCGTCCGTGGCGGGTGTATTCGGCAATCGGGGTACGCTTGCCGTAACCATTTTGCGTCGCAGTCAGAACCGTCTGTGTTTCGTCGCCAGAGACAAGCATCGCAATGACCTGCTGACCTTCTTCGAGCATCATGCCGCGCACGCCTCGGGCATTGCGACCCATCGGACGGACATCATTCTCATCGAAGCGCACGGCTTTGCCTGAATCGGAGAACAGCATGACATCATGCTTGCCGTCCGTTAACTCGGCGCCGATCAGGAAATCACCCTCATCGAGATCAACTGCAATAATGCCGGCTTTGCGTGGATTGGAGAAGTCCGACAGTGGCGTCTTTTTCACTGTGCCGCGAGAGGTGGCCATGAATACGGTTTGATCATCGCTGAAAGCTTTGATCGGCAATACGACAGTAATTTTTTCACCGTCGATCAAGGGGAACATATTGACGATCGGCTTGCCACGAGAGATCCTCGTGCCTTGTGGCACTTCCCAGACCTTGAGCCAGTAGACACGGCCACGGTCGGAGAAGCACAACAGGAAGTCATGCGTATTCGCAATAAAGAGCTGATCGATCCAATCGTTTTCTTTGGTCGCCGTCGCCTGCTTGCCACGACCACCACGACGCTGAGACCGATACTCTGACAACGGTTGACTCTTGATATAGCCACCATGCGACAAGGTCACGACCATATCTGCTGGCGTAATCAGGTCTTCGGTATCGAGCTCGTATGCATTCAACTCGATATCCGAGCGACGCGCATCCTTGGCATTGATCGAGAACTCGGTTTTGATCGCTTGCAGCTCGTCACTGATGATGACTGTGATGCGCTCTGGTCGCGCCAAGATATCCAACAAATCAGAAATCGTGTCCATGACGGACTTGTACTCACTGACGATTTTGTCTTGCTCGAGTCCGGTCAGACGCTGCAGACGCATGTTCAGAATTTCCTGAGCTTGCGTTTCGCTCAAGCGATACATGCCATCGGCCTGCAAACCAAAGGAATCCGGTAGTTTGTCCGGACGATAGGCGCTACGACCACCAATCGTTTCGGTGTCGGCTCGAGAAAGCATTTCGCGCACAAGCGAAGAATCCCAGGACTTGTCCATCAAGTCCTGACGCGCGACGGGCGGCGTAGGAGCCGCTTTGATAATCGCGATGAACTCATCGATGTTAGCCAAGGCAACAGCGAGTCCCTCAAGCACATGGCCGCGTTCGCGCGCTTTGCGCAACTGGAACACCGTGCGACGCGTTACCACCTCGCGGCGATGGGACAAGAAGTACTCCACCATCTGCTTAAGATTGAGCAAGCGCGGCTGGCCATCAACCAGCGCGACCAGGTTCATGCCGAATGTATCTTGAAGCTGCGTGTGCTTGTAGAGATTATTAAGAATCACCTCGGGGACTTCGCCGCGCTTGAGCTCGATCACCAAGCGCATACCGTCTTTGTCAGACTCATCGCGGATATCGGAAATACCTTCGACTTTCTTATCGTTCACGAGCTCAGCGATGCGTTCTTGCAGTGTCTTTTTATTGACCTGATAGGGCAAAGCATCGACCACGATGGACTGACGGTTATTGCCGATATCCTCGAAGTGTGTTTTAGCGCGCATGATGACGCGACCACGACCCGTGCGGTAACCCTCACGCACACCAACAATGCCGTATATGATGCCGCCGGTCGGAAAATCTGGCGCAGGGATTAACTCGATCAGCTCGTCGATCGTGCATTCTGGATTGCGCAGGCAATACAAGCAGCCGTCTACGACTTCGGCGAGATTGTGTGGCGGAATATTCGTGGCCATGCCGACCGCAATACCCGAGCTACCATTGACCAGCAAATTGGGGAGCCGCGAAGGCAACAAGAGCGGCTCGTTTTCGCTGCCGTCATAGTTTGGACCGAAGTCGACCGTTTCCTGATCAATATCGGCCAACAGTTCATGCGCGATTTTGGACAGACGAATTTCGGTGTATCGCATCGCAGCGGCACTGTCACCGTCAATCGAGCCGAAGTTACCCTGACCGTCCACTAACATATAGCGTAGTGAAAAGTCCTGCGCCATACGCACGATTGTGTCGTAGACAGCTTGGTCACCATGAGGGTGGTATTTACCAATCACGTCACCAACAATACGCGCGGACTTTTTATAGGCGCGGTTCCAGTCGTTATTCAGCTCGTGCATCGCGAACAACACGCGACGGTGCACAGGCTTAAGACCATCCCGGACATCCGGGAGGGCGCGCCCTACAATTACGCTCATTGCATAATCGAGGTAACTGCGGCGCATTTCTTCTTCGAGTGATATCGGAAGAGTTTC
>JAURZO010000251.1 GCA_030653405.1 Zwartia sp. | reverse complement strand
ATGAGCAAGATGGGTGTGCGTAACCTGACGGGCTACAACAACAAGATTCGTGATGCGATCAAGCGTGAAGAGCCGATTCCGAATCCTTTTTCATTGACACCGGATGCGCCAGAGCCTCTCAAAGAGTTGCCGACGATTGTGGTGGTGATTGACGAGTTGGCAGACTTGATGATGGTGGTGGGCAAAAAAATCGAGGAGCTGATTGCCCGTCTCGCCCAAAAGGCACGCGCAGCAGGTATTCATTTGATTTTGGCGACTCAGCGCCCGAGCGTCGATGTCATTACGGGCTTGATCAAGGCCAACATTCCAACACGGATCGCATTCCAAGTGTCATCCAAGATCGATTCACGCACGATTTTGGATCAGATGGGTGCCGAGGCTCTGCTCGGACAGGGCGATATGCTTTACATGCCACCCGGCACGGGCTTGCCGGTGCGGGTGCATGGTGCGTTCGTTTCTGATGAGGAAGTGCACCGGGTCGTTGAGTCACTTAAATCTCAGGGCGAGCCTGATTACATCGACGGCTTGCTCGAAGGCGGTACTGAAGGTGAAACGGGAGAAGGTTTAAGCGGCGTGACCGGTATGGGCGGGGCGGAGGCCGATCCGATGTACGATCAAGCTGTCGAGGTCGTACTCAAGCACCGTCGCGCATCAATATCACTGGTGCAACGTCATTTGCGTATCGGGTATAACCGGGCCGCACGCTTGCTGGAACAAATGGAAAACTCGGGACTGGTCTCGACAATGCAGTCTAACGGGAACCGTGAAATTCTCGCCCCTAATGTCCCCCGCGAGGAATGAGTCATATGATGTTCAGCTGCAAAAGCCAGCTTTTATTTTGGCATCGAACGGTGATGCCCTCGATCAGAGTGCGCTTTAACAGACTCGCCGCATTGGCCTTTGTTGGCGTGATGACAGCCATGGCTGCCCCGGCGAATGCCAATACCAGCGCAAACACTGCCCGCGAACAACTTAGAACCTTTGTCACGCAAGTCCAGTCCGCAAGCGGTGATTTCTCTCAGTACACGGTGGGTCCCCAAGGTCAAACCAAACCTGCTCAGACGGGCAAGTTTTTGTTCATGCGCCCCGGACGCTTCAAATGGGATGTGCTTAGACCTTATGCGCAACAGATTGTGTCTAATGGTCAGCAAATTTATCAGTTTGATCCCGATCTGAACCAAGTCACGATTCGCAAGGTGGATCAGGCCCTCGGTGCCTCACCTGCCGCCATTTTGTTTGGCACGGGCTCTCTCGAGGTGTCCTTCGAAGTCACGGCCTTGCCTGATAAAGACGCAATGTCATGGCTACGCGCCAAACCGCGAATACCTGATGCGGGCTTTGTTCACCTCGAGCTAGGTTTCAAGGACGGGTTGCCTCAACGGATCGTGTTGCTCGATGGTTTTGGCCAGACTACCCATGTTCAGCTTTCGGGCTTTGTTCGCAATCCAGGCTTATCCACTAGTAATTTTGATTTCGTGCCTCCCAAAGGGGCAGATGTCGTGCGCATGTGATGGCGCTCATGGCAGCCAACCCAAAGAGACTATCTCGCGATGGCTGATCTGTTTAAAACTGCACCAAGACCCCCTCTGGCAGAGGCGCTGCGCCCTAAAACCTTTGACGAGGTAGTCGGGCAGACCCACCTGCTCGGAGAGGGTAAGCCGCTTCGGCTGGCTTTCCAGTCAGGCAAACCACATTCCATGATTTTCTGGGGGCCGCCCGGGGTTGGAAAAACGACCTTGGCGCGACTGACGGCGACGGCCTTTAAGTGCGAATTCATTGCACTATCCGCGGTATTTTCTGGTGTGAAAGACATCAGAGCTTCCATGGAGCAGGCCGAGCAAAATCTCGCGATGGGCAAGCACACTATTTTGTTTGTCGATGAAATTCATCGTTTTAATAAGTCGCAACAAGACGCGTTACTGCCTTATGCCGAAAGTGGGTTGGTGACGTTCATTGGCGCGACAACTGAAAACCCGTCGTTCGAGGTCAACTCGGCCTTGTTGTCTCGCGCGCAAGTCTATGTGTTGAAGTCGTTGACCGATGACGAGCTAAAGTTGTTGTTTGCGCGCGCGCAAGAGAAAACCTTAAGTCATCTGGTTTTTGATGACTTAGCGACGGACACCATCATTGGTTACGCGGATGGGGATGCCCGCCGTTTACTCAATCTCCTGGAGCAGTGCCAGACAGCGGCTGACGCGTCAGGTGTGCAACGCATCGACGCGGACTTTATCCAGAATGCGCTGACCTTAAACTCAAGACGGTTCGATAAGGGTGGAGATCACTTCTATGACCAGATCTCGGCGCTACACAAGTCGGTACGGGGCTCTCACCCTGATGCGGCGTTGTACTGGCTGACCAGAATGCTGGATGGTGGTGCTGACCCTCGGTATTTGTCACGACGTATTGTGCGGATGGCTTGGGAAGACATCGGATTAGCGGATCCGCGTGCCATGCAGATTGCTAATGACGCAGCGTTGACCTATGAGCGGCTTGGTAGTCCGGAGGGTGAGTTGGCGCTGGGCCAGGCTGTGATTTATCTGGCAGTCGCCGCAAAAAGCAATGCGGGCTATAACGCCTATAACCAGGCCAAAGCATTCGTCAAACAAGATAAAAGCCGTGAAGTGCCGGTTCATTTGCGTAATGCGCCGACAAAACTCATGAAAGAGCTCGGCTATGGCCATGCCTACCGTTACGCGCATGACGAGCCTCATGCCTATGCAGCAGGCGAAACCTATCTGCCAGACGGGATTGACGAGCCAAGCTGGTATCAGCCTGTGCCCAGAGGCCTTGAAATTAAGATTGCCGAAAAGTTGGCGTTGTTGAAAAAGTGGGACAAAGAGGCTGGTGAGTCCTGAGCGAACACAGTGTTCGCATGTTTCCACATTTATCAATGGTCTTTGATGTGGGGTAAGTACTGATCTTGCCTATAATTGATAAGCTTGTCATGACGTTAGTCGGAGTGGGCAAAAAACCCGGTGCAGGCGTTTTGCATTGACGGGGACAGGTGCGACGGATGCGCACCATCAATAAGGAATTGCACGATGGAATCGTTGGATGCACTGCTTCTCGCCCGTATCCAGTTTGCCTTTACGGTCAGTTTTCACATCATTTTTCCTGCGTTCTCCATCGGACTCGCCAGCTTCCTCGCTGTGCTCAACGGTCTGCACCTCTGGACCGGCAAAGAGGTTTATCTCACGCTGTTCAATTACTGGAAAAAGATTTTCGCGGTCGCCTTCGGGATGGGCGTGGTGTCCGGCATCGTGATGAGTTACGAGTTTGGGACGAACTGGAGCGTCTTTGCAGATAAGACAGGTCCTGTGCTCGGCCCCTTGATGGGCTACGAAGTCATGTCGGCGTTCTTCCTGGAAGCTGGCTTTTTGGGTGTGATGTTGTTTGGACGCGCCCGCGTGGGTCCCAAGCTGCATTTTTTCGCGACAGCGATGGTAGCCCTCGGGACTTTCATGTCCGCCTTCTGGATTCTCTCTGTCAACAGCTGGATGCAAACACCAGCGGGCTATGGGATCAACGAGGTCGGACAGTTCATCGTTGAGGACTGGGTCAAAGTCATCTTCAATCCTTCGTTCCCCTATCGTCTTGTGCACATGTTGCTGGCGGCTTACCTGACGACCGCTTTTGTTGTGGGTGCGGTCGCCGCTTATCACATGCTCAAAGAGCGTACGCGGATGCGTCAACCCGGCGCCTTGCCCTCCCCGGATGGTCAGGCCGCGACACGTGTCATGTTTTCGATGGCCATGTGGATGGCAGCGATTGTGGCACCGATCCAGATCATGGCGGGCGATGCGCACGGACTCAACACGCGTGAACACCAGCCTCGCAAGATCGCCGCCATCGAAGGCCATTATGATTCGCAGGGCAGGGCGCCGTTGATCTTGTTTGGTATCCCGAATAGCAAAGAGGAGCGGATGGAGTATGTCGTTGAGATTCCCTTACTCGGTAGTTTGATTTTGACGCATTCGCTGGATGGTGTGATTGTTGGACTCAAGAATTGGCCAGCTGCGGACCGCCCCCCTGTGGCTCCAGTGTTCTTTGCTTTTCGCGTGATGGTGGGCATTGGGATGCTGATGTTGTGCGTTGGGCTATGGAGCTTGTGGTTACGCTATCGCGGACGTTTGTATGACACGCCACTGATGCATCGTTTTGTGTTGATGATGGGCCCCTCGGGTTTCGTGGCGGTGTTGGCTGGCTGGATCGTGACCGAAGTGGGACGTCAGCCATATACGGTCTACAACTTGCTCAGAACAGCGGATTCCGCCTCGCCCATTGATGCAACGGCGATCGCCTTTTCCTTGGCAGCTTTTGTCGTGGTGTATTTTTCTCTGTTTGGCGCAGGTGTTTATTACATTCTGCGAATAATGAAAACAGCCCCACAGGCAGGAGCAGTAGAGCTTTCTGTGCATGAGCCGATCCGTGCGGCAGGGATTGTGCCCGGCCCGACGCTGAGCGCCAAGAGCGCTCAGACGGGCTTGCGTGGCGCCGAAGGAGAGCGGACATGAGCATCGACTATGCCTTGATTTGGGCGGGACTGATTGCCTTTGCGGTGCTGGCCTACGTGGTGCTGGATGGTTTCGATCTTGGGGTCGGCATTCTGTTTCCCCTGGCCAAGTCTGAGCAGGAACGCGACCTGATGATGAATTCAGTTGCGCCCGTCTGGGATGGCAACGAGACTTGGTTGGTCTTGGGCGGCGGCGGCTTATTTGCCGTGTTTCCGCTGGCCTATTCGATCATCATGCCCGCGTTATATGCACCGATCTTCATCATGTTGTTGGCGCTCGTGTTTCGTGGCGTCGCCTTCGAGTTTCGCTGGAAAAGTCAGAACCGCAAGTATATTTGGGACTGGGCGTTCGCTGGCGGCTCTTTGGTTGCAACATTTGCGCAGGGCGTTGCCTTGGGCGCGCTGGTGCAAGGCATCCCCGTCTCGGGTCGTGCGTATTCTGGTGGCTGGTGGGACTGGTTGTCAGCGTTCAGTCTGCTCAC
>JAURZO010000247.1 GCA_030653405.1 Zwartia sp. | reverse complement strand
TGTCTTTCTGCTATTGGCGCTTGCCTTTGCCTGGTCCAAAAAGCGCGCTTGAAAGCCATTTATGTGCTTTTTCAGACCGCCGCTAACAACAGAGTTGTCGCCTATTTTTTATGCGTTTAAGAAAGCACTGATATCTCGTTTTTCGTGAAGCAAACGCCAACAGTCAATTTGGTCATTCTCTTCAACGTAAAAGAGCAGATACGGATACTTAGTCAACGGCCATGAACGTAACCCTTGAAGATTGACTTCATTGCCTGTTCGCGTCGATCCTGATTTCGGAAACGTACTTATTTGCAAATAAGCCTTAGCAAGCGCATCAAGACACCCATCCACCACTTGTCCGGCATTTTGTAGCTCATAATTTAAAAGAGCATGTTGTAAATCTATTCGAGCTACCTCACTAAGGTATAGAGGTTTACCACTCAAAGGCTCATCCTCGCTTTGGACTCACGGCGAAGCTTTTCAATAAAGTTATTGTCCAAACGAGTTGTTTTAGGAGAAATAGCGCCCTCTATTAATAAAGCGCGTATTTCAGCTTTATCAGCGGATAGTGGCGTGGTCCTGAATGCAGGTCCATGTGGAGGGGCGGGCTCAGAGAGTCGGTGGGATGTATTCAAAGTCATTCAAAATTTCCTAAATTAATCCTTATTATTTTGAATGAACTTCGCAACTATGTCTGTTTCATTATGTAACTCGTTACACGCTCAAGCTCCCCAAGCCACTGCAACGCGTACTCCCGATCCTCCCCACACATTTCCTCAGAAGGCTTAAGCCCTCCACAAAAGGCAGGGCGCTCAGGCCGCCCAAATATCGCGCAGCGATTATCAGTCATCAGCTGCACGCAACGCACACCAGCAGGCTTACCGTGAGGCATACCTGGTATTGGGCTAGTGATAGAGGGGGCAATGCAACAGGCGCCGCAATCAGGACGGCAGGGCATGCTGGATGCTTTCACTGCGACCGGTGTCACTGCAAGTGATCGGCGTCTAGAAAGTCTGGCAAAGCCACCACAGCAATACCGTCCTCGACGAGCGCTTCACGCTCCTCGATGGTCGCTGTGCCACGAATCGGGCGCTCTTCGGACTCGCCCTCGTGAATGCGGCGAGCCTCATCGGCGAAACCCGACCCGACGTTTTCAGTATTGCGGACCAACTCGCGCATCTGCTGCATGATGGCGGCTTGAATTTGAGCGAGCTGGAGGGCTTCGGGAGAGGATGCCAACACAGTCTCTCGCGCTGCGCTCGCCCCAGCACTCACGCCCTCTGTTGAGCGTGGCTCGGCATCAAAATGACCTACGTTGAGTCTGGGCGCCGACAGGCGCTTCTCAATTGAGGCGCTGTGACACATCGGGCACGTCAATATTCCACGGCTTTGCTGTGCGTCGTAATCTTCGTGCGAGCTGAACCAGCCCTCGAAAAGATGGCCATGCTCACACTGCAAATCGAAAACTTTGAGTCCCATACACCTGATCTGAGGGTAAAGTTAAAAATAACAAGTCTTACAAAGTATAACGGACTGACTTTGAACGCTAAGACATCACCCTAAACGAGGCACAGAAGCGAGCAATTCACGTGTGACCGAACTCTCAGGTGCTTGAAGCACCTGTATCGCCGCCCCCAACTCCACGACCCTACCCGCCTCCATCACGGCTACGCGGTCAGCCAGATACTCCACGACGCCAAAGTTATGGGTAATAAACAAGTAGGCCATACCGGTCTCTTTTTGCAAATCCGTCAATAAATCAAGAATTTGCGCTTGTACCGACACGTCAAGCGCGGAAGTTGGTTCGTCTAAAATCAACACTTCGGGCTCAACGGCCAATGCGCGGGCGATCGCGATACGCTGCCGCTGACCTCCAGAAAACTCATGGGGGTAACGATCGCCTGCATCAGCGGGCAGACCCACGCGCGTCAGGAGAGCTGAAATGCGCTTAGATTGCTGTTGAGCCGACCACTCGGGGCGCAGTGCGGCAATGCCTTCATGCAAAATTTCCCGCACACGCATCCTTGGGTCAAGCGAGGCGAAGGGGTCTTGAAACACAATCTGGATCCGTCGCCGGAGGGCTTTCATCTCCTGGCGAGAGGCCGTCAACAGGTTCTGCTCACCCAATCTAGCGGTACCCTTGATCACCGCAGACGAGTCGAGCAATCGCAGCAGGGCCTTGGCGACCGTTGTTTTGCCGCAGCCAGAAGCACCGACAAGTGCGAGCGTTTCGCCTCGTTGCAAAGTGAAGCTGACATCTTGTACAGCCTGATTGACGCCCACTTGTCTGCGAAGCAAGCCCCGGCGAATGGGGTAGCCAATCTCCAATTGCTCCACCCTCAGTGCGGGGGCATCTGTGGGGGTATGCGTAGGCGCATACGCTTGGGAATTTGCGGGCTGTTGCACCAGGCGAAGCGCTTCGCTTGCAGCGGGACTCTGAGCATAAACATTCTGCGTCTCTCGGCTCGCCACATTGGCGCTCAGGGGCCGGCCGCGTTTGGCAAAGGTTGGGATCGCAGCGAACAACTCTCGCGCGTACGGATGCTTAGGCGCCCTAAAAAACTGCTCTGCAGGCGCTGTCTCGACGATTTCACCGAAACGCATCAACGCGACGGTATCGGCCACATCACGCACCACGGCTAAATCATGGGTAATCAACAAAACCGCCATACCGAGCTCTTGCTGGATGTCGCGGATCAGACTCAACACTTGAGCTTGTACCGTGACATCCAAGGCTGTTGTCGGCTCATCGGCAATCAACAACTCTGGTTCTGCGGCCAAGGCAATCGCGATCATGATGCGTTGTTTTTGGCCACCGGAAAACTGAAAAGGGTAATCATCGATGCGTTGCTCTGGGTCAGGAATTCCAACACGTTGCAACCACTGCACAGCTCGGCCGCGGGCCGCAGCACCACGTAAATCCGTATGCGCGACAATTGCCTCGCACAACTGATCGCCAACGCGCAAAACAGGGTTGAGGCTCGTACCCGGCTCTTGAAAGATCATGCCAGCTCGCCCACCTCGCACTGCGCGCATCGAGGACTCGGACAAGGTGTTGATATCAATGCCGCCCACGACAACTTGACCCTGCGTGACGCGCAACGCCTCCGGCAATAGCCTCATTAAAGCCAGGGCCGTCATGCTCTTGCCAGAGCCAGATTCGCCCACCAGCGCAAATGTTTCACCACGATGCACCGTCAACGCCAACGCTTGTACAGCATGCCGCCAGGCGTCACCGGTATCAATCACCACATCGAGGTCTTGTACCTTGAGAATCGTAGCCTCGGGGTGCTTGTCAGCGTCTTGCGTTGACTCAGCCGCAGCAGCAGCGTCAGTGATGTTTGACAGTACTGCGCCGGTCTGGGGCACACGATTCTTTGTAAAAAGATTAAAGCGTCTGGGACGAAACATCCGCGAACGTGGATCGAAGGCATCGCGCACTGCATCTGCAAACAAGTTGGCCGCTAGCACCAGGGCCAGCATAAAAATGAACGCCGCAAGCAGATTCCACCAGATCATCGGATCACGCGACATTTCGAAGCGTGATTTTTCAATCATTGAGCCAAAGGAATTCATGCTTGGATCGACACCAATCCCGAGATAGGACAATACGGCTTCGTACAAGACCAGACCAGAAAACTCAAGCACCACCGTAATCAGCACGATGTGCATGACGTTTGGCAGCAAGTGCCGCGCCATGATGCGCCAATTTGAAATGCCAAACGCGCGCGCAGCCTGCACGTATTCGAGTTCGCGCAACTTGAGTGCTTCGGCACGCAGCAGCCGACACAAGCCGGCCCAGCCCGTCAAACCCAAAATCATGCAAAGTAAAAAGAGACGAAGATCGGCACGCTGAGCGGCAGTGGGAAACAAACCGGGATGGGTATCGATATACACCTGCATCATCAGCACGCACGCTGCAATCAACAGCACGCCCGGGATCGAGGTCAACGTGGTGTAGACGTACTGGATCACATCATCGATCCAACCTTTAAAATAGCCCGCAGAAATACCAAGAATCAGCGCTGGCGGCAGCATCGCCACAGTCGTCAGACTACCGATGACCCAGGCAGTGCGAATACTTTTCAGAGCTTGCCACAGCACATCGTTGCCCGTACGGTCCGTACCGAGTACGTGATAACCCGTTGCCAACCCCATCACAATTCCCAGCAGCAGACACAGTACAAAGACCGTGATCAACATGGCACGCCACGGGAGCTCGGTGTCACCCCGCAAGATCTGCCGCGCCACCTCTACACGCGATCCTTGCCCTACAAACAACACCGTCAAGCCAGAGACGAACAACGCCACGAGGAGACCCGCTAAAGATCCCAAGCCCGCGCGTCGAACAATGTCGCTACCCCATTGCTCAGCCGGATCCGTGAGATGTCGGCCACCAAAGCGCAGGCGCGGAAAATCACGTGTAGGTGCGCCCCCTTCCTGCAACACCGACTCTTTGGTGAATTGCAGCCAAGCCAAGGGCGCGGAGTAGGTTTTTTCGGGCCGGACAAAAGCCGTGTCCTCAAGCAACGCATCGAGCACCGACACAACTTTGGGTGCGTATACCGGCGCAGCATTGGCGGGCGCACCCGCAACAGGCGGCAAGCGCGGCTGAAAATGCATGGAGTCCAGCAAGCCAATCACGACAAATACGGACAACACCACCGCAGAACTCATGGCCGGCGCACTGCGGGCGACCCTGGACCATGTCGCACGCAAATTGCGGGAGCGCGAAACATGCCAGGCGTAGATCAGCGTCGCAGCAAACAATGCGAAGATCGCGATATCAGTCCAGAGGAAAACGATTTTAGGCATGGCGGCTACTCAAAACGCACGCGCGGATCGGCGAGCGTGTAGGAAATGTCCGCCAGAATCAAACCGACGATATACAGGCTCGCGCCCAGAAACACCATGGCGCGTACGACCGAAAAGTCTTGAGCGCCAATCGCATCAATGGTGTAACTCCCCAAGCCCGGGATCCCGAAAAAAGACTCGGCGATCAAGCTGCCCATAAACAACAAAGGCAAGGCTGAGACCGTTCCCGTCAAAATCGGTAACATGGCGTTGCGCAGTACATGCTTAAACAACACCACGCGTTCACTCAGGCCGCGCGCACGTGCTGTGCGGACATAGTCCTTGCCAATTTCCTCAAGAAATAGACTGCGGTAAAACCGTGCCTCGGGTCCCAGTCTAGAGATGATCGCGACCAAGATCGGTAAAGCCAAAAATTTGACCGCATCCCAACCCCAAGCGAAACCTGAGTAAGGGACGAGTCGCAGAAGCTTAGAAAACAGCCACTGCCCGGCAATGATGTAAAAAAGACCAGAGATCGACAGCATCAGCACGCATAAGACAACCCCCCAGAAATCGAGGCGTGTCGTGCGGAAAAAGACCAGCGACAAGGAAAACGCAATACTGACCAAAAGCCCGAGGATGAAAGTCGGGATCGCCAAAGCCAAACTCGGCCACATCCGCACACCGATTTCTCGACCGATATCCCGTCCTTCATCCGAGGCACCGAAATCAAATTTGAGCAAAGGGACCGAACGTTGATAGAAAATGGTGTCGGTATATTTGTTGATGCCTGCGGCTTCGGTGTTTACAAACAACGGCTTGTCGTAGCCACGATCCACTTTCCATTTTTCAATTGCATCGGCACTCACGCGCTGCCCGCCAATCGCGAGGCGTGCCATATCATCAGGCGTATTGACGGCAAAAAACAAGACGAAGGTAAACAGATTGACGCCCACCAAAATCAGCGCGCCGTACAGTAAGCGCCGGATAATATAAGCAATCATGGTCGCGGCTCCTGCCGGGGGGTTTCTTGCGTTTGCTCTCCAAACGCATTGAGCCGTTCTTGTCTGCGCAACACACGCCACGCAGGCCAAAGAATGGCCGCCAACAAGGCGATCAACACGCCAAGTGGCCACCAAACAGGCACATTCCATTCGGCAATCTTCTTTGCCCGTAACGCCGTATCGATCTTCATGTACTGCAAGGTGTTACGAACCATCTGAGTGGGCTTGGCATTACCCACCCACTGCTGATAAGCGCCCCCTGATTTTGGAAACAAGCCAAACATCCACGGTGCGTCTTCCTGAAGGATATGAATCATCTGCCCGATGATGCGCGCTTTTTCCTCACCATCCGGCAGGTCGCGCATTTTTTCAAATAAGGCGTCATACTCAGGATTGACGTAATTAGAGGCGTTTTCACCCCCCTTGCCAGCCTTGGCATTCGGACCATATAACAAGAAGAGAAAGTTCTCCGCATCCGGATAGTCTGCCACCCAGCCCCACATATACATTTGCGCCACACCGCGCGCCATTTTTTCCTGGAAACGGTTGTAGTCGGTCGAGCGCACATCGAGTTGCACGCCGAGTTGCGCAAACTGGCGACGCATCCAGTCAAGAGTGGGACTAGACCCCCCTGCACCGCTTGCGGAATCAAAATATAAGACGAGCGGATCACCCGTGACCGCATGACGTCCATTCGGATAACCCGCTTCGGCCAACAAACGCCGGGCCTCATCGAGAGACTTACGCTGCGGCTTGCCGTCCCTCATGTCATAGACCACGCGATTGACGCCGGCCGCCCCAGCCTGATAGCCCAAAATGCCGGGCGGTACAGGCCCATAGGCGACTTGCGCCTGATCATTTTGAAAAATGGCAACGAACTCTTCCCAGTTAAACGCAATACTTAACGCTTGGCGGAGTTTGCGATTGCGGATCTGCTGCTCAGGTGTGTCGCCCTGACCCACGACCGGATCGCGCCAGTTAAAACCAAAATACTGCATCTGCGCTTCAACCGTCGTGGGTAACTGGATACCGTGTTTGGCATACAGAGAGGCTTTGTCAGCAGAGTCACTGGCCGCGACCAGCATCGCGACACCGGTATCGCCACGATCGACCTGCGGAATATCGTAATAACCCTGCAGAAACTTACCCTGCAAGGGGATGCTTTCTTTTTCAATATTAAAAACAATTCGATCGATAAAAGGCGTCATCTTGCCGCAGTCAGCAAGCAGGCCGGCAGCCGCATCGCCGGGCTCACCCTCGCAAGGGTAAGGCTCTCCGCGAAAATTAGGATTTCGCGCCAGCACATGACGACGATTCTGCAATGACTCGACCAACATGTAGGGACCCGTACCCACGGGCCAGTGATTGAGTGATAAATTGCGCTGCGCCATGCCCGGCTGGCTGTAAAAACGGTCTGCTTCCCAGGGTATCGGCGCAACAAATGTCATGGCCAGCCAGTATTTGAACTGAGGATATAAGCCCTTGACACGGATGCGCAGCGTATGCTCGTCGAGTGCCTCGATCCCGGAAAATCCAAGACTGCGTAAATCAAGCCAAGGCAGATCCCGCGTGCCGGTGGGCAGATCCTTGCGTAACTCAGCGTCGACTTCCCGGAGTCGCTTGCCGTAGGCTTCCATACCGACCACGTGCTGAGCCAAGGTCGAAAAAATCGGGGATGCCACGCGAGGACTCGCGAGCCTCCTGAGCGCATAGACATAATCGTAAGCCGTCAATTCGCGGGTGCCCGTGTGTTGAAAATCCGGAATCGAAAACTTGTCCTTCAATTCCTCTGCGCTGAGTGGCCAGTAGCTAAACCGACCGTCCGCTTGCCGTGCGAACACGGGATGAGGTTGATACAAAATGCCAGGACGGATGGGGATGTCGTAGACGCTCTCGGCGATCTCACCAGGCGGAGCATCGGCTGGCAAAGGCTTGCCATGCCGATCCAGATAGACCGGCTCCGTCACCTGACTCGCGGCCCGCGGAATCAACGCATACGGCCTTTTCAGATAATGGTAGCCATAGAGCGGCTCATAAATATTGTAGGTATATGGTGTTTCGTCGGTCGAGTAGGATCGAGCGGGATCCAGATATTTGGGAGAACGCTGCGTAAACGCGGTATACAGCGCATTTTCACGTTCAGCACCGGCCACATAGGGACTATTGGTTTGATCGCAACCCGTCAGCAGCACGGCGCATAGCGTCAGGAGCCACCCACCCGCCTTGACAGGCAAGCGGGCGAACCCTGGCACACGCCCTGTTGCGTGAGATCGCATCAAGCGCACTTTTTATTTTTCCAACACACGACCCGCCACTCCCAGGGTGAGACGGCGCCGGGTTCTGACCACAGACCCAATTTCTTTTGACGCGCCGCCTTTTCGAGATCTGGCAGAGATTTATCTCGCAGATATTTACCTTTAGCTTGTTGATTCGCCCAAGCCATCCCCTGCTCGACCTGCAAGCGATTGGCCGTCGTTCCCTCTACGGGGATGTCACAGATGTGACGGTCGTATCGATCTTTTTCAAAACACGTTACTGTCAGCGTTTTTCCGGCGACGTACTGCGCAAGATTTTTACGCGAGGCCTCTCCAAAAGGTTGGCCCGGGCGCTCACTGCCGTGGGCTGTTTCGGGTGCATCAATGCTGGCCAAGCGGATACGTTCCTGCTTTTTTTCGACCAATAGATTAATCGTGTCACCATCAGAGACCTGCACCACCCGACCGGTCAGGCTGTAGGTGCCGGACGCCTGCGCCGCGGGTAATACCTGAAGCGGCGTCTGGTCAGAATCCCAAAGACCAGCCGCGCTCACCAAAGCACCGAATACCAACAGGGCGCTGACTTTTTTAAAGCTCATTTTTTTCTTATGGCTCATGATTTACATTAGACCGACTCATTTTATGGTTTGGAGCAACATTCGCATACATAGTTCCGATCTCACCTGAAACGACTCACAATCGGCAACAGGCAACATAACGGCGATGCAACATGATTTAATGCGTACTGGCCGTTTCCCGGCAAGAGACATCAGACCACATCTGGGCAAAAGTGTAACCATGCAGATCGTATTTCTTGATAGCGACACCATTCCAACTCCGCTCCCGATTCCCGAGTGGGTCAGCAAGTGGGTCAACCTGCCCGCCACCGCGCCTGATCCGGACGCCGTGGTGCGCGCGCTTGCCGATGCCGACATTTGCATCACCAACAAGGTCAAACTGACTCCCTCAATCTTGGCACAACTGCCGAAATTGAAATTTGTCTGTGTCGCCGCGACAGGCTATGACTGCGTCGATCTACAGGCGTGTCGCGAACACGGCGTGATCGTCTCTAATGTCCCGGGCTATTCCAGACAAAGCGTCGGCGAAGGAGTCATCGCGTTTATCTTTGCCCTGCGGCGAGCGCTTCCCTACTACCAGACCCATGCTCGCCAGGCTTGGCCAGACTCCCCTCACTTTTGTGTGCACGGTGCGCCGGTATTAAATGTACGCGGCGCCACACTCGGCATTTTTGGCCGTGGCGCCATCGGGACTGAAGTCGCCACGTTGGCGCAGTCCCTGGGGATGAACGTGCTGTTTGGCGAACACCGCAATCGTCCGGAGATCCGCCCCGGCTACGTGCGTTTTGAAACTCTGCTGGCGCAAAGCGACATCATCACCTTGCACTGCCCTCTGACCGAAGCCACCCGAGGCATGATCGGATATGCCGAGATCGCGCAAATGAAACAAGGCGCGATGCTGATCAACACTGCGCGCGGACCACTGATTAATGAGCAGGCTGTGGCCGATGGACTGCTGAGCGGTCACCTTGGTGGAGTCGCGCTCGATGTTCTTTCCGTCGAACCGCCTCCAGCCGAACACGTCCTCTTACAGATGCATTTACCCAACCTCATCATCACGCCCCACATCACTTGGGCAAACGAACACGGCATGCGCAGCCTGATGGATGGCATTGTGGGCAACCTCAATGCTTTTGCCAGCGGTACGCCTGTCAACGTGGTGAGTTGAGCTCTACCTCTGTGTCATCCGTCTCAAAAATAACCCCAACGCCAGCCGAACAATCCAACACAGTGGCTTACGTCAAGCTGGTGTTATGCGCACTTTTTTGGGGCGCCACTTTTGTCGCAGGCCGTTCTGCCATGCAAACAATGCCGCCGCTCAGCGTCGCGACCGGCAGATTCATCGTCGCGTCACTACTGCTCTTGCTGATTGCCTACCGGGCCGAGGGAGGCTTACCCAGACTCAGTCGGAACCAGATTTGGGTGACGCTGGCGCTGGGTATTACCGGCATCGCACTCTACAACTTGTTTTTCTTTGGTGCGCTGCAGCGCATGCCTGCAGGTAAAACAGCGCTACTGGTCGCGCTGAGTCCGATTTTGGTCGCCGTGACCGTCGCAGTCATCATGAAGGAAAAACTGGGGCCGTACCGCTGGGGAGGGATCGCTCTGGCCTTGATCGGCACACTCACGATTGTCACGCGCGGCGACATTTTGAACGAAACACAAAGCCTGTTGCAATCCTTTGGTTGGGGTGAGCTTTTCATGCTGGCGGCTATTATTAGCTGGGTCGGCTACACCGTGATCAGCCGTTTCGCCCTGAGGGGTCTGTCACCGATTGCAGCCACGACCTACGCAACACTTTGGGGCACCCTGATACTCGCGCTAGGCGCACTGACCGAAATACACACCCTGCGTGCAGAGATGCTGACATGGCAAAGCTTTCTGACGATTTTCTACCTGGGCTCGTTCGGCTCTGCCATCGCCTTCATCTGGTATAACGAAGGGGTCAAAAAAATCGGTCCTGCGCGCACAGTGGTCTTCACGAACCTGGTGCCCGTTTTTGGCGTATTGTTAAGCTACTTGATCCTCGATGAGCCCATTTACCTCTCGATGATCGTAGGTGGCGCCATTGTGATTGCGGGTGTCACCCTCACTAATCAGGCAAAAAAATGAGTTCTCAACACACTACCCACCCCCCTCTTTATGTCGGTTGTGCAACCGGGTTCTCCGGTGATCGCACCGATGGCGCGGGTCCCGTCGTCGATACTCTGATCGCCTTAGGGGGTGGCATCCTCAATTTTGAAACACTTGCCGAACGTACGCTTGCGCTGGCTCAGATTGAAAAGTGCAAAAATCCAGCGATGGGCTACGAGCCACTGCTCGCCGACCTTGTCGGCCCGGTTCTCAAGCGCTGTCTCGATCACAAGATTCAAATTGTCAGCAACTTTGGCGCTGCCAACCCGCAGGCCGCCGCCCAACGTATCTTTGCGCTCGCACGTGAGCAAAATCTGCGTACGCCTCGTATCGCCGTAGTGTTTGGCGACGATCTGACTCAACCGGAACAACTGAAATTTCTGCTGAACAAGCTCGGCTCTGATATCGACCCTGCGCGCGTCGTCAGCGCCAATGCTTACATCGGCGCCTTCGAGATTGCTGAGGCGCTAAAAGAAGGCGCAGACATAGTCGTGACGGGTCGCGTCTCGGACCCATCGCTCACACTCGGTCCTGCGATTGCGCACTTTGGCTGGTCGATGGACGATTGGCACAAAATGGGTTGCGGCACGATGGCCGGACATATGCTGGAGTGCGGCACACAAGTCTCTGGCGGCTATTACAGCGTCCCTGGTCAAAAATCTGTTCCCGGCATGGATCGCATCGGCTTTCCGATCGCAGAAATTCGTGCGGATGGCAGCTTCTCAGTCTTTAAGGCAGCCAATACCGGTGGTCTGGTGGATGACCGCACAGGTCGCGAACAAATCCTCTACGAAGTCCACGACCCCGCTCGCTATCTGACACCCGATGTGACGGCTGACATTACGCAGGCCACCATCACGCAAGAAGGGCCTGA